>JBEGVB010000062.1:0-64088 GCA_041178545.1 Planctomycetota bacterium
GTCTGCGAACCTGCGGCCAGGTTGCTGGCGAAGGTGGCCGAGGCCGCGAGGTAGTCGCTGGCCGCGTAGCCCATGTCGATGCGGATGTTGGGGTAGGTGCCGCCAGCCCAGGTCGTCGTCGCGCCGGGGTATGGCCGGAACTTCATGCCCGTGATGAGCACCGGCTGGCTGACGTTCTGCAGCGTGAAGTTGCTGCTGTCGTAGATCTGCTGGAAGCGCATGCTTGCGGTGCCGCGGTTCCAAGGGAATGCGTTGTTGGAGTTCCCCGGGATGGCGCCGTAGCCGTTGGGCACGACGATCTGGAGTTGGGCAACCGCCGGCGCGGCGAGGACCGCAAGTGACAGGGTGAGCAGCAACCGTTGCATGGAAACGTCTCCGGGTTGGGTGGAACGAAAGGAGCGCCAGCACGGCGAACCCGAGACAAGGAGTCGAGTCCGATGGTCAAGCGCCGGGTCCAAGGATACCCCAACGGCATGGACGTCGTGGGTCCCAAGGCGGTTGCCGTGGCCCAGACATGCTCGACTGGACGAATGGGCACTGGCCCCAGACAGGACCGCGCCCCACTGATTCTGGTGTAGCGCATCCGTGGGCTCATACACTGACAGTCTCGATGGATGCCTCCACGCAGGGACCGGCCGGCTCCGACGACCTTGAGCGGTTGGTTCTGCAGTGCATGGAGACCGCGGACCCGGGCGCAGAGCTGGCACGCAGGTTCGGCGGGGACGCGCAGGGCATGGCTGCCGCGAGGGAACTGCTGGAGCGCTTGCTTCGCTCACGCGCCACGAACCCCGCTGCCAAGCCGCGCGGCCCGGTGGCCGACGACCGGACCACGTGGCCCAGCATCCCGGACGTCGAGCTCGACCGGTTGCTGGGCCGCGGCGGACAGGGGTTCGTGTTCCGCGGCAGGCAGTCGTACCTGGACCGCACCGTGGCGGTGAAGGTGCTGGACTCCGACCTGCGCACCGGCTCGTTCGTGGAACGCTTCCGCCGGGAGGCGCGGATGCTCGCCGGCCTGCGGCACCCCCACATCGTCACGTGCCACCATGCCGGCACCAACGATCGTGGTGACTGTTACATGGTGATGGAGTTCGTCGACGGCCCCCACCTCGGCGCATGGGTTGCGCAGCACGGGGCGCTGCCTCTCGACGCGGCACTGCAGCTCGGCATTGCGATGGCCGAGGCCCTCGCCTACGCGCACGACAACGGGTTGGTCCACCGCGACGTGAAGCCCGAGAACGTGCTGCTGAAGCCCATGCAACACGCTGGACCCGGCCAGCGGTTCCCGTTCATGCCACAACTCGTGGACCTGGGGCTCGCGCGGCCCACCGACAAGGGCCACGGCATGGTGGGGCTCACCACCACGGGTGCCGTGGTGGGCACTCCTGCCACCATGGCGCCGGAGCAGTTCGACGACCCGGAGAGCGTGGACCTCCGTGCCGACGTCTACGGCCTCGGTTGCGTGCTGCACCATGCGCTGTCGGGCAGGCCAGCCTTTCCACAGAAGACGCTCACCGACCTCTTGCGGAGCAAGGCCGCCATGCGCGGGTCGGGGATCCGCCTGGCGTTGGGTGGCGTGCCCGAGCCAGTGTCGCAGTTGGTGGCCCGGATGCTCGCGGCAGACCCGGCGGACCGGCCGCAGACCCACCAAGAGGTCGCGGTTGCATTGCGTGCGCTGGCGATACGAACGAAGGCGGGGCACATCGCCTCGCGTCGAGGTCCTGCCGTGACGGCTGCAGTCGCATTGGCACTGGGCACCGCCGTGTTTGCCGCTTGGTGGTTGCTCACCCATGCGCCGGCGAATGAAACGTTGGCGCCAACGCAACCGCAGGCACAGACTGCTGCAGCGCCCGCTGCAGTGGTTGCCAACGATCTGGCGCCTGGTTCCGTGCTGGAGCTGTTCGGCACGGACGAGGCCACGGCGATGGCGGGCTGGCAGTGCACCGATCCTGCGCGCTGGCAACTGGCAGAGGGTGGACGCAGCGTGCTCGCCAACGCGCCGCGCAACGCGACCACAGCCGACCGCGCGTTGCCACGCGGCACCTTCGTGCTGCAGGGCGGCATCGAGCCGCGCTTCCGCTACGTGTCTGCCGACGAGCCGCGCGTGCCGGTGGCTGCCGTCGTGCTGGCACTGGAGTTCGGCCCGGATCGGCGCGTCGAGCTGCGCGTCGGACCGCGCCCGGGCACCGAGGTGGAGTTCGATGCCGTGGTCGCCTGCGCGACGCGGGACGGCAACGGCAGCTGGTCCACGACGAAAGAGCTGCTGCGCAGCCGCGGCGCGTACCCCGAGTCCGACCCGTTGCGCTTCACCCTCGACTGGGACGGCACGCGGCTGCGCGGCAGTCTTGCAGGCGCGGGCGAGGGCTTTGACCTCGCAGTGGCCGAGGAGTGGGGCGCAGCAGTGAACCCGAGCCGGCTGCGGGCCGAGGTGGACCGCGGCGTCGGCGTGCTGCGGGAGTGGCAGTTGGTCGGCAGGTGAGCGCAGCTGCGGCCGCGCACGAACTCAGCTGCGACCGCGGCCCGGTCCGGCGAAGTCTCCGGGGTGTTCGAGGGCGTAGAGGTAGGCGCGGGTGAAGATCTCGTCGCCGCAGGCCCAGAACCGTGGCGAGAGCTGCTTCATGCCCGCCCAGACCGCGTCGCTGGTCCGCGCCTGCCGCTCGGACTGCGTGGCCGGCGGGCCCTCCGGCCCGAAGAGCAGGTCCGCCTCGCGGAGGACCTGTGCAGCCGCGTGGGCCCGGATGGCCTCGTGGACCCGGATCCGGTCGGCGAACTGTCGGTCGCCGAAGTCGAGGTAACAGCAGACGAGGCCTGCGTTGCAGATCCAGTTGTAGCCGTAGCCGACGATGGCGAGGAACCACTGCGGCTCGGTGAGCAGGTCCGCAGACCGGTTGTGCAGCTCGAACGCGGTCTCGAGCGGGTCACCGAGCCCGTGCATGCGGCAAAGCGCAGCAGCTGCACAGGAACTGGCGGGCGAGAACGAGCTGCGCGCCACCGCCTCGACTGCCGCAATCAGGTCCTCGCGCGAGGCAGAGGGGAAGGCTGCTTCCGCGCTGCGGAGCAGTTCGTCCGCGTCGATGTGGCCCTTGTCCCAGCCGGCAAGGAAGGCCTGCAGGTTGTTCACCATGAGGTCGGTGGGCTGGGTGAGGGACCGCCGCGTCAGAACGCGAACGAGATCCCGGCGGTGAACCAGAACACGTCGGGATCCGGCTTGGCCCCCACGAACCAGTCGCGCATGGTCTCGTCGACGATGGTGCTGGCGTGCACCCCCACGCGCAACGTCGTGAGCGGCGTCAGGTCGTGGGCAACCTGCAGCCGAGCACCCGCGTCGCTGAACCCCGTGGTGGACTTGCGGTAGAGCCACTCCGAGTGCTCGTCGTCGGACCAGCCGAGCCACACGCCGGGCTCGAACCACCAGCCTTTGGTGATCTTGACCTCGGCATTGACCTCGCCGCGCACGTAGACGGCGCCCGGCACCTCGTCGACGTCGTAGAAGGCGGTCACCGAGGGCTTCACGCCCAGCACCTTGGTGCCCGCGCTCGCGAACGCCTCCGTGGTGGAGTCGAACGGCTGGAAGGGGAAGTACGCGTGGTTGGGCCAGTTGTAGTACTGCGCACCGGCCTCGAGCGTCACGGGGCCCACGTCGCGGCTGTACGAGGCAATGAGGTCGAACTCGGTGGCCTCACCGCTGTGCCCCGGGTCGAACCAGGCGTCCCCCACCTCGTCGGTGAGGTCGACGTTGGCAAAGGCGCCGAAGTTGGCGTTGCCGGCGATGACTGTGGGGATGCTTGCGCGGGCATCGGGCTGGAACACGGCCTTCTCGGTCATGGTCTGGCCGCGGAAGACGTAGGCCGACGCGAAGTTGGCGTTCACGTCGAGGATGGCCTGGTCTTCGTTCTGGAACACGCAGGCTGGTGCTGTGAGCATGAGGGCTGCACCAACGAGGACACGGGTCGTTCCCATGGGCACGAGCATACGGATCCTGATGCTTGCGATCGCCGCCGGAGTCGCGGCCTCCGGCTGTGCGTCCGGTCCGCGGCAGCACATGGAGCTGCGTCCGGACGGCAGCAAGGCCGGCGCCGGCACGCTGGTGGACGGGATGCAGGAGGGCGAGTGGACCTTCTGGCACCAGAACGGCACGGTGAGCGCGCGCGGCAGCTACACGCGGGACGTGCGCGACGGCAGCTGGACCCACTGGCACCCGAGCGGCGCACTGCACATGCGCGGCGCGTATGCAGGCGCACGACAGGTGGGGCTGTGGGAGTTCTGGCACCCGAATGGTGCGCTGCAGTGCAGCGGCGAGTTCGTGGACGGCCGTGAGCACGGGCCGTGGGTGCACGGGCACGACAACGGGGCCGTGGCCCAGCGCGGCGTGTACGTCGAGGGCCAGCGCATGCTGCGCTGGGAGCAGTTCGATGCGGCAGGCAGGCCCGTGAGCCGAGGCAGCTGGCTCGACGACAGGCCCGTGGGGGTGTGGAGCCAGTGGGACGCGAGCGGCACCGAGACGAAGCTGCAGTACCCGCTGCCTGGGGGCACCGAGCACGCGAGCGAGAGTTGGGACGAAGGGGCCTTGCGGCGCGAGGGCTTCGTGCGCGATGGCGCGGCCCACGGGCCGTGGCTGAGCCGGCACCGCAACGGCACGCCTCGTGCCTTCGTGGTGTTCGATCGCGGTGAGCCACGCGGCGAGCTCGTGGTGTGGCGCGCCGACGGGACCGTGCTGGCGCGAGGGCAGGTCGAGGGCACGCGCTGCGTGGGCACCTGGCAGGTTCAGCAGGCGGGTGCGCTGGTCCCGGTGGACGCGACCCACGAACCGCGCGCGCCTTGGGACCGCACGTGGAGCGAGGCCGAGGTTGCCGACCGCGAGAACCCGCTGGCCGTGGCTGCACGCTGGCTCGAAGAGCTTGCGAGCCCGCGCGAGGTCGTGCCGGTACCCGTCGTGCCGCAGGCACCCGTGGCCGCCGTGGTCGCCGAGCCGCAGCCTCGCGAGGAGGCGCCCACGGACCCGGGCGAGTGGACTGCGCGCGAGCGCGAGGAACTCGAGGTCTTCCGCCGCTACTACCGCGACGGCAGGCTGCCACGCCGGTCGGGCGCAGCCGATCGCTACGGCAGCGGCGCCGGAGCGACCACGCTGGGCAAGGGCGACGCACCGCTCGCAGGGCGCATCGTCGGGGCGCAGCTGCCGGTCACCGAGTTCCCAGCAGCCGACGGCACGCGACTCGACCTCGCGAGCCTTCGCGGCAAGCGCGTGCTGTTCGTGGTGCTGCGCGGATTCACGTCGCAAGTCTGTGTCTACTGCTTCGCGCAGACCGCCGAGCTGGCGCCGCTCGCCAAGCGTTGGCGCGAGCTGGACTGCGAGGTGGTGGTGATGTTCCCCGGCACGCGGAGCCGCATGGCCGCGTTCCAGAGCGCCTGCAGCAGCGAGTTCGGCGACGCGGCTCCCCCCTACCGGTTGGTGTACGACCCGGACCTCCAGCTCGCCAAGGCACTGGGACTGCAGGGCAACCTCGCACGCCCGGCCTCCTTCGTCCTGGACCGCGAGGGCATCGTGCGCCACGCGTACGTGGCGGAGAGCGTGGAGAACACCGCCGACCGGCCCTCCGCAGCGCGGCTTGCCGAGTGGGTCGAGTCCACGCGGTGAGTGCCGTGGGACCGCCCAGTGGTTGTCGTAACGGGCGCCCCATGCTGCGCCTCGCCTGCCTCGCCGCCCTGTGCGGCCTCGCCGTCCCAACCGCCCTTCCAGCCCAGGATCCCGCTGCCGCGACGCCGCGCACCACCGCAAGCCGCGCCAGCAGGCCCAACTTCGTGTTCCTGCTGGCAGAGGGCACGGGCGCGGGATGGAACAGCCTGTCGGTGGCGCTGGACGACCGGATGCCCGAGGCCAAGTCCGATGCCGGCCTGACGCCCAGCCTCGAGAAGCTGGCGGCAGAGGGCATGCGGATGCCCTCCTTCTACGTGTCCGCGCCACGCTGCACGCCTGCCCGCGCAACCCTGCTCACCGGCATCGGTGCGGCCAAGCTGCACATGACCTACGTGAACGAGAGCGGGTCGGAGCGGCGCGGCGGTGCACAGGCAACGGGGGGCGGCGGTGGCCGGCGGAGGGGTGGTCAGGGCGAGCCCGAGCCCGCAGCGGAGGGGACCGGGCCCACGACCAAGTTGCTGCCCCCCAGCAGCGTGAGCCAGCTGCCTCGCAACCTTCCCACCATCGCCTCGGTGCTCAAGGAAGCTGGCTACGCGACCGCGCACCTCGGCAAGTGGCACGTCGGTCGCCTCGCCCCCGGCAACCACGGGTTCGACCTCGACGACGGCGCCAACACCAACCAGGGCCCCGGTCGCGACCCCAAGCCCAACCCCGAACAAGGCACTGCCATCACCGACCGCGGCATCGAGTTCATGCGTGCCCAGGTGGCAGCAGGCAAACCCTTCTACCTGCAGCTCTCCCACTACGGCGGTGGCAGCGAGGACGAGGT
The DNA here is from genome assembly GCA_041178545.1 of Planctomycetota bacterium. Taxonomy (GTDB): domain Bacteria; phylum Planctomycetota; class UBA1135; order UBA1135; family UBA2386; genus JBEATZ01. The sequence continues at coordinate 6,462 of JBEGVB010000062.1, forward strand.
GCGCGCGGAGACGCGGCAGGCGCTGGCGGCCCAGCTGCGCGGCATGCGCGGCAAGACCGCGTGGCAGGCTGGCATCCTCGCAGACGTGGACGCGAACCTCGGCCGCATCCTCGCGGCACTCGACGAGCTCGGCATCGCCGACAGCACCTACGTGGTGTTCTCGACGGACCACGGCATGGCCGGCCGCAACTCCAACCTGCCGCTGCAGGGCGGCAAGGGCAGCGTGATGGAGGGCGGCGTGCGCGTCCCGTTCCTGGTGCGCGGCCCCGGCATCCCCAAGGGATCGCAGGCACGCGTGCTCGCGAGCGGGGCCGACCTGCTGCCCACCCTTGCCGACCTCGCCGGCGTGCAGCGCATGCCGTCCGGCATCGAGGGCGGCAGCCTCGCTGCCGTGTGGAAGGACCCTGCGAAGGGCACCGTGCAGCGGCCGCACGAGGAGTTCGTGGTCCACTTCCCGCACTACGACCTGGGCAGTCCGCCCGCGAGCGCGATCTGGCTCGGCGACCACAAGCTCGTGTGGCTCCACGAGGACGACAAGCTGCAGCTCTTCGACCTCGCGAAGGACCCGGGGGAGCGGCGCGACCTCGCGCGCGAGGAGCCCAAGCGGGTCGCAGACCTGAAGAAGCGACTCGACGCCTACCTCGAGGACATCGACGCAGCGATGCCGCAGCCGAACCCGGCCCACGGCAAGTGAGCGCGGGGGCTGCGCGTCCTGCGCCTCAGCCCTTCTTCCTGACCTGTTCCTCGATGACAGGTTCCGAAGGCTGTGGCGGGGTGATCGGCTCAGCCGGAGCCTCGGGGGCAGGCTCGGCAGCGACCGGCGGCTTCATCTCCACCAGCTGGTAGTCCTGCGCGGGCTGCTCCTCACCGACCCACACGCGGCGGAAGACGAGGTCGAGGCTGTCGAGCGGGGCGCCCACCAGCACGTGTCCCATCGAGGCACCCCCCACCATCGGGAACAGCAGGAAGTCCATGCGCGCGTCATCGGACTGGTGGTCCTCGGTGGCAAGGCTGATGGGGTAGGTGACCGGCAGGATGCCGATCGCGATCACGCCACCCAACAGGCCGCCCGCAGCAGCGCCGACCCTGGCCGACTCCCGGACCCAAGTAGGCCGCTCGAAGTCCTCGGGCGGCGACGTGGTCGCGAGCGTGTTCTCGACGTTCTTCGGGTGACGCTCCTCGCCGGGCCCGACGCATGCAGCCAGCAGGGCGAGGACGGAGCAGGCGAGGGTTCGTGCGGCCATGGGCGGCGGAGCATAGCGAGTGGCCCGACCGGACTCCCGGCCGAGCTCGTCCGAGTTGGTCGGACGTCGCGCGACGCTGGGCACGATGCCATGGGGAAATCGCTCAAGGCCACCGTCCCAAATGCCGACGACCGGGTTCCCATCCAGCAGACCCCAGCTACGTTCTGGGTACACGAACATGAAGATCGCTGTCATTGGTTCCGGTTATGTGGGCCTCGTGGTCGGCACCTGCTTCGCCGACACGGGCAACAAGATCTATTGCGTCGACGTGGACGAGAAGAAGATCGCGCGCCTCCAGGCGGGCGAGGTCCCGATCTACGAGCCCGGCCTCGAAGAGCTGATCAAGCGCAACGTCGAGGAGGGCCGGCTGCTGTTCAGCACCGACGTGGCGACGGCCATCAAGAAGGCCTCGGTGATCTTCATCGCGGTTGGCACGCCCCCCGGCGAGGACGGCAGCGCCGACCTGCGCTACGTGCTGGCGGTGGCCGACTCCATCGGCACCCACATGGAGAGCCCCAAGACGGTGGTGCTCAAGAGCACCGTGCCGGTGGGCACCAACAAGAAGGTGCGCGCGCGCATCGCCGCCAAGACCAAGATCGACTTCGACGTGGTGAGCAACCCCGAGTTCCTCAAGGAGGGCGCCGCCATCGAGGACTTCACCAAGCCCGACCGCGTGGTCATCGGCTGTGAGACCGAGGCAGCACGCAAGGTGATGGAGGAGCTGTACAGCCCCTACCTGCGCACCGGCAAGCCGCTGCTGTGCATGGACCCGGCCTCCGCCGAGATGACCAAGTACGCAGCCAACGCCATGCTCGCCACCCGCATCTCGTTCATGAACGAGATGGCGCGGATCTGCGAGGTGGTAGGCGCAGACGTCAACCACGTGCGCAAGGGCATCGGCACCGACGCGCGCATCGGCTTCCCCTTCCTCTTCGCCGGCGTCGGCTACGGCGGCTCGTGCTTCCCCAAGGACGTGCGTGCCCTCGTGCAGACCGCGAAGGAGCACGGCTACCAGCCGCACATCGTTCCTGCCGTGGAAGAGGTCAACGAGGAACAGAAGCACCTGCTGGTGCAGAAGGTGTTCAAGCACTTCGGCAAGGACCTGAAGGGCAAGCACTTCGCGCTGTGGGGCCTGGCCTTCAAGCCCAAGACCGACGACATGCGCGAGGCACCGAGCCTCGTGGTGGTCGAGGGCCTGCGTGCCGCAGGTGCCACCGTCACCGCCTTCGACCCGGAGGCGATGAAGGAGACCAAGCGCATGATCGGTGACGCGATCACCTATGCCGACAACGCACTCGATGCCTGCAAGGGCGCCGACGCGCTGATCCTCGTGACCGAGTGGAGCGAGTTCCGCCACCTCGACCTCGAGGAGATCAAGCCGCTGCTCAAGGGCCGCGTGCTGTTCGACGGCCGCAACATCTGGGACCCCGCGCGCGTCCGCGCGCAGGGCTTCGAGTACTACGGCATCGGCATCCGCTGAGCAGCGGCGCAGGCCGGGTCACTTCGACGTGCTGCCGCCTGCCTTCTGGGCGGCCTCGAGCTGCTGGGCGTCCTTGGCGGCACCCGTCTGCTTGTCGCGGGCCCGCTGCAGCGCGCGGCGGCTGGTCATCTCCTCCAGCAGCTTGCGCAACCGCTGGCCCTCTGCAGCATCGTCCTCGCCGGCGCCCTGCACCGCCTCCTCGGCCTGGCCGATGGCGCGCGAAGCCCCATCAAGGTCACCCTTCTCGACAAGGGCGCGGGCGAGGAAGTTGGCAGCCTCGATGACGAGGCGCGGCTTCTCCGCCGACTCCAGCGCGGCACGGAACTGCTCCAGCGCCTCCTCGTTGCGCCCCATCTCCTGCAGCAGTCGGGCCTGCCACAGCCGTGCGTCGTGGGCCCGGCTTGACGCTGGATCCAGGGCAGCAGCTGCTGCATAGCCCTGCAGCGCCGCCTCCAGCTTCTTCTGGCGTCGCTGCATGTCGGCGGCCTCCAGCGTGCCGCGCTGGCCAAAGCGTGCGGCATCGAGGGTGGCTGCCGCCAGGAACGACTGCTCGGCAAGTGCAAGGCTGCCGTGGCGACGCCACAGGTCCGCCTCGCTGAAGCGCGCACCCGCAGCCACCGTCGGCTCGGCAGCGAAGTCCAGGGCCACCTTCTCGTAGGCCCTTGCTGCCTGCTCGAGCGCTGCCAGCCGCTCGGCATCCTTCTTGCCCTTCACCTGCTCCTCCAGTGCCTTGGCGCCGCGCAGCGCCTCGCGCGCCGCACTGCTGGCTGCGGGCCGCGACGGCTTCTTTGCCGATGCCTCCACCACTGCAGGCCTGCCTGCAGGGTCCTGTGCCGACGCGGGCTGGAGCCAGCCGAGCTGGAACGAGACCAACAGGACGAGCGCCCACCCGATCTTCATCTTCGTCATCATCTTCTGCTTCCTTTCTGGTTGGTGAACCGCTGCACCGTGCAACGGCTCAGGGGTCGAGCAGTCCGGCACGACGTGCCTCCTGCTCGAGGATCTTGCGCAACTGGTTGCGGCTCCGGTGGAGCCGCGACTTCACGAGGTCGACACGGATGCCTGCACTTCGCGCCAGCTCGGCCGGAGCCGTGCCGTCGTAGAAGCCGACGAGCATCGCGCGGTGGTGCGGTGCGAGGCCTGCCAGCGCCTGCGGCAGCTGCTCGACCACCCACGCGCGCTCCACCGGCACGCCGCGCAACCGGAAGGACGGCTCGTCCTCACGGACCGTGCTGGTGCGGTGCGACCCGTGCACCCACCACGACCGCGCACGCTGCTCGCGTGCCTCGCGCAGCCGCTTCTCCTCCGCAAATGCGTGTGCGCGAAGCCTCCGCGCCACCGTGCGGGCCACCGCCCCCACGCGCGAGGGGTCGCGCAGGCGGGGCAGCAGGCGGATCGAGGTCCACGCCGCCTCCTGCGCGAAGTCCTCCCTGCGCGTCTCCGTGAGCGGGTCCTTCCAGCGCTGCAGGAACCGCAGCACCTCGGCCGTGACCCGCTCTGCCTCTGCCTCGACTCGTGCATCCGACATCCTCACCACCGCCCTTGCGGTGCGACGGTCGGTGGGACGCCTGCAACTGGAGGGGAACGGGAGCGGCGAGAACGGACACTCGGGTCCGCGGAATCGTCAGCCTGCCGACTTGGGCGCGGCCAGCTCGTCCTCGCGTGCGCTGGTGCCGTTGAGCCGGGCGATGCGCTGCATGATCAGCGTGGTGGCCGCCTGCAGCCGCGTCTTGCGGTCCGGGGCGGCCGCCTCGAGTTCTGCCGGCAGGATCGGCGCGCCGAAGCGGATCGTGATGCGGCGCGGGCGCGGGAACCACGCACCCACCGGGAACGCAGCGTGGGCGCCCTCGATGCCCACGGGGAGGATGGGCGCGCCTGCTGCGAGCACGAGACTGACGGCACCAGGGTTGCCAAGGAGCAGGCCTCCGTCCCGGCTGATGCCGCCCTCGGGGAAGATGCCGAGCACGCGTCCCTGCTCCAGCACCGACCGTGCCGCACGCAGGGCCTCGCGGTTGCCGTTGCGCACCGACACCGGGATCGCCTTGTTCCAGCGGTAGAACCACCCCATCAGCGGCGAGCGCCAGATCACCTCGGTCATCAGGAAGGTGACGCGGCGGCGCAGCACGGCGCCGAGCAGGATGGGGTCGAGGTAGGAGGTGTGGTTTGGGGCCAGCACCAGGGCACCCTGCAGCGGCGGTCGCCCCTCGACACGCACACGGAACCACAGTCGTGCGGCGATGCCGAAGGTGGCCCAGAAGAGCCAGAACAGCAGGTTGTTGAGCCGTCCCGGCGGCGCCGCGAGGTCTGGCGCGGGCGGCCGCGCTGCGGCCGGGGCAGGGGCTGCGCCGGGTTCGGTCACTGCAGCCCCGCGCGCATCACTTGTTCTTGGCGCGCTCGGCCCACTCGCTGTTGGGGTACTCGTTCATCAGGATGTAGCGGCAGCGACCGCTGATCAGGCGCGAGTCCTCGCCGCCCCACTTGTCGGCCGCGAGGATGGCGTGGTACAGCGCCTCGGCCTGCAGGCTGGGCCAGCTGTCCTTGGTGACGACGCGCACGCGCAGGAACTTGAGGAGGGCCTCCTTGAAGACCTCCTTCTTGCTCGCGTCGCCGGACTCGAGGTCCAGCATGCCGAGGCCCAGGTAGGCACCGGCCAGCGTGTTGTCGTCCACCGACTCCTTGCCCATCAGGTCGGTGTAGATGGCGCGGGCACCCTCCAGGTCCTTGGTCTCGCGCAGGCTGTTGGCCAGCTGCACGTTGGCGCGGTTGGCGACAAGCGGGAACGAACCCGCAGCGCGGGCCACGATCTCGCGCAGCTTGGACTGGAAGGCCGGCTTCTGCAGCGATCCCTCCAGCGCCCCGGCGAGGGCCACGAGGAACTCGGCCTCGACCTGCAGGCCTTGGGGCCAGGCGCCGGTCGTGGCGTCGGCCTGGTACTTCTTGGCCACGGCCATGGCGTTCTGGCCGCCGCGCGGACCGCGCCCGGCGTAGGTCTCGAACTTGAGGCGGTAGACGTCGGCCACGGTGCCGGCCTCGGGGATCGCCTTCTGCAGCTCGTCGAGCGCGCCAAAGGCCTCTGCCTCCATGCCGGCATCGAGGTAGGCGTTGGCAGCGGCCACGAAGCCCAGCTGCGCCATGAGGACGTTCTTGTCGCCCACGAGGTCGCGGGCCACGGGCATGTAGAGGTTGCCGTCCTTGGACGACACACCGCGACGGTAGGTGTCGGCGAACTTCGCCAGCTCGACCTTGGCCACGCGGTCCGTGCCCACCGAGGTCGCGCCGCCGTTCTTGGGCACGTACTTCAGCTCGCGGATGTCGAAGCTCTGGACCTTGCAGCCGTCGAGCACCTCGCCGGAGGTGAGGGTCACCTTGTCCTCCTGGGCGAACAGGGGTGCAGCGAGGACGAACAGCAGGCCGGGGAGGATGGCTTTCATGGCGGTCGGAGGGGTTCTGGGCCGGGCGAGCCCGCAATCGGGGTGGGGATCATGCCAGCGCCCCCGGCGGAGGACAACGAGAAGGGGGCGGGCGGGGTTCACGGGGTGTGGCACCGGCGGGACGGCCTGCCGTACCGGGACGAGGCCTGCCCCTGCCGGTGCACATGGAGGTGGGACCACCATGATCGAACACCTCCAACGCCAGTTCCTCTCCCGGTGCCGCGACCCCTTGGCTGCGCGGGCCCTGCTGCGCCGCATCATGCGGTCGAGCCTCAAGGACAGCCTCGAGTGGGCAGGGCTCGAACTCGTGCCTGACCCCGAGGCGGACGGGCGCGTCGGGCAGGCCCACCTGGCAGCGGCCTTCCACGTGCCGGGGCCCCACGGGTGCGCGCTGGTCAAGATCGTGCACGTGACGAGCGCAACGGCGCGCAACGTGGAGGCGATGTTCGACGAGTACCTGCGGCTGCTGCCCGCGCTGTACACGTGGCTCGACCAGACCGGCAGGTCCGACCACCACTGCACCTACCACCTGTTGCTGGAGACGAGCCCGGACGAACTCGACGGCGACGATGCCTCGGTGGCGCCGCGAAAGAGCACGCTGGGCTGCATCCGGCGGGACTAGCGCGGTGCAGGACCCCGCACGGCTGCGAGGAAGCGGTCGACGTTGTCGGCGGTGATGAGGTCGATGCCCGTGTCGATCTTCTGGGGGATGCGCATCCCCTGCGAGGCCTGCCACAGCATGAGCAGTGCCATGGAACCCTGCAGGTCGGGGATGGTGGCCGCCGAGGCGTCGATCACCCCTGCCTTGACCTCGCGCAGGATCGGCTCGATGCCGTCCATGCTCACGAAGGTGACCTTGCCCACCCTGCCGGCCTCGCGGATCGCAGCAGCGATGCCGATCGGTCCGGACGCGTCGCAGCACAGGTAGCCCACAAGGTCCTGGTGGGCGGCAAGCACCGCTGCGGCCTGTTGCTTGGCGGTTGGGATGTCGTCGTTGTCGGTGCCACCGTCGACGACGGTGATGGCCGGGTGCTCCTGCAGCACGCGCAGCTGGGCCCGGTGGCGCTCGCGGTGGTTGGGTGCGGTGGGTACGCCCTGCATGACGGCGACCTTGCCGGACCCACCGATGCGCTGGACGAGGCGCCGGGCCGCCATGGCGCCCTGCTCGGCGAAGTCGTTGCCCACGCTGCAGACGTTCGGGTTGGAGGACGGTGCGTCGAACACCAGCACCGGGATGCTGCGTTGCCTTGCGACGGCCAGGGCAGGCAGGTGCGCGAGCGTGTCGACGGGGTCGAGCGCGATGCCTGCAGGCGCAGTCGCCAGGACCGCCGCAAGCATCGCATCCTGCTCGGCGACTCCAGCGACCGAGGGCGGCCGGTGCTCGACGACGATCTTGCGGCCGGTCTGTTTCTCGAGGAACTGCGCCTGTTCGCGCGCGCCGCGGTGCACCTCCTCGTACCACGGGTGGGCGACCTTGGGGACGAGGACGAAGCGCAGCGGTGTGGAGTCGTGGGCCATGGTGTCGGCATTGTCGGCATCGGCGAGGACCGAGTCGACAGGCAAACGTGCGTCTCGCTCACCAGCGCAGCTCGGCCACCGCGCGCACGCCCGCGTCGGCAGGCAGCGCGATCGTCTTCACGGCGGCGTCGTCGACGAGGAGGAAGCCGGAGGCACCGCGCTCGTGGCGCTGCACGCGCAGCACGTGCGGGCCGGCAGGCAACCCGAGCAGGTCGGCGCGCCCGTTCGCATCGGTGGTGACCTCGGCGCTCTCCTGCATGCCCGTGTGCGTGAGGAGCATGCGGAAGCGCCCCCCCTTGGCGGGCCGCTCGACGCGGATCTCGGCGTCCTCGATTGGTCGTCCCTGTCCGTCGACGAGGCGGACGAAGCGCGGCACGCTGCGCGCGAGTTCGACCACCCTGCGATGCACGCCGGGCGGCACGCCCTGCAGCGAGACCAGTTCGTGCATGCGCCCCGGCCCGTGCACCGCGAACTCCGCACCCAGCGGCAATGGCCCCGTGGTGAAGCGGCCCTGGGCATCGGTGATGCCGGCGCCCTCGACGACCATGGAGGCGAGTGGCGCGCGCGTCTCTGGGTCCACCACCGTGCCCTGCACCACCACGCGGTCGGCGATGCCCTCGCCGCTGCGCAGCACCACGCTGTCGCCGGCGCGCACGAGCGCCGCGGCCGGGAGGTCGAGACCTTCCGGTGTGGCCTCGATGCGGTGCAAACCCGCGCCCACGGTGCGGAGCTCGAACGAGCCTTCCTCCGAGGTGGAGACGACGTCGCTGGGGAAGGAGGTGGCGAGGATCGCTGGCGCAGCCGGGTCGAGCTGGGCCAAGGTGCCTGCGGGACGGTACAGGCGCACGGTGCCAAGGATCGGCTTGCCCGCGGCATCGAGCAGCGTCCCGCGTACGGTGCCGGGTGGGACGAGCGCAACCGTCACGTCGCGCGTGCCGCCGGTGCGGTCGAAGGGCCCGAGGAACACGGGTGCATGTCCCTCCACCGCGACCTGCACCATGCAGGGCGGTCCCGCGTCGAGCACGAGGTCGTGGCGACCGCCGGTGAAGCGGTTGCGTAGCAGTTCCCTGCCCGCATCGGCCTGCTCATGGAGGAACAGGTTGAAGCCCTTGGCATCCGATCCATCCGGCAGCGTGACGTGCAGCCGCAAGCGGAAGCGCTCGTCGTGCGCGAGCACCACGGTCACCTCGCGCTCGTCGGGCTCGACCCACCGCGACCAGGGCGCACAACCCTCGGCCTCGACAGCGAGGTGCCAGGTGGATCCGTCGACCTCGCAGCGGTAGGTGCGGGGACCGACCTCGTCGGCGCGGAACGTGCGGCGGTCGCCGCTCACCCACGCCACGTTCGGTTGTGCGGGCAGGGCCGGGACCGCACTGGTCTCGGCACGCACCTCGACCTTGCTGTCGATGCCTGGCGGCAACTCGACGCGCACCGTCACCGTGCGAGGCGCAGCAGGCCGGGCCACGACGTGCACCTCGCAGGGCCCAGCAGGCAGGTTGCACTGCAGTTCGTAGGGGCACGTGTGGTCATCGCACTCGGCGTAGACCGAGCAGCGCCCAGCCGGCACCTCCATCGTGGCCGTGCCCTTCGCGTCGCTGGTGACCACGATGGCATGGTCCTTCACCAGCACGTGCTCGCCCGGGCCACCGAGCACGGGTTCGGGATCCACCCGCACGGACGCACCGGCCAACGGTGCACCGCCCTCGTCCGTGACGCGCACGGTGAGACGCGCCACCTCGGGCACCACGAGCACCACCGCGTGGGGCGACTCGGCGGTGAGGAAGAACCCGCCGCGGTGCTCCATCGACCCGAACCCGGGCACGTCGGCCTCGATGCGGTCGAGGTCGCCGCGACGCACGACGTCGGCGGGGATCGAGGTGCGCAGTGCGCCACGCGCATCGGTCGTTCCCTCGTCGCGGAAGTACAGCCAGCCATCGGCCTCGCTGAGGCGGCTCCAGACGGCAGCGAGGCGCACGCCCTCGAGCTCCGTACCCGACGCGGTGCGAAGCCTCAGCACGATGCCGTCCTGCAGGGCGCCAGCGACCACGTTGCTCTTGCCGTCGAAGGACACGAAGGCCGGCAGCGGCGCCACCGGATCGGTCACCGCATCGCGCGCGAGCGGCATCGGGCCGTCACCGTCTGCAGCTGCACCCGTGACCTGCACCTGCGGCTCGCCCGACGTCGCCGGTGCGGCATCCGGCTCACTGCGCAGCAGCAGGATGCCCAGCGCCAGCAGCAGGACGCAGGACAGCAGCACGCGCACGGGCCGGAAGGATCGTCGCACGAACGGCAGTGTAGCGCGCCGGTTCAGCGCTCGCAGGCGCCGTCGACGTCCTTCGCCGACTCCACCGAGAGGTCCTTCACCACGTTCTGCGGCTTGCTCTTGGTCTTCGCGGCCCAGGTGGAGGCAAGGTCGCTGTTGAGCCTGCGCACGGCCACCAGCTCGGCCACCACGCTGACAGCGATCTCCTCGTGGCTGCGCGCACCGATGTACGCGCCCATGGGCGTGCGCACCGTGTCGAGGAACTCGTTGCTGACGCCCGCCTCGCGCAGGTGCCGGAAGAGCACGACCTGCTTGGTGCGCGAGCCGATCATGCCGAGGAAGCGTGCGCGCGCGCCCTGGACGAAGCGCTGTGCCAGCGCCTCGAGGACGATGCCGTCCTCCTTGTGGCCACGGGTGACCACGACGACGTAGCTGTTGGCGCGCAGCGGCATGGCGGCCACCGCCTGCGGCAGCGGTGCGCAGAGCGTCTCGGAAGCCTCGGGGAAACGCTGTTTGGTGGCGAAGTCGGCACGGTCGTCCACCACCGTGACGCGGAAGCCTGCGAGCGCGGCAACCTGGCACAGCGCCTTGCTCACGTGGCCGCCGCCGAAGACCCAGAGCACGGGCGTGGTGACGGGCTCGACGAAGATGGTGACCTCGCCGCCGCACATGAGACCCGAGTCGGGCGAATCCTTCTCCGTCAGCCGGAAGGTGAGCGTGCGCGGCTGCTCGTCGGCGATCACCTGCAGCGCCGTGTCGTACACCTCGGCCTCGAGGCAGCCGCCGCCGACGGTGCCGAGGAACGTGCCGTCCTCCAGCACCAGAAGGCGCATGGTGGTGCGGCCGGGAGTCGACCCGCGCGTGCCGACGATGGTGGCGAGCGCGGCAGGGATGCCCTCGCGGCGCAGGCGCACCACTTCCTCGAAGATGTCGGCGTTGCGATTCATCGGCGCGCCATTGTGCAGCGCTGGCGCACGGCCGACCAGCTCATCGTCCGCAGCGTGGCCCAGCCCACCGGGCCGGCGGAGGCGCGCAGCACCAGGAACCGCCCGTCTGCAGAGCACTTGTGGCAGGGCTCGTAGCGCACGGACCGTTCGATGCGGCGGGCCCCACAGGCGTCACAGAGCCGCAGGTAGAGCCAGCGGCCGCGGCGAGCACGGCGCTTCTGCGGGTCGACCGGCAGGTCGTGGGTGACGTGCGGGGGGTGGCCGGCGCTGCGGAGCAGCTCGGCCCACTCGCGCCCGTGCGGGCGGATGCGCGGTCCGTGCAGCCGGTAGGCGGCAAGGTGAGCAGCCTCGTGGGCAAGGATGGCCTCGATGCGCTCAGGCGCCCTTGCGAGGAGGTCCGGGTTGAGCTCGATGCGGCCCTTGCGGGGCAGCGCGCGCCCCGCGCTCGTGCGCAGGCGCCGGTTCCACACCACGCTCAACGGCTCGCATGCGGCGCCCCAGCCTGCCATCAGGCCGCGCGCCTTGGTCTCCAGCTCGTCCGCGGGGGGCAACTGCACGCGGCCAGTATCAGCTGCGCGCGCGACGCATTTCCAGTTCCTGCAGCGCGAACGGGAAGGTGGCGAGCGCGAGACCCACGGCGCCCGTGATGATGCCGCCGCCCTGCATGTCCGCGTCCCCGGCCGGCTGTGCCGCCACGACGAGGGCTGCACCCACGAACATGCAGACCCAGCCCGCCCACAGCGAGAAGGCATGGAGGGGCGGCACCTTGGCGGGGACGGTCTGCCTGCCGAGCTGGTCGAGCTGGCCCGGGTCGGTGACGCCGTTGGCAACGGCCTGCTCCAGCAGCCGCATGCGCGCCTGCACGTGCTTGTCGCGCTGGTCGAGCCAGGCGCGCGCCAGCACGAAGCCGAAGATCACCATCAGGAGCAGGGCCAGGGATTCCATGCACACCTCGCGAGGAACAGCGTCTACGGACGGCAGCCAGAATATTGCCGGAAAGCCACGATGCGCTCAGCGCAGGGTGGGCAACCCGAGCACCCGCAGCAGTTCGTCGGGGTCACCGGACCAGACCACGTCGGCATGGTGGATGCCGCACCGGGTGTTCTGACGCCACACGAACGGCCAGCCCATCTGCTCGGCCGCATGGTGGTCCGGCTCCCGGTCCCCCACCATCACGGCCTTGCGCGCGCCCGAGACCTTCTGGGCCTCGAACAGCATGTCTCGCTTGGTCTCGACGTTGGGCGAGTCGAGGCAGAACTGCCAGTCGGAGATCTCCACCAGACGCTGCCCGTGCTTCATCGCGCCCATGTAGGTGGAGCGGCAGTTGGAGGCGAGCGCCACCTTCACGCCGATCCCGCGCAGGTGCTGGAGCAGCGGCCGCACGCCCTCGAACAGGTAGTCGGTGCCGCGGCTCACCTCGTCGACCTCCATCGGCACCACCGTCTTGCGCAACTCCGGCCACAGGTGCTTGTGGCCCTCGGGCAGGAACGGGGCCCACACGCCCTCGTCCTTCATCCCCACCACCGCCTCGGCCTGCTCGTCCGTGGGCACCGGGATCTCGATACCTTTCTGCTGCGCAAAGACCTGCAGGCCAGCACGGATGATGGGCGACCACCAGGCAAACGTGTTGTGCAGCGTGCCGTCGATGTCGAAGACGACGAGGTCGGGCGGGATGTGGGCACTCAGGCGATGCATGGGTGGATCAGGGGAAACGGACCTGGCGGACGCCCATGAGGGTGAACTCCTGCTGGAGCCGGTCCACCTGTACGCCCAAGTCGACTTCCTCGTCAGGCAGCCGCAGGTGCACCCACAGGTGCGGCGGCGGGTCGGTGCGCATGCGCTGGCGCAGGAGGAGCACACAGCGCTCGAGCGACATGCGCTGGCCGTCGTAGGTGACGAAGCCGTTGCCGAGGCACCGGACCTCGACGCGCGTGCCCGTGAAGTCGGTGTCGGTCACGACCAGTTCGTCGCTGGCGCACGCCGCGCAGAGCGCGAGCGGCACGAGGGCAGCGAGTGGCCTCAGCACGCGGCGATCCCCTGCACCTCGATGAGGGCATGCGGGTCGAACAGCGAGACCACCTGGAACAACGCCATGCCGGGGTAGTGCCTGCCGCAGCGCTGCTTCCAGATCCTGCCGAACTCGCGCCGTGCGACTGCGTAGTCGTTGCGGCTGGTCACGTAGAAGTTGAGCTGGACCACGTCGGTCCACGCCATGTTGGCGTCGCGCAGGATGCAGCCGATGTTGTCCATGGCGCGTGCGAGCTGCCCCGTGAGGTCGCCGCGCTCGACGATCGCGCCGGAACGGTCGTAGCCGCACTGGCCGGCGAGGTAGAGCGTGCGGGCCTCGCCGTGCTCGACGAGCCAGCCGTGGGCGAAACCGATGGGGTCGGCAAGATCCGCGGGATTGACGGGACGCTTCATGGGCGGGCGCTGGGTGGCAGTTCGCGCAGGATCGCGCGCACGGGGCTGCTGTCGCTGCCGACGATGCGGAGCGGCAGCGCGATGAGTTCGTGGTCGCCAGCCGGCACCTGCGACAGGTCGAGGTTCTCGAGGATGGCGATGCCGCCACTCTTCAGCACGTTGTGGCCCGCGAGGTCCTTGGACCCCGACCAGTCGATGCTGGGCGTGTCGATGCCCACGAGGCGGATGCCGTGGCGCACGAGCAGTTCGGCAGCCTCGGGGCCGAGCGCGGTGAAGTCCGGGTCCCACGCACGGTGGTCGTGTGTGACCCTGGTGCGGAACAGCATGCGCTCGCAGCCCGCGAGCAGATCGGGCGTCAGGTCCTCGGCGCGCACCAGCGAAGGCTTGCCGTGGCCGCGCACGTCGACGACGCGGCACCGGCCCATGTAGGCGTCGAGCGGGACGGAGGCCATGTCGCGACCCTGCGGGTCGTAGTGGAGCGGCGCGTCGGTGTGGGTCCCGAGGTGCACGGACATGCGGATCGTGCTCACGTTGCACGACGCGCCCTGCTCCATGCGCGCGACCCACTCGGCGCTGAAGGGCGTGTCGCCGGGGAACACCGCGGTCTGCGGCTCGATGGGCTCGCTGACGTCCCAGTACCTCATCCCGGCTTCCGCTCCTTGCCCAGCAGCCGCTCGTACTCGCGGTTGTCGAGGATCGACCGGATGCGCGCGACCGCGCTGCGCACCTCGTCCTCCGTGTTGTAGAAGTGCGGCGCCACGCGCAGGCCCGACTCGGGCCGGAAGTCGACCACGACGTCCTCGGCAGCGAGTACCTGGCAGACCTCGTAGCCGTACGGCACGTCGAGGGCCACGTGCCCGCCACGCTGGCGCGCGTCGAGCGGCGACTTGATGCCGAGTCCTGCACGCTGCGCCTCGGACACGAGCAGCGTGGTGAGCCGCTGGCTCTTGGCACGGATCGCGTCGAGGCCGATCTCGGCGATGGCCTTGATCCCCTCGCGGCCGGCGTAGAGCGCGGGCACGTTGGGCGTGCCGGTGGCGAACTTGCCGCCGTCCTCGCGGAACTGCTGGCCGGCCGTCGAGAAGGCAAACGGCTGCCGGTGCGCGGCCCACCCGGTGAAGGTGGGCGTGAGCCGCTTGCGCTCGTCCGGGTCCACGTAGAGGAAGCAGTTGCCGGGGCCACCGCACATGTACTTCAGCGCGCCGCCCACGGCAGCATGGACGCCCCACTCGTGCAGCTTGAGCGGCAGCGTGCCACCGGAGTGGAACACGCCGAGGACGACGAAGGCACCGACGGCGCGGGCCTTGGCCACGACCGCGTGGATGTCGACGACGTACGCGCTGCGGAAGAGCACGTGGTCCAGCTGGACGACGAGCGTCTCCTCGTCGATGGCGTCCACGAGACGCTGCACGTCCAGCGTGGTGCCGTCCCCGGGCACCCGTACCAACCGCGCGCCGCGGCTGGCCTTGGCCTCAACCACGTACTGGTCGCTGGGGAAGTTGCGCTCGCTGTAGACGATCTTGTTCCTGCGCTGCGTGAAGTCGAAGCAGGACAGCACCATCTCCAGTGCAACGGCCACGTTCTGGTGCATCGCCACCGAACCGGCTGGCACGCCGATCACCCTGGCCACGAGGTCGGCCACCTGCTCCTGCAGCACCCACCAGCCCTCACCCCAGGCACGTACCCCGCGCGTGTCCCACATGTCGAGGAACTGTCCGACCGACTCACGCGCGGCAGCCGGCATGGCGCCCAGCGAGTTGCTGATCAGGTAGTTGGTGCGCTCCGTGATGGGGAAACGCGAGCGCCAGTGGAGGAGCGGGTCGACGGGGTGCATGGGCTGCCGGGGCAGCCGTTCTAAGCCTGCGAGCCGAAGAAATCACGCCGCACGGTGCGCAGCAGACCAGGGTCTGCGCCCAGGCGCTCGGCGTCGAGCAGGTGCTGCTCACCTTGGTCGTGGCGCCCTTCCATCGCGCACGCCTGCGCGAGGTGGAGCAGGATCGACGGGTTCGCGGGCGCGAGCTGCCGCGCGCGGTCGAGGCACTTGAGCCCTTCGGGAGCGCGGCCCTTGCACAACAACAGCACGCCCAGACGGTTGTGCGCCTCGGCGAGGCCGGGCTGCAGGCTCACGGCGCGACGCAGGGACCGCTCTGCTCGCCAGTGCTGCCCCATGCGGTGGCGCATGACGCCAAGCAGGAGCCAGCTCTCGGCGCAGTCACCGCGGTCGCGCACGAGACGTCGGGCGCGCTGGAGTGCGCCTGTCCGGTCGCCGGCAAGAAAGGCCGTCTCCACCTCCTGCAGCGTGGTGAGGAGGTCCGGGGCACGGGCGACCCCCAGCAACCGCTCGGCCTCGCGCTGCACCTCGGGTGCAGGTCCTAGCGCCATCAGGCGCTCGATCGAACCGATCGCGGAGGCAGCATCGCCGGTGCGCAGCTGGCCGCGCGCACGCTCGAGCCAGAGCGTGGTGTTGTTCGGCTCCAGCTCGAGCGCACGGGTCGAGAGCTCGAGCGCGGACTCGGTGCGGCCGACCTCGAACAGGTAGGCGATGAGCACGCGTGCGACGATGGGCTCGGTGGCGCCGCGCACGAGCAGTTCCTCGCACAGCTCGGCACGCAAGGCAGTGTTGCCCATGCGGTCCGCGACCGCTGCGGCCTGTGCCAGGGCACGGTCGCTCGCGAACCCGCAGGCTCGCACGGCCATCAGCAGGCTGGCAGCCTGGTCGTAGCGCCGCTGACGGTAGAGCAGTCCTGCCGTGCGCTCGACGAGGGCAGGGTCCTGCGGCATCGCATGTGCGGCACGGAGCAGCAGGTCGGCACCGTGCTCCTGGTCGCCGGCACCGATGGCAAGTTCGCCTGCCTTGCGGTGGAAGTCGGCTGGCACTTCCGCTGCGTTGGCGAGCTGGGCGAGCAGGGCGCCGATCGGCGCAGGACGCTCCCCGGCGCGCAGCAGGTTGATGCCGTGGTCGAGTGCGAGCTGGCGGACCTCGGGAGCGTGCGGTGCGCGCGCCACGCACTCACGCACCACGCGCAACAGGTCGCCGTGTGCAGGCATGAGGTTGGCCTCGAGGGCCAGCACCTCGTCGCGACCGACGATCCACCACGACAACGCCTCACCCTCGAGCGATGGCAGCGGCGCGGGAGCGCCCTCCAGGCCGAGCAGGCCCATCACCTCGAACTGCCACCGACGCAGCACGGCAAGCGGGTCCCGCGGGTCGAACGGCAGGTCGAGGCAGAGCAGTTCGGCAAGGTCCGCGGCACGGTGGGCGCGCAGCCGGATGCCGTCGGCACGGATCCAGCCGTCGACCAGCAGGCCCACGTCTTGCTGGCGGTGGACGACAGCGAGCGTGGCGGGCGGCAGCGGCTCGGTGGCGCGCAGGAAGCCACGACGGCCCTCGTGGGTGCCGAGCAGTGGGAAGAACCTCAGGCCTCGGTCGCCGTCGCGGTTGAGCAGCTGCACGAGCAGACGGGGCAACTGGCGGCCAAGGGCCTCCCATGCTGCAGCACCCGGCACGGGCGGCAGGCCCTCGGCCATGGCAAACGCGAAGACGACGGCAAGTCCCATCAGCGCGTCCTGGCCGCGGACCGGTCCAACAGGACCTGCAGCCAGGGGTCGGATCCGGCTGCAGCACGGGTGCGGGGAGAGGATCCCGCTGGCAGCAGACGGAGCTCCAGCCAGTCGGCGCGGCGACGCAGCAGTTCGGCTGCATCGCCTTCGGCGAGTTCGGCTGCGATCGTGAAGGCTCCCGACACCATGCGGTGGACGAGACGCTGGGTCCCGGCGTCCGTTGCCATGGTGTATCGGCTCGCGTCGAGGGCGCTCACGAAGTGGCAGGGGCCCTCCCCCTCGCGCCAGCAGGTCCGGGCCATGGCATCGGCCACTCGGAGCACCGCCGCGCGCACGGATTCGTTGCCGGTCTGCGCATGCAGGGCCGCTAGCCCACGGACGAGGGCTGCCATCTGCCACGGCGCGTCCCAGGGCTGGTCCGCGAACGCGTGCGGGTGCGGCGGCTGGGCGATCGGCACCTGGCCGCCGTCGCGGAACAGCATCGGCAGGGTCACCTGCAGCGCGTGGTCCAGCACGCGCTGCTCGAGGGCGCGGTCGCCAGTGGCGCGCGCCACCAGCGCACCGGACTGCAGGCACCAGCCCTCGCCGCGGCTGGTCCGCAACGGCTGCGCGGGCAGGACCGCCAGCAGTCCACGGCCGAGCCGTGCGAGTTCGGCGCGCGCGAGCGGGTCGCCGGTGAGCCAGTACCAGTCGTACAAGAGCAGCACGCTGAAGTGCTCGTAGTCCTCGGCAACGAAGCCGTGCGGCGCGGCACGCGCCAGCACGCCGAGGCCACGGCGCCACTCCTCGGCGAGGGCCATGGGCCGTTGCGCAACCGTGGGTGTCGGGCGCAGCGGGTGCTGGAGCACCATCGCCTCTGCTGCCTCCGCCAGCCGCGGGCTCTGCCAGCGCAGCACCTCGTGCAGCATCGAGTCCCCGTTGCGCGGCGTGCCGCCTGCAGCCGCATCCTGTGGGTCCCCGAACGAGCCAAACGGCCCCGTGCGCGCGCGCGCCCGCCACACGGACCAGCGCTCGCCACTCGCGTCCGGCTCGCTCTCCGTGCGCGGGGACGGACCGCCGTGGATGCCGAAGGCCCGCGTCGCGCGCACCCGGTCCAGGTCGGCGAACGCGTGCAGGCGCACCGCCTCCCACACCGCAGGCGGGTCGACCGCAGGCGCTTCGCCGTCTGCAGCCGCATCCATCCTGCGCAGCTGGAACCGGAAGGCCTTTGCCGTCCCGTCGCCGAGGTGGAGCGAGCGACCGGGCCCCAGCAGCGGCTGTCGGAAGCCGCGGTCGCCCAGCAGGGTCGGTTCGACGAGCAACTGCTCGCGGGCGAACAACGGGTAGGCGGCGAGGTCGGGTGCGTCGACGACGAGGCTGAAGCTGCCGAAACGCACCGGCCCGAGCGTCGGGCCGGGGAGTTCGGCGTTGTCGAGCAGCAGCGTGAGTTCGCCGCGCGGCTCGCCGTCGAACGTCGTGAGCCACGCGCGCAGGCCCAGCAAGGTGGAGCCGTCGGGTAGTGCGTGCAGCGAACGGAAGCGGCGCGTGCGCACCAGGCCGGTGTCCAGCTCGACCCCGTCGGGTCCGGCAGCGGGGTCGGGGACGAGCGCAGCCGTGAAGGTGCGGCCCCACGGGTCGACGAGTTCGGTGTGCAGCGGCAGGGTCTGGTGCAGGCCACTGGCGTGCGGCTGCCGCAGGGTCTCGACCTCGAGGGCCGGGCGGGCGAGGCCCTGCTCTCCCAGCTGCGCGCGCACGACCACGGCATGGCTCGCCATCGGGTCGACCGTGGTGCGGAAGTGCGCCTGCAGGACGGCCACCGAGCCGTCGGGCCAGCGCACGAGCACGGCAGCGGGCGCGGGCACCGCAGCGGCTCCCTCGCCCACGGTGACGGCGAGGACGGGTTGACGCCCGTCCGCGGCCGGGGCGCAGGGCAGCTCGCCGCGTGCGAACGGCACCGAGGCCGTGACCACCGCACTGCGCACCACGGGAGTCGGGTTGACCACCGTGACCTTGCAGGGCGCCGTGTGCGCGGGCTCCTGCGGAGCGAGCACGGCGAGCAGCAGCGACGCGAGGACGGGCATCCCCCGTCAGGATAGGGTCACGGCACAGCGGGCCCGAGACTGCAGTCGCATTCCCGCGACTGCAGCACGCACTACGGAGGGATCACCTCGGTGGGCGGGGTGGAGCTCGGTCCCTGCGTCGGCGGGGTCGGCTGCGTCGACTTGGGTGGCGTGGTCTCGTACGACTCGGGCTTGCCGTCGGTACCGGGGAACTGGACCCGCACCAGGTCCGGCTGCGTCTTGGACCCCGACAGCGTGCGCCATGCCGCCTGGCCCGCGATGCGCGCGAGGCGCGGCCTCGGCTTGCCTTCCTTCGCATCGAGCTTGACGACCACGATGCGCTTGCCGTCCACCTCCTGCTGCTCGACCACGGCAGGCGTGGTCAGCTCCTTCTCGATGAGGAGGTTGATCTCGTTGCGGATCGGGTCGAGGGCAGACTTCGACTGCTGCTGGACCTTCACCAGGCTCTGCATCATCCAGCCGAGCACGAGCACGGCAGCGAATCCGATCGCGGAGATCACGTAAATGGACTTGGGCACAGCCATGGATCGGAAGGTTCCTCCACCTGCCTGAAACGCAAAAGCCCCTGCCATCGGCGCCACGCTCCCCGTGCGACAACGGTCCGATGGCTCCGCAATTTTCCTTGCAGGTGGTTGCCAAGCACTGTTCCCGTGATTACGGAAGGACCTCTCGCCTCCAAGAGCCACCAAGCAACTCCAGCAATGGGCAAAATCGTCAAGTGCCGGGAATGCGGCAAGGTCTACCGGGAGCTCGACGAGCTCGAGGACCTGCGTGACAACGACAGCACCTGCCTCGCGTGCAACAACGTGATCGAGGTGGCGGACTGGGACCGGATCCTCGCGTCCTTCGAGGACGAGGACGAGGCCGAGACCGATGAGGACGAGGACGACTGGGACGAGGACGAAGAGGAGTCCGACGAGGAAGGCGACGAGGAGGATGACCTCGACGACGACGAAGAACTCGACGAAGACCCCGACGAGGACGAGGAAGACGAGGACGACGACGACGACGACGAGGAGGAGGACGAAGAAGAGGACGAAGACGACTAGTCGACTCCTCGGGCCGCTCCCCTGACCGCGGCCCAATCGTCCCGCCCACAGCCCACCGCCCGCTCCAGGGCCCCTACCGCTCCTCGCCTCGGTCCACTTCCCGCTGCACCCCAGCCCGTCGCAGCGTCCGGATGGCCCCCTCCCGCGATGCCGCGCCAATCTGGCAGGGTCGCGGTCCCCTTCCGCTGCCAGTGTGGCAGGATTGCCGCCCTGACCTCCCTGGGGTGCGCGCGTGCAAGCCATTCATTCAAAGGCACTTCCGGCGATGCCATCCGTTCGGCACAGGCCTTGCTCTCGCGCGCGCCTTTGCGTCGGCACGGTGCCGACGGACTGACCCACGCATCCGCTGATGCACAACTCGTTCCGCATCCTGCTGGTGGAAGACGACGACGCCCTGCGCGCGAGCCTCTGCGAGTTCCTCGCGGGCCACGGCTGGAACGTCTCCGACACCGCCTTCGGGAACGAGGCCATCCAGATGGCCATGCAGCAGCGGTTCGACTTCTCGATCCTCGACTTCCACCTGCCGGGCATGACCGGCGTGGACGTGGTGCGCGCCATCCGGGCCATCCGCCCGATGCCCGCCATCATGATGTCGGGCCAAGCGACCCACCAGGAGAGCCACCTCGCCATCCAGGCGGGCGTGTTCACCTTCCTGCCCAAGCCGCTGGACCTCGGGAGACTGCGCCAGTCCGTCGACCAGCTGATCCACCACCACTTCGGTGGCCCACTCGGGCACCCGAGGCACCCCTTCCGCTGAGTCGCGCCCCCGTGGCGCGGAGCAGCACGTCCTCCGTTCCCACTTCCCCCTTCTTCCCGTTTTCACCCCCCCCAACTCAATCCCATGGCCAAGACCAAGACTGCGACTGTGACCCCGCTCGGCGACCGCGTGCTCGTGAAGCGCGTTCAGGCCGACGAGAAGACCAAGGGCGGCATCATCCTGCCCGACACCGCCAAGGAGAAGCCGCGTGAAGGCGTCGTCGTGGCCGTCGGCAAGGGCAAGCTGCTCGACAACGGCTCGCGCCAGGCGCTGCAGGTCAAGAGCAACGACCGCGTGCTGTTCTCTTCCTATGCCGGCTCCGAGATCAAGCTGGACGGCGAAGAGCTGCTGATCCTCGGTGAGGACGAGATCCTCGCCGTCATCGAATGATCTGAAGGACACCAAGAGGAGCTACAACCATGGCCGTCAAGAAAATCGCCTACGATCAGGAAGCCCGCGAACGCATGCGCGATGGCGTGCGCAAGCTCGCCCGCGCCGTCAAGGTGACGCTGGGCCCGCGCGGTCGCAACGTCATCATCGAGAAGTCCTTCGGCAGCCCCACCGTCACCAAGGACGGTGTCACGGTCGCCAAGGAGATCGAGCTGGAGGGTCGCTACGAGAACCTCGGCGCACAGCTCGTGAAGGAAGTCGCCTCCAAGACCTCGGACGTCGCCGGTGACGGCACGACCACGGCCACCGTGCTGGCCGAGGCCATCTTCGAGGAAGGCCTCAAGAACGTGACCGCCGGTGCCAACCCGATCGCCATGAAGCGTGGCATCGAGAAGGCCGTCGCCAAGGTCGTCGAGTCGATCCGCGCCTCGAGGATCGTCGTGAAGGGCAAGAAGGAGATCGCCCAGGTGGGTTCGATCGCCGCCAACAACGACGAGGAGATCGGCAACATCCTGGCCGACGCCATGGAGCGCGTGGGCAAGGACGGCGTCATCACCGTCGAAGAGGGCAAGAGCCTCAAGACCGAGGTGAAGTGGGTCGAGGGCATGCAGTTCGACAAGGGCTACCTGTCGCCGCACTTCGTGACCAACCAGGACCGCATGGAGTGCGTCCTGGACAACCCGTTCATCCTGATCCACGAGAAGAAGATCACGTCGATCAAGGACATGCTGCCGCTGCTCGAGAAGATCGCGCAGTCCGGCCGTCCGCTGCTGGTGGTCGCCGAGGAGATCGAGGGTGAGGCCCTCGCGACGCTCGTCGTCAACAAGCTGCGCGGCGTGTTCAAGTGCGCTGCCGTCAAGGCGCCTGGCTTCGGCGACCGCCGCAAGGCGATGCTGGAGGACATTGCCGTCATGACCGGCGGCAAGGCCATCTTCGAGGACCTGGGCATCAACCTGGAGTCGGTGACGACCGCTGAGCTCGGCTCGGCCAAGAAGGTCGTGATCGGCAAGGAGGACACCACGGTCATCGAGGGTGCCGGCAAGACCAAGGACGTCCAGGGCCGCATGGAGCAGATCCGTGCCGAGATCGCCAAGACGACCTCGGACTACGACCGCGAGAAGCTCCAGGAGCGCCTCGCCAAGCTCGCAGGCGGCGTCGCCCAGATCCTGGTCGGCGGTGCCACCGAGTCCGAGGTGAAGGAGAAGAAGGCTCGCGTCGAGGACGCGCTGCACGCAACCCGCGCCGCAGTCGCCGAGGGCATCGTCCCTGGTGGCGGTGTCGCACTGGTGCGCGCATCGGCAGCCCTGGCCGACCTGAAGCTCACCGGTGACGAGCGCATCGGCGCCGACATCGTGCGCCGCGCACTCGAGGCCCCCATGCGCCAGATCGCGCAGAACGCGGGTGTCGACGGCTCGATCGTGGTGCAGAACGTGCGCAACGGCAAGGACGCCACGTGGGGCTACAACGCCGCCACCGACACGTACGAGGACATGGTGAAGGCTGGCGTCGTCGACCCGGCCAAGGTCACCTGCGCCGCGCTGCAGAACGCAGCGTCGGTGTCGACCCTCCTGCTCACCACCGAGGCGCTGATCTCCACGGTGCCCGAGAAGAAGAAGGATGCCGGCGGTCACGGCCACGACCACGACCACGGCGGCATGGGTGGCATGGGCGACATGGGCTTCTGAGCCCGCGTCGACCTGCGCCCCAGACGGGCCGGTGCGCACGCGCGCACCGGCCCGTCGTCGTTCAGGGGGTGCGCGGCTCCGCGAGCATGCGGAGCATCAGGTCCTTCACGTCGGTGGCCGCGATGCTGGGCGCGGCGTAGCGCGGGTCAGAGCACAGGAAGACCGGACCAGCCTCGGCATCCTCGAGGATGCGCCCGTGCGTGCCCCGCACCATCGAGGGGTCGGTGGGGATGACGTCCATGAGGTAGCGGAACCCGAGCAGCTTCTTCGCCAGCGTCGCAGCGATCTTGAGCTTCGGGAACCTCAGCTTCGGGTCGAGGAACAGCTCTGCCGGGTCGTAGCCGGGCTTGCGGTGGATGTCGACCGTGGGCGCAAAGTCGGGCCTGCGCGCCTCGTCGAGCCAGTAGTGGTAGGCGAACCAGCAGCCCGGCTCGGCGATGCAGACGAGCTCACCGCTGCGCTCGTGGTCGATGCCGAGCTCGCGTTGCTGGGACCGGTCGAGCACGCGCGCGACGCCAGGGACGGCCCGCAGCAGCGAGGCCACCTGCCCCACGTCGGCAGGGCGTTGCACGTAGACGTGGGCACACTGGTGGTCGGCCACGGCAAAGGCACGGCTGGCGCCGCAGTCGAGCAACTGGCCATGGCTCGTCTCCTGCACCGTGAGCCACTTCCGTTCGTGCAGCACGCGGTTGAGGAACACGGGACGCTCGGCGCGCTCGATGCCGTACTCGCTGAGCACGACGATGCGCGCGCCCTTGGCTCGGGCGGCCTCGATGAGTCGACCGGCCTCGCGGTCCAGCTCGGCCACGGCCTGCTGCGAACGCACGTCGTCGGGTCCGTACCGCTGGTGGTCGTAGTCGAGGTGCGGCAGGTAGACGAGCATGGCGTCGGGGTCGTGGTCCTCGACCACCTTGATCGATGCACTTGCGATCCAACGGGTGCTGCGGATGCCGGCCTTGGGCCCCCAGAAGTCGAACAGCGGGAACGCGCCGTGCGCCCGCTGCAGCTCGGTCGCCAGCGATGCCGGGTGCGAGTAGATGCCGGGCTTCTTGAGCCCGTTGGCGTGGTACTCGGGACGCGGCGTGACCGAGAAGTCGACGTTCGCGTACATGTTCCACCACCAGAACATCTTGGCGAAGGTGACCGAGGGGTCGCGGGCCTTGGCCGCGTCGTAGACCTTCTCGCCCTGGACCAGCTGGTTGGCCTGTCGCCACAGCCACACGACGGCCTGGTCGCGGAAGTACCAGCCATTGGCCACGGCACCGTGGCCGCTGGGCAGCAGGCCAGTGAGGAAGGTTGCCTGCACGGTGCAGGTCACGGCAGGGAAGACCGTGCGCAGCGGCGCCACGAAGCCCTCGTTGGCGACCTTCGACAGGTTGGGCGCGCGCCTCAGGTCCTTCGGGCGCAGTCCCACGGCCAGCAGCACCAGCAGCTTCATGCCGCCAGTTTGCCCCTCGCGCGTCGTGGATGCCACGCAAGGGCCCCGGCCGTGGGGCATGTTCCCCGGGTGGATGTCTGGCAAGGGGCCGATTCGTGTCGTAGGGTCGAGGCTCGATGAACACCGTGAGCACCGACCTGCAGGGAAAGACGCTGCCTCCGCCCTGGGACCGCATCTTCTCGCTGGGCACCAAGGTCTTCGTCTGGGGACTGCTGGTCGCGATCCTCTACATCCTGCGGCAGTTCCTGCTGCTCGTCTTCCTCACCTTCGTCTTCGCCTACATCCAGGCGATCGCCGTCGACGGCCTCGCAACGCGGATCCGCAACCGCGTCGTCCGCGTGGTGCTGGTGGGCCTGCTGTTCCTCGGCACCATCTTCGCCACGGGCTACAGCCTCGCACCCCAGGTGCAGGAGCAGACGAAGATCTTTGCCGAGAACTGGGACAAGTACCTGGTCGACGCGGACACCGCGGCGCACAAGTTCCTGCAGGAGAACCCCGAGTTCGCGAAGTGGTTCGACCGCGAGGAGGAGTCGGCAGCTGGCGGCAACGAGGTGCAGCAGCCACCGAACGACCCCGCAGCGAAGAAGGCAGGCCCGATCGTCAGCAACTTCCTCAAGCAGCTGCTGGGTTTCAACCCGGAGGAGGAGACCACGGCTGCAGGCAAGGAGGCGCTCACGCGCGAGCGCATCAAGCAGCTGGGCAAGTGGGGCGAGGACCTGCTCGGGTACGCATCGTCGTTCCTGCTGGCGATGCTCTTCTCGTTCCTCATGGTGCTCGACCTGCCCAAGATCGCACGCGGCATCTCCGGCCTGCGCGACACCAAGCTCGGCTTCATCTACGACGAGGTGGCGGACAGCATCGCCACCTTCGGCCGCGTCATGGGCCGTGCACTCGGTGCCCAGCTCGCCATTGCAGCGCTCAACACCGTGCTGACGGCCATCGGCATCTGGGTCCTCGGCCTGCCCAACGCGGTGTTCCTGTCCACCATCGTGTTCCTGTGCAGCTTCATCCCGGTGGCAGGCGTCTTCATCAGCTCGACGCCCATCTGCCTGCTGTCGCTGCAGGCAGGCGGCTTCCCGATGATGCTGCTCGCGATCGGGTTGATCCTGCTGATCCACGCGATCGAGACCTAC
Source organism: Planctomycetota bacterium (assembly GCA_041178545.1). GTDB lineage: Bacteria > Planctomycetota > UBA1135 > UBA1135 > UBA2386 > JBEATZ01. Next base: position 31,839 of record JBEGVB010000062.1, read on the forward strand.
ATCCTCAACCCGCGCATCTACGGGCACCACATGCGCATGAACCCGGTGCTCGTGCTCATCGTGCTCACCGTGGGCGGCAAGCTCTTCGGCGTCTGGGGCCTGATCCTCGGCATCCCGATCGTGAACTACGTGTTCCGGTACGCGGTGCGCTACCCGAAGGACCAGCCCAACGACCTGCAGTCGGCCTGAGCGCAGCTCAGACCACGCGGACCGGGTCCACGTCGCTCTTGGCGACGTGGACGGCCAGCGCGCCGTCGAATGCGTCGAGCAAGCGCTTGCGCAGCCGCGGCAGGTAGCCCCGCTCGGTGCCCGTGTGCTCTGCGAGCACGACGGTGGTGCCGGCTGCGACGGCTGCGAGCACGTCGTGGTGACCCATCTCACCGGTGAGCCACAGGTCGGCTGCGGTGCCGCGCAGCACCGAGGCGCCGCTGCCCGCCGCCACGGCGATCGAGCGGATGCGGGTGCGCGGCTTCTCCGGCTGGGCGATGCGCAACTTCTTCACGCCGAGCCCGCGACGGATGCGCTGCAACAGCGCCGCGAGGGCCATGGGCCGGCCCAGCTGCACCAGCCTGCCGTAGTCTCCGTCGCCGCACGGACGCAACTCGGACACGGCACCCTTGGCACTCACCACCTCGGCAAGCCAGTCGGCGAGACCGCCAGGGGCCGCGTCGAGGGCCGTGTGGGGCGAGTAGACGGCGATGCCGGAACGAACGGCCTCGAGGAGCGTGCGCTGCCTGGCGTCGTCGCTGGCGAGCCGCTTGATCGGCTGGAAGATCGGCGGGTGGTAGCTGACCACCAGGCCCGCCTTCGCACGCCGGGCCTCGCGCAGCACCGCCTCGGTGCAGTCGATGGTGAGCATGCAGGCCCGCAACGGCTTCTCCGCGGCTCCCTGCGGGTCCACCAGCAGTCCGGTGTTGTCCCACTCGGCAGCGAGTTCGAGGGGCGCGACCTCGTGCATCATGTCGAGCACGTCGCGCAGCGCAGGTGCGTTCTGGGCCATGGTGCCATCATGGCGGCGCCCACGGCCCGTGGCCAACCTCAGCTTGCGCCCGCGCTCACGATCACGAGTCGGTCCGGGTCCAGCCTGCGCTCGGCGGCCTCGCGCATCTGCTCGCGGGTGACCGAGCGGATGATCTCGGGATAGCGGTGCAGGTAGTCGAACCCGAGTCCGAAGCGCTTGGCGCGGATTGCGTAGGCGGCCAGGTTGCTGTTGCGCTCGAGGGCGAACACGAAACTGCCGGTGAGGTACGCCACCACGTCGTCGAGTTCCTGCTGGCTGCAGGGCTCCTTGCGGATCCTGCGGATCTCCTCGAGGAACCCGTCGACCGCCTTCTGGCGGTGCTCAGGTGAGGTTCCGATGTATGCCGTGAACGTGCCGGGCTCCTCGCCGGCGCTCCCGGTGATGCCTGCGCTCACGCTGTAGCACAGCCCTTGTTCGTCCCGCAGCCTGCGGGAGCAGCGCGAGGTGAAGCCGGGTCCGGTGCCGAGCACGTGGTCCATCACCGACAGCACGTAGAAGTCCGGGTCCGTGCGCCGGATGCCGGGGTGCCCCAGGAACACGTGCACCTGCTCGCGCGCCATCGGGATGTGCACGTCGCGCGATGCCTTGGGCATGACGACCTCGGGCACCGCGGCATGCTTGGGGGTCCGACCCTTCATGCGGCCGAAGGACTTTGCCAGCATGTCGAGCATGCGCTGCGGTTCCACCGGTCCGGCGGCGGCCACGTAGCCACCCTCGGGCGCGAAGAACTCGTCGTGGAAGCCACGCAGGTGCTTGGGCTCGAGACGCTTGACGCTCTTCACCGTGCCCTGCGACGGCCTGCCGAGCGGGTGCCTGCCGTAGACCTCCTTGCGGAAGCGGCGGCCGGCGACCGAGCGCGGGTCGTCCTCGTCGGCGAGGATCTCGGTGAGGATCTCACCGCGCACGCGACGGATCTCCCGGCCCGGGAAGGTCGGTTCCAGCAGCATCTCGCGCAGCAGGGCGATTCCGTCCTTGGCTCTCTCGGCCGGGCACAGCATGGAGCCGCCCCGGTGGTTGGCACCGATTGCGCCGCCGATCGACTCGATGGCCGCTGCGAACTCCAGCGCGTCGTGGCGCTCGGTGCCCTCGTCGATGCACTCTCCAACGAGGTTGGCTAGGCCACACTGGTCCTCGGGCTCGTCACCCACGCGGATGTCGAAGGACGCAACAGTGGCAAACGTCTCCACACCCTCGTTGCGGACGGCAAGCAGGGTGAGACCGTTGTCGAGGTTGCGCTCGGCGATGTCGAGCTTGACCGGGCGGCTCACTTTTCCCCCTTGCGTGCGCGGCGCGCAGTCCGGGCCGCGCCCTTGGCGGACTTGCTGATGCGGCTGCCCACCGGGACCGGCTTCTGCTTCTTGCCGGCCTTGGGCTTCCGTGCCTTGGCGGGCGCCGGGGTCGGCGCGGGCACCGACCACACCACGCACTTGCGGTCGAGGTCGAAGTGGCGGGCAGCCACCTCCACCAGCTCCTTGTTGTCGAGTGACGTGATGGTGGGCACCACGTGCTCGAGAGCCTGCCAGCCGCCGGGCTTCATCGACTCGAAGCGGGCGACCTTGAGGGCGGTGTCGAGCACGGTCTCGTCCTCGAACAGGAACGCCGCACGGATCTGCTCGCGGATGCGCGCAAGGTCCTTCTTGTCGACGCCTTTCTCGACCAGGCGACGGACTTCCTCGCAGGCCATGCGCTCGACCACCTCCGGGTCGGCGCCGTCGCGCAGCTCGAACAGCAGGAAGACAGCGCCGGGGTCCAGGCGCGCCTCGTTCATCACCGACAGGTTGGTGACGAGCTCTTCCTCGACGACGAGCCGCTTGTAGAGCAGCGAGTTCTTGCCGAGGCCGAGGTGGTGGCAGAGCACGTCGAGCGCGTAGTCGTCGCGCTCGCCGTTGCGGGTGCCGCGGAAGCCGATGCACATGCGCTTCACGGAGTGCGGTGTGTTCAGCACGGCGCGACGCTCGCCCTGCATGGGCGGCTCGGCCAGCACCTCGCGGCGGGCCTCGGCGCTCGCCGGGATCGAGCCGAACAGCTCGGTCACACGCTGCTTGGTGCGCTCGACGTCGATGTCACCGGCGATCACGAGGAAGGCGCGGTTGGGGCCGTAGTTGCGGTCGTAGTAGGCGCGCATCCCGGCAACGGTGAGGCGTTCGAGGTCCTGCTTCCAGCCGATCACCGGGTGGTGATACGGGTGCACCTGGAACAGCAGCGACTCCGTGGCCTGGTACAGCGGGCGCCAGGGCTCGTCCTCGCCCATCGCGAGCTCCTCGAGCACGACGCTCTTCTCGCTGGTGAACTCGGTCGGGTCGAGCAGGCAGCTGCGCATGCGGCTCGCCTCGATCTCCAGTGCCGGCTCCCAGCGGTCGGAAGCCATCGCGAAGAAGTAGGCAGTGCCGTCGTTGTCGGTGAAGGCGTTGTTGGACCCGCCCATCTTGCTCGTGAGCAGGTCGATCTGCCCCTTCGCGTAGCGGTCGGTCCCCTTGAACATCATGTGCTCGAGGAAGTGCGACACCCCGGTCTCCCCGCTCAGTTCGTCGCGCGCGCCGACCTCGTACCAGAGCACCGTGGCGACCACGGGCAGTGAGTGACGCGGCAGCAGCAGCACGCGCATGCCGTTCTGGAGCAACAACGTCTCGACCTTGGGCAGCATCAGTCTCCCTCCACCATTCCCTTGGGGTCCGTCTCGCGGCGCGAGATCTCGACCAGGTCCTTCACCTCCGCAGGCGTCAGGTACCTCCAGCTGGACGTGCCGAGCCCGTGCAGCGTCAGGTCGCCGATGCGCACGCGCTTGAGCGAACGCACCGGGTAGCCGAGCTTGGCGAAGACGCGGCGGATCTCACGGTTCTTGCCCTCGCGCAGCATCACGCGCAGGAAGGTCTTGCCCGGGCCCTGGTGCTCGACGCGGATCTTCATGCCCGCAGTCGGGCCCTCCGACAGCCACACGCCGCCGCGCGCCTTCTCCAGGTCCTCGCGCTCGACCTTGCCGCGCACCTCGACTGCGTACACCTTGGGCACGCCGTAGCGCGGGTGCGTCATCTGCAGCGCGAAGTCGCCGTCGTTGGTCAGCAGCAGCAGGCCCTCGCTGTCGAGGTCGAGCCTGCCCACCGTGTAGATGCGGCCGCGCACCTCGGGCAGCAGGTCGATCACGCGCTTCTTCTGCTCGTGACGTGCATTGGTGCACACCACGCCAGCAGGCTTGTTGAACAGGATGTAGAGCTTCTTCTCCTGCTGGACGCGCCTCCCGTCGACGCGCACCTCGTCGCTGGCCGGGTCGATGCGCAGGCCGAGCTCGGTGACGATGTTCCCGTTCACCTCGACGCGGCCACCCGTGATGAGCTCGTCCGCGGCGCGGCGGCTGCTCACGCCCGACATGGCGAGGAAGCGGTTGAGACGGACCTTGCCGTCGTCCACCACCTGCTTCTCGCGCGGGGTGACGACCAGGCCGCGGCTGCGGCGCGTGGCCTTGGGCCGCCGCACAGGTCCTGCAGGCCGCTGCATCTCCTCGCCATCCTCGCGGCGTGCGCCACCGCGGGGACCACGTGCCCCGCGCGCGTCGCGTCCGCCTGCCGTGCCGCCTCCACCCTGACCGGTTCCGCGCTGCAAGCGCTGTCCCGGCCGCCTGTCCACGTGACGTCTGGCCATCAGCGTTGCCTGCCGGGTCCTGAGACCAGCAGCTCCATGCGTCCAATCGGTGAGAAGAAGACCTGCTCGATGCACGCGGGAACCACCGCGCAGTCACCGGTCTGCAGGAACAAGGGCTGGTCGTTGCCAGCCGAGTGCCACCCGAGCACGCCGCGCCCGGCCGTCACGTTGACGACCTGGAACGTGCCCTCCGTGGGCAGGACCATGCGGCCGTTGCCCTGCGCCGTCGGCGCGACCGTGAAGCGTCGCACGCGGAACTGCGGTGCCTCGACCACCAACGTCGAGCCGTCGGGCAGCTGCTGCGGCGGGACCACCGGCCTGCCACCCGAGGCCGTGCCCTCGGCACCGAGGCGCGTGACGGCAAGCGCGTCCTGCACGTGCACCTCGCGGGGACGACCCCAGTCGTACAACCGGTAAGTGAGGTCGCTGTTCTGCTGCACCTCGAACACCACCACGTCGGGCCCGATCGCGTGCACCGTGCCCGCAGGCACGTGGATGCAGTCGCCCACCTCGGGCGTGAACTTCCACAGCAGCTCCTCGACGGCCGCAGTGGCTGCCACCGCACGGAACTGCGCATCGGTCACACCGGGTTTGGTGCCACGGATGATGCGGGCGTTCGGCCCCTTCTGCAGGACGACCCACGCCTCGTTCTTGCCACCGTCACCGCGTGCGCGCGCCTGCTCCTCGTCGGGATGCACCTGCACCGACAGCGCCTCGCGCGCGTCGATGTACTTGACCAGCAGGGGGAACCTGCCGCCGTGGCCGGTGCGCACGCCGCGGCCGAGCAGCGCCTCACGCTGGGTCGCCATCAGTTCGGCCAGCGTGGTCTGGCTGCCGCGCAGCACCGAGGAGCCCTCGGGCCGGTCGTACAGCTCCCACGTCTCGCCCACCTGCTCACCGGGGGGCAGCGTGAGGCCGAGCGCCTGCTCCAGCCCGCGTCCGCCCCACACCTTGGAGAGGATCTTTCGTTCGACGAGGAAGGGCTTGAGGGCGGACATGGCGGGGCGGGCAGGCCGTTGGGGGCAAAGGTTGTATCCGCAGCGCCGCCTGCCTGCACGCCCGCCAGCCCTGCGCCACGGTGATTCGGGTCAGGCGCTCGCGGCCTCGACGGCACGGGCCTTCTCGACCAGCGTGCGCGCATGGGCCAGGGCCGCACCGTCGGCACCGTCGCCTGCGCTCATGGCCGCGAGCTCCTGCTCCACCTCGGTGCCAGCCAGGTGCCGCACGCGCGAGAGCGTGCGCTCGCCCTTGCCCTTGCCCTCGACCACCTTGCCGACGAGGAAGTGGTGCTGCCCGAAGGCCGCCACCTGCGGCAGGTGGGTGACGATCACGACCTGGTGGTGCCGCGCCACGTCCGCGAGCTTCTGTCCCACCTGCAGGCCGAGTCGTCCACCGATCTCGCTGTCGATCTCGTCGAGGACCAGCATGGGCACGCGGTCCTGGTCCGCCATCGTCTTCTTCACCGCCAGCACGATGCGCGCGAGCTCGCCGCCCGAGGCGGTGAGCCGCATGGAGTGGAACGGCTCGCCCGGGTTGATGCGCACCTCGAGGTCCACGGGGACCGGTCCGTGCGGCGTGGCCGTCCCCAGCAGGTCGCAGTCGCGGAACGTGTCCTCCATCGCCACGCGCACCACCGTGTGGGGCATGCCGAGGTCGACGAGCTCGCGCTGGATCGCCTGTGCGAACGGCTCCGCTGCCTTGCGGCGGGCGCGGACCAGCTTGCGCCCCAGTGCTGCCAGTGCCGTCGTGCGATCCTTCAGCTCCGCCGCCAGCGCGTCGGGGTCGGAGGACGCACCCTCGAAGCGCGCGAGCTCCTCGTTCACCCGGGCGAGGTTCTGGCGGAACTCCGCCTCGGTGGGGCCGTGGCGGCGCAGTGCCTCGTGGACCGTGTCGAGCCGCTCCTGCACCTCGCCCAGCCGCTCGGGGTCGAGGTCGAGTCCGCCCTGTGCCGACTGGACCTTGCGGCACACCTCGGCAAGCAGCTCCTCCGCCTGCGCGAGGAGCTCGGCGGCCTCCTCGAGCCGGCGGTCCACGGCAGCCGCGGACTGCAGGTGGCGCAGTGCGTCCGACAGCCGCTCGGCAGCGCTGGACTCGGCCTCCTGCAGGGCACCGAGCGCACCGTCGAGGTCGAGCCGGAGCGCGTCGAGGTTGGCGAGGACCTGGTGCTCTGCCTCCAGCGCGGCAAGTTCGCCCTCCCCCAGCTGCAGGGCCGTCATCGACTCCTGCTGGAAGCGCAGGAACTCGAGGCGCTGCGTGCGCTCGCGCTGCCCGGCCTGGACCTCGGCGATGCGGGCCTGCACCGCGCGTGCCGCGGCAAGTGCCTCGCCGAACCCGTTGCGCAGGCCAGCTGTCCCGGCAAAGCCGTCCAGCGTCTCGCACTGGATCTCGGGACGCATGAGTGCGCGCGAGTCGCCCTGCCCGTGGATCTCCAGCAGCTGGGCGCCCAGCTGGCGCAGCGCCTGCAGGGTCGCGGGCCTGCCGCCGATGCGCACGCGGCTCCGTCCGTGCACGTCGACGAACCGGGACACCAGCAGCAACCCCTCCTCCACCGTGCCGCCGCAGAGGTCCTGCACGAGCATGGCCACGGCCCGCGAGCGCTCGCCCTCGCCGAGCCTGAACTCGCCGTCGACCTGCAACTCCTCGGCCCCGCGGCGCACCAGGGCGCCGTTGGCGCGCTCGCCGCGCAACAGCTCCAGGGCGGTGACGACCAGCGACTTGCCGCCGCCGGTCTGGCCGGAGATCACGTTGAGGCCGCGGCCCAGGCGCAGTTCGGCGTGCTCGATGAGGGCGAGGTTCCGGATGTGGAGGGCGAGGAGCATGGGATACCTAACATATCCCTAACAACCTCGCGTTCAAGCCGGTCCGGCCCGGAGGCTCACCGCGGGCACTGCCCGCAGGCTCACCATTGGTAGAGGAACAGGTAGACCACCACCCCGGTCACCGACACGTAGAGCCAGATGGGTGCGGTGACCTTGGCCCACTTCCGGTGCTGCTCCCGGCGGTCTTTGTACCCGAGCCACAGGGTGCGCAGGATGAGCGGCACCTGCACCGCGGCCAGCACGATGTGGGTCACGAGGATGAAGAAGTAGACCGGGCGCACCCAGCCCTCGCCCTGGAACCTCACCGGGGGCGCACTGAGGTGGTAGACGACGTAGCTGGCGAGGAAGAGTGCGGACACCGCAGTCGCGCCGAGGATCAGCTTCTTGTGCAGCTCGACGTTGCCGCGCTTCACGGCGACGAGCGCCGCCACGATGAGGACGAAGGCCAGCGCGTTGAGCGTGGCGTTCACGTGCGGGAGGACGAGGGGGTCGAAGGCGGCGAGCATGGGTTCAGGCGACGTTGCGGGCGCTGCGCCGGTTCACGACGGCAGTGCCGAGGGCAAAGGTGGCGAGGGCGAAGCCTGTGCTCGCGGCGAGGCACACCGGGTAGGCAGGCAGCCCGGCGAGCACCTCGGGTGGCGAGGCGAGGCTGTGGCGCAGGGCACCCACGCCGTAGGTCATCGGGTTGACCCAGCGCACCCAGGCGAGCCACTCGTGCGCCTCGCCCATCGGGAAGAAGGCGCCCGAGAGCAGCAGCATGGGCATCAGGAAGAGCATCATGATGCCGTGGTAGCCCGCCGTGCTGTCCATCACCCAAGCGAGGGCGAAGCCGAGACCGGTGACGGCCACCGACAGCAGCAGGAGGACGCCCATGGTCTCGATGGCGGTGGGCAGCGTGACCTCCATGCCCGCAACCCAGCCGATGGCCAGGAAGAACGTGCCGAGACCGGTGCCCAACGTGGCACCGCCGAGGATCTTGCCCAGCGCGATGGCGCTGCGCGGCACCGGCGACACCAGCACGCCCTGCAGGAACCCGTCCTTGCGGTCCTCGATCACCGTGATGGTCGCGAAGATGGCGGTGAAGAGCGAGATCATCGCCAGCGTGCCGGCGAAGAAGTAGCTGGCGTAGCCCTGGCCGCCGCCCATGTCGACGCGCGCGAGCGCGCCGCTGAAGAGGAGCCAGAAGACGATGGGCTGCATGAGCGAGCCCGTGAGGCGTGAGCGGTCGCGCAGGAAGCGCACGATCTCGCGCTGCCACATCGAACGGACGGCGAGGATCATGCGGCACCCCCGTTCACGGACTCGAAGCGCTTGCCGGTGACCTGCAGGAACACGTCCTCCAGCGAGGGCTGCGCGACGGTGAGCCTCCGGATGCGGGCGCCATGCGTCTCCATCACCTTGCCGACCATCGCGTGCACGCTGGGGGCACGCACGTGGATGCGGCGGTCGACCACGGTGGCTGCGATGCCGTGCCGGCTGCGCAACTCCGCAGCGAGCGAGTCGGGTTCGTCGGCCTCGATTTCCAGCACCTCACCGCCCACCGAACGGACCAGGTCGACGGGCCTGCCCTCGGCCACGATGCGGCCCTGGTCGAGCAACGTGAGGTGGTCGGCCTGTGCGGCCTCCTCCATCAGGTGCGTCGTGAAGAGCACGGTAAGGCCCTGTTGCGACCGCAGCAGCGACCACATGTCGCGGCGGGCCGCCGGGTCGAGGCCGGTGCTTGCCTCGTCGAGCAGCAGCAGCTCGGGCCGGTGCAGCATGCACTTCGCCACCTCGACGCGCCGACGCATGCCGCCGGAGAGCTTGGCCAGCTTCTCGCCCGCACGGTCGGCAAGACCGGCGTGCCGCAGCAACTCGTCGATGCGTTGCTCGAGTGCGCCACCGCGCAGGCCGTACAGGTGGCCGCCGTAGCGAAGGTTCTCTCGCACCGTGAGCTTCTTGTCGACCGCAGGGGACTGGAACACCACGCCGATGCGCTGGCGGACCAGGTGCTGCTGCGTCACGAGGTCGCAGCCGAGCAGGTGCAGGCTGCCTGCCTGCGGGGCGACGATCGTGGAGAGGAGCTTGAACAGCGTCGACTTGCCCGAGCCGTTGGGCCCGAGGAAGCCGTGCACCGAGCCAGGAGCGACGGCGAAGTCGATGCCGCACAGCGCCTGACGGTCGCCGTACGAGTACGTGACGCCACGGCCTTCGGCAGCGGGGAGACTCACAGGGGCACCTGCCGGTCGAGGACCATGACGACGAGCAACAAGGGGAGGTAGACGATGGATGCGAGGAACGTCATGCGCATGGCGCTGTCGAGTCGCGTCAGGGCAGCGATCGTCGCGGGAACGAAGAAGAACAGGTCGAGGCACACGGCAGTGCCGAGGTAGACCTGGCCGGCCATGCCCGTCACGAACGGGATGAGCGAGGCGATGCCCAGGCCCGCCACGTAGAGCAGCATCGTCATGCGGGTGCGATGGCCGTCCGGGTCGAACGACGGCAGCATGCGGAAGCCGCCGCGTGCGTACTCCTCGCGGTAGCGCCAGGCAATCGGCAGGAAGTGCGGGATCTGCCAGCAGAACAGGATGGCGAACAGCACCACGGCCCCGAAGCCGACCTCGCCTCGCACCGCTGCGTAGCCGACCACTGGCGGCAGCGCGCCCGGGATTGCACCCACCAGCGTGTTGAGCGGAGTGGTGCGCTTCATGGGTGTGTACACGAGCACGTAGCTCAGCAGGATGAGCGCGCTGATGCCGGCTGCCAGCAGGCCGGACAACAGTTGTTCGTTGAACACCACCTGCACCACGAGACCCACGATGGAGGCGAGCACCCCGAAGGCAAAGGCCTCGCCGGGTGTGAGGCGGCCCGAGGGCACCGGGCGGCCTGCCGTGCGCGCCATCAGGGCGTCGTACTCGTGCTCGCGGCTCATGTTGAGCGCGTTGGCGCCACCCGCCACGAGAAAGTTGCCGACGGTGGTCGCCGCCAGCACGCCGAAGGGCGGGTGCGCGTCGGGGGACCACGCCATGTAGCCGCCAGCCACCACGGCAAACACCGCGAGGCCCGAGAGCCGCGGCTTGGTGAGTTCCAGGTAGGCGCCGACCTTGCTCATGCGGGACTTCGGGGAGCGGGCGGTCGGCCTTCGCTCAGCGGGTGCTGCCGGATGCCGGGGCGGGGGCCGCACCGAGCCGCACGAGCGCGAGCAGGTGCGCCGTGGTCATCGTCAGCAGGGCGCCCGTGAGGACGTGGGCCGAGATCAGGCTGGCGCGCCATAGGTACTGGATGTTCTCCGGATGCTTGTCCCGGCGCACCATCAAGGCCACGAAACCGAGCGCCACTTGCAGGATCAGCAAGCCCATGAGCAGGCGCGATGCCCGGTTCACGCCGGGGACCGAGGAGCCCAGCTTCCCCGAGGTGACGCCCGACACCACGATGAGGAGGAGGAAGACCACGAACGCGTTGACGACGTGGCTCCAGAGCGCGTGGTTGTTGGGCACGACGGAGTGGCGCGCGATGGCGCCGAAGGCCGTCTGCAGGATGAGCGCGACGAGACCGATCCAGACCCACTTGCGGGCGCTGCGCAGCCGACCAGCCTCGACGAGCGGGTTCTGGGCGCAGCGCGGCGACAGCGCGAACAGGATGACCGTGAAGGTCGCGAGGGTCACCTGGGCGAGGACGCCGTGGGTGGCCGACGTGAAGACCGGCAGTTCGAGGCGCACACCGATGCCGCCGAAGATGCCCTGGGTCACCACGAGGGCAAGACCACCGATGAGCAGGCGGCGGAGCCAGGGCTGGTCGGAGGCTGCGCGACCGGCCCAGACGACCAGGATGAGCATCATCAGGCCGACTGCGGCGCCGATGATCCGGTGGAAGTGCTCCAGGAAGCCGTCGAGGGTCGACAGGGCCCGTTCGGGCATCCACTCCCCGTCGGCGCGCGGCCAGTCGGCAAAGGCCATGCCCGAGCCGGTGCTCGTGACCATGGCGCCGAAGGCGATCAGCACCAGGGTGGTGCAGACCATTGCGAACGCCAGCCGGTGCTGGCGCACGTACCGCATGGGGTCTGCCGGGTTGTGCATCCCGGGACAATGCCGCCCCGCGGGCCGATTTTCACCCGGCGGGGGCGGTGCGGCCGGAGACCAGGCTCAGTTGCGGGCCGAGGTCTCGACGGTCTTCGTCTGGTTCGACGGGTTGGACTTGGTGGCGCTGGCCGTGGAGGCAAAGGCCTCCCAGAGCGGGCGCTCGTGCTCCTTCACGGAGCTCTTGTCCACGGAACGGTCGAGACCGCTGGAGGGCGCCTCGCTGGCCGTGGCCAGCAAACGCTTGACCTGCAGGTCGGAGGAGTTGATCTCGCTGGCGGCGGACAGGTGGGTGCGGGCGGCCTCGGCCTCGCCCATCCGCAGGTTGCAGATGCCCAGGTTCTTCTGCACGGCGAACAGCACGCTGGTGGGCGCGTTCTCGGTGTTGGCGAGGCTGAACTCGGAGACCGCGCGCTGCCAGCGGCGGTTCTGCATGTGCTGCTCACCGCGGTAGAGGTGTGCAAGCGTCGCGGTGTCGACCGAACCGTCGATCGTGCGGAAGCTGGTGACCTCGATCCACGGGATGTTCTGGAAGGTGTTGCGGACCACGCCGCTGACCTCGAGGCGCTGGTAGATGCTCGTGCTGCAGAGCTCGCCGAGGTCGTCGTTGTTCTTGCCGTAGAACAGCATGCCGAACACGTCCTCGTAGGAGCTCTTCTGCCAGATGGGCTGCTCGTCGGCCCAGGCGTGGAAGTTCACGTACTCGGTCGGGGTGAACTGGGTGAAGAAGGGGTTGCTGAGGTTGCCCAGCGAGCAGAACTGCACCGTGAAGCGGATCTTCACGTTCTTGAATGCCTCGGGCTCCTCGCGGACCTGCGTGAGGGTCGTGGTGATCTCGACACCGGGGATGGTCTGCGCGACCGCGAAGCCGGGGACGAGCAGGACGGAGAGCAGCAGCAGCTTGTTCATGACAGGTTCACCGTGGTACGTGCCGCAGGCGCGTCCGGCGGACGCACGACCCCGCACCGGCGGGGCAGCCTGCTGCGCCTACTTCGGCATCACCTCGCCCACGCCTTGACCCGGATTCGGCCGGTCCGGACTGGACGGCACGACGTTGCGTGGCGTGGAGCAGCCCTTGCCACGGGCGTGTCGCGCTCAGTGGGCGTCCGGCTGCCCTGACCCCGCCTGTTCCGGGTCGGGACCCGTGCCCTCCCCGGTTGCACGCTCGGCGCGCTTCCTGCGCACGCGCTCCGGCTCCTCCCCCGCCCGCCACAGGAGCGCAACCGCGGTCGTGCCCCACTCGCGCAGGTCGACCGCGGTGTCGGCATCGAAGTCGTCCTCGTCGAGTTGGCCGGCGGGGAAGTGGAAGACGAGGCAGCCGCCCTTTGCCAGGCGCTTCACGAGACCACGCACCTTGCCCAGCGCGCGCGCAGGGTCCTCCACCACGAGCGGGTAGGGCGGGTCGAAGAACACCACGTGTGGAGCGACCTCCGCTGCGGGGTCCTCGCCCTCCACCGGCGCGCCGCCGAAGACCTCGCGCGTCATGGGCGGTGGCTCCCATGCATCCGCGCGCATGACGACCGACCGCTGCACCGCGTCCCCGCCCAGCGTCTGCAGGTTGCCGCGCAGGATGTCGAGCGCACGGCCGTTCTTCTCGCAGTACAGCACGCGCTCTGCGCCGCGTGAGAGCGCCTCGATGCCGCTTGCGCCGGTGCCGGCAAAGAGGTCCCACACCACCGCGCCGGGGATGTCGGCCGCGAGGATGTTGAACAGCGAGCCGCGCACCTGGCCGAGCAGCGGGCGGGTTCCCATGCCGGGAACGGTCTTGAGGATACGGCTGCCGTAGATGCCGGCGATCACCTTGAGTGTCATGGGGGCTCCTGACCGGGCGTGGTCGGACGAGTTCGTCCCATGGTCACTGCGCGGCTGGTGCGACGCAACGGAAACAGCCTGCGCAGATCGATGCCCCGGGCGGCGCTCGTGCCGCTATCGTGGCCGCCCCACATGGAACCCGTCCTCGACCGCCTGCAACGGCCGATGCGCAACCTGCGGCTGTCGGTCACCGACCGCTGCAACCTGCGCTGCCAGTACTGCATGCCCGAGGAGGAGTACGCGTGGCTGCCGCAGAAGGACGTGCTCTCCTTCGAGGAGACCAGCCGCGTCGTCGATCGTTTCCTCGACTGCGGCGTCGAGAAGGTGCGCATCACGGGCGGCGAGCCGCTGCTGCGCCGCGACCTGGAGGTCCTGGTGCGGATGCTTGCGGACAAGCCGCGCATCCGCGAGCTGGCGATGACCACCAACGGCGTGCTGCTCGACAAGGCAGCGGAGCCACTGCGCCGCGCGGGCCTGCAACGGCTGACCGTCAGCCTCGACACCCTCGACCCGCAGGTGTTCCGCATGCTGTCGCGCCGCGACGACCATGCGCGCGTGCTCGCCGGCATCGAGGCCGCCCGCAGCGCAGGCTTCGAGGGGCTCAAGCTGGACACGGTCGTGATCCGCGACATCAACGACACGGAGGTCGAGTCGCTGCTCGCGTTCGCACGCCGCGCCGGCGCCGAGATCCGGTTCATCGAGTACATGGACGTCGGCGGCGCGACGCGCTGGTCCATGGACAGGGTGGTGACCCGCGCCCAGCTGCTCGAACGCGTGGCGGCTGCGTTCGGCGCGGCAACCCCTGTCCCGCGCACCGACAGTGCGCCTGCAGAACGGTTCACGCTCCCCGACGGCACCACCTTCGGGATCATCAGCTCGGTCACTGCACCCTTCTGCGCCAGTTGCGACCGCAGCCGGCTGACCGCGGACGGCATGTGGTTCCGCTGCCTGTACGCCACCGAGGGAACCGACCTCCGTGCACCACTGCGCGCAGGCGCCACCGACGACCAGCTCCGCGAGCTGCTGGCACAAGGATGGAGCCAACGAGCCGACCGCGGCGCCGAGGTCCGTGCGGCGATGGAACGCCGGGAGCCGCTCGCACAGCACGCGCAGCTGCGCCTCGCTCCGCACCTCGAGATGCACACGCGCGGCGGCTGACCCCAGCGGGTCAGCGCACGCGCGATGCCGCCCGGGCGGCGAGCGCGTGGCAGCACAGCACGGTGACGGAGACGGCGAGGGCAGGGAAGAGCCACAGGTGCCACTTGCCGAGGTGGGCCCCGTCCCTGCCCTGGGCGAGGATGGCGCCCCACGATGCACGGTTGCCCCCGAGGCCGAGGAATGTCAGCGTGCTCTCCACCACCACCGCCTGCGCCACGACGAGCACGAACGTGACCGCCAGCTGGCTGCGCAGCTGGGGCAGCATGTGGCGCAACAGCAGGCTCGCGTTGCCGACCCCCAGCCCACGCGCGGCGAGCACGAAGTCCGCGTTGCGCATCGCGAGCAGTTCGGCGCGCACCATGCGGGCGAAGACCGGCCACGAGACCGCTGCCACCACGCACACGAGTGCCGTGGTGGACGGACCGAACAACGAGCCAGCCACCAGCGCGAGGAAGAGCGCCGGGAAGCAGAGGAACAACTCGACAAGGCCCAGAACCATCGCGTCGGCAAGCCCACCGCGCATGCCGGCGATGCTGCCGAGCAGCAGGCCGGTCGCCATTGCCAGCAGGGCCGAGAGGATGCCCACGAGCAGGGCGCTGCGCGCGCCGTGGAGCACGCGGCTGAACACGTCGCGACCGAGGTCGTCGCAACCCATCGGGTGCGCCCACGACGGGCTCGCGTCGATGCGCCTGGTGTCGACGCGCTCCGGGCCGTGCGGCCATGGCGTGCGGATGCAGGTGTGGACCGAATCGTCCTCCTGCCGCGCCGTCCACGTCGCCCAGGTGTGACCTGCTGGCGGCGGCACCTCGGCCCCGAGCCAGTCCGCGACCGCGGGGAAGCGCAGGCCTGCAGCAGGGTCCTCTGCAACCAACGGCAGGTCGTTGGCGACGAGCGGTGCGAACAACGCTGCGAGCACGAGGCACACGGCCAGCCAGCTCCAGAGCCTGCGCGCCGTCACGATGCGCTCCCAACGCGCGGGTCGAGCGCGCGCTGCGCGAGGTCGGATGCCGTCATGCCCAGCAGCGTGGCCAGTGCGACCAGCAGCGTGAGGGCCATCACCATGGCCATGTCCTGGTCGACTGCTGCGCGGAACGCGAGGTGGCCCAGGCCGTCCATGGCGAACACCGACTCGACCACGATCGAGCCACCCACGAGCACCGGAACGAGGCCGCCTGCGAGCGTGGCGAGCGGGGCAGCCGCATGTCGCAAGAGGCGCGTGCGCACCTCAGGTTGCTCGACACCGAAGCCCTCCAGGGCCTGCGCGAAGGGCGCAGTCCGCGCGCGGCGCACCGACTCGCCCACGAACCGGGCCACCACCACCGTGAGCGGCACGGCCATGGTGGCCACCGGCAGCACGAGGCCGAGCAACGAGCCGCCGCGACCCGGGGCCCAGCCGGTGCTGGGGAACCACTGGAGGCCTGCTCCACCGAACGCGAGCAGCAGCAACGTGGCCAGCAGGAACTCGGGCACCGACACCACGAGCATCGAACCCGTCGCGGCAAGCCGGTCTGCACGCGAACCGGCGCGCATGCCGGATGCGACTCCGATCTGGATGCCGACGACGAGGGCAAGCAGCGTCGAGCAGCAACCGAGCACGAGGGTTGCGGGCAGTGCCTCGCGGATGCGCTCCCCCACCGCGGGCTGGCCCGGCGACCGCGCGCCCGCGTCACCGGAGAGAACGCTGCCGAGCCAGTTGCCGTAGCGGTTCAGGATCCCCAGCTCCTCGCCCGACCCGGGGTCGTGGGTGCCGTAACGGGTCCGCAGCGCACGCAGTGCCTGTGCACGGTCGGCGTCGGGTGCCAGCTCGCCCTGCGCCTCCATGCGCGCGAGCTCGATGGCCGCGCGGTCCGAGGGCGCGAGGTCGCCGAGCAGGAAGGTGACGAACGTGATGCCCAGCAGGGACGGGACCATCCGCAGGATCCGTCGCGCCAGGTACCGGAGCATGGGTCGTCAGCCCTCGAGGACCACGGCGAGGATCGCCTCGCGCGTCTCGTTCCATGCCTGCACCGGCTCGCGGCCGCGCAGGTACTCCAGCGTGAGGATGGGGATCTTCTTCTCGCGGCCGACCCACGAGCCGAGCGACCCCGGCGTCGGTGCGATCTCGTCCGAGGGCTGGACGCGGTACCCACTCAGCTCGGAGAAGCGCTGCGCGAGGTGCTCGGCCGGCCCGTCGTAGTTGATGAAGTGGTCGCCGCGCCAGCTGTGGGCGACGATCACCAGGTCGGGCTGCAACTCGAGGATGAAGTCGTGCAGCAACTTCGACTCGGGCTGGTTGAGCGGCTGGCTGCCGAAGCGGCGGCTCGCCTGGAAGTTGGATGCCGGGTAGTTGCGGTTGAGGTCCACGCCGTTCGCGTTCCAACGCACGCCCAGCGCGGTGCCGTCCGGGTTGATGTCCTCGAGGATCGTGAGGCTCACCTTGTCGAGCGCGCCCTTGGTCTCGCGGAAGGCACGCGGGAGCGATGCCGTCGCATGCGCACCTTCCCGTTCGTCGCCGTGGATGCCGCCCACCCACAGGACCTTGCGCGGCCCGGTGCCGAGCGTCACGGTGCGGATCGAACGGCCTTGCACGCTGGTGCCGATCTCCTTCCAGCGCAGCGGCTGGCTGGCAGCGGTCTCGCCCATTGGCGCCGGACTCTCCGCAAGCGGCTTGCGCCACGGTGGGTTGCGCGGGTGGAAGCTGCCACAGGCAGCGAGAGTCGCGCACAGTCCGAGGACGAGGAGGGTCCGCATCGGCCGCGCACGATAGCACGCGCGCACGTGCGACGGGCAGCTCACCCTGCCGAACCCGCGCCCGTGGTGAACCCGTGGACGAGCGGGTCCGAGGGGTCGAGCACGAAGTTCTGGAACCCCGTGACGAACGCAGCGCCCTCGACCTCGGGCACGACAGCGGTCCTCCCGTCCACGGTCGTGGTGCCGACGATGCGCGCCGTGAAGCTGGTCCCCAGCACGCTCTGCGACACGAACTCCTCCCCCACCGCGAGTTCACCGTGGGCATGCAGCACTGCGAGCTTGGCCGAGGTGCCGGTGCCGCAGGGCGACCGGTCGTAGGCCGTGCCCGGGCAAAGCGTGAGCGCGCGCGAGCCCTTCCTGCCGCCACTGTCCACGGGGACGAACAGCTTCACGTGGTCGATCTCCTCCTCGCGCCCGGTGTGCGGGTTGGGACCGCGGACGCCAGCAGCGCGCAGTGCGTCGCGCACTGCCATTGCAGTGCCCATCAGCGGGCCGAGCTGTCGCGGCTCCACGCCGAGGCCGAGGGTGCGCGCGTCCACGAAGGCGAACCAGTTGCCACCGTAGGCGACGTCTGCCGTGCCCTTGCGGCCGTCGGGCAACGCGAACGGGACCGCGCGGCGCCAGAGGAACGATGCCACGTTGGTGATGCGCACCGACACGGGCCTCCCGTCCACGACGCGCACCGAGCAGTGCACGAGCCCTGCCGGGGTGTCCAGCACGACCTTCGTCTCGGGCGCCACCGCAGGCACCATCCCGGTGCCCACCGCCACCATGGCGACGCCGATCGAGCCGTGGCCGCAGGTTCCCAGGTAACCGACGTCGTTCGCGAACACCACGCCGAGTTGGGCCAACGGGTCGCAGGGCGGCAGCAGGTAGGCGAGGACGATGGCGTCGTGGCCGCGCGGCTCGTGCACGAGGGCCCGGCGCAGGTGGTCGTGGTGCAACCGGAGCTGTTCGCGCTTGTCCGCCATGGTCCTGCCCTGCACGGCCGGCAACCCACCGGTCAGGATGCGCGTGGGCTCGCCCTCGGTGTGGGAGTCGATGGCCTGGACGACGGCAGCGAAGGACAGCATGGCGACATCATGCCGCAACCCTCCGCCCGGGCCAGCTTCACGCAGGCAGCGGCGCGGCAGCGCGCACCGTGACGACGCACACCTCGGGGGGCGCACCGATACGGACAGGCAGCAGCGTGACGCCCACGCCGCGGCTCACGTACAGGCTGCTGGACCCGATCCGGAACCAGCCAGCCTCGTACCCCATGCGGCTGTGGTGCACCGGGGCCCAGCCGCCGATGCGGACCTGCCCGCCGTGGGTGTGGCCCGACAGGACGAGGTCGACCCCGTGGCCCGCGGCCTCGACAAAACTGTCGGGATGGTGTGCGAGCAGCAGGCACGGCTCACCGGGACGGCGGCCGGCAAGGGCACGGGGCAGGTCCGGCTGCCCCTCCGTGAGGTCGTCGATGCCGCACAGCCACAGCGAGGCACCTCCCTGCTCGACACGCTGGCCGCGGTTGTCGAGCACGTTCACGCCACGGGCGGAGAGCCACGACTTCCAGCGCCCGATGTCGCGTGCGAAGTAGTGGTCGTGGTTGCCGGGGACGGCATGGATGCCGTGGGGTGCACGCAACGTCTTCAGCGGCGCATCGAAGAGGTCCAGCTCCCGTTCCAGCGTGTTGATGAGGTCGCCGCCGAGGCAGATCGCGTCGGGTTCGGACGCCATCACCAGGTCGAACACCTGCTGCAGGTCCTGTTCGCCGAGGAAGCTGCCGGCGTGGATGTCGCTGAGGAAGGCGATGCGCAGCCCGTCGAGACCGGCGTGGCCGGCACCGACGCGCAGCTCGAGCGGTACGAGTCCGATGCCGCGCAACACGCGGCGGTGCAGCCACCGACCGGGAGGCAGCGCGTCGAGGACGCGGTTGACCACGGCAGTGGACTCCGACATCAGGCGCCAGAGGAACCGCCGCAGCGTGGGAAAGGAACGGTGCGGGAGCCGCAACGGCGGCTTTGCCGATGGCTCAGCGCGTGGCTGGGAGGTTGCGGACGAGGTTGGCGACGTGGAGTCGGGTGACCTCGTCTGCCCTGCGCTGTGCTGCGGTCTGGAATCCACCTTCGATGCCGAGCGTACGGGCTGCAGCCGCCGTGGGCAGCACCGTCTCTCCTGCGTCTGCCGCAGGCACGCCGAGCACGGCACTGGCCTTGGCGGTCAGCAGGGTCGCCTGGGTGGCGTGCCCCATCATTGCAGCGTGGTTGGCCATGGTCCGGAGGACCAGCGCGCGGCGGCCGGTCTCGGACGCGGGCAGGGAACGTTCGTACGTGTAGAGCGTCTCCATCGCAGCCCGCAGGTTGCCGGAGCCAGACTGTTCGAGTGCCGTCACCCACTGGTCGTCTGCACCCGAGGGGGCCGTGGGCAGCAGTGGCACCAGCAACACCGTGGCAAGCAGGGTCGCCGTGACCAGCATGGCGCGCTGCAGCAGGGGCGTGCCGCGGCTGTTGCCGTGGGAGGGCACACTCGCGGCCGTGTTCCGCGTGCCGAGGGAGGGCAAGGTTGCACTGCGCTCGCGCGGGAGTTCGACCGGCCGTTCTTGGGCGAGCGTTTCCCCGCTGGCCATCAGCTGGGCAAGGTCCTGGCCCTGCACCCCGGGGACGGGGGCATTCGTCTGGTTGGAGGAAGCGAGTTCGGGCGTGGGCGACGGCTTCATGGGAGTCGACTCCTGTGAGGGGGATCCTGGGTACCTGTCGGCATCTGCCACAGTCGTGCCTGAGCGGGACCGGCGCACCGTCCCGCTCCGGGACGGCGCGACGAGGTCAGGCGTTGGCAGTCATGCCCTGCTGGCCACGGGAGAGCTTGTGCAGCCGGATCTTGTTGTAGAGCGTCGTGCGGTTGATCCCGAGCTCAGCCGCAGCGCGGCTGATGTTCCACTGGGTCTCCTCCAGGACGCGGGCGATCAGCTGGCCCTCCAGCGACTCGAGCGAACGGCTCGCGGAGTGCAGCACGATCTCGTTGGCAGCGATGCGGTCGGAACCGGAACTGCTGCCGCCGTGGAACTGGGGCAGGTGGGACTCCTGGACCATGCCTCCCTTGCACGCGATGCAGGCATGCTCGATGGCATTGCGCAGTTCCCTGACGTTGCCGGGCCACGTGTGCTCGACGAGGTCCTCCATCGCCTCCTCGGTGAAGCCGCTGAGCTTGCGGCCCATCTGCAGGCGGAACTGGTCGAGGAAGAAGTGCGCGAGCAACGGGATGTCCGCAGCCCGGGTGCGTAGCGAGGGGACCTCCACCAGTCCTGCGTGCAGCTGGTGGAACAACTCGGCGCGGAAGGACCCGCGGTCCATGGCCCCACGGAGTTCGACGGTGCTGGAGGCGAGGATCCGCACGTCGAAGGTGCGGTCTGCGGTGCCGCCGACGCGACGGTAGGTGCGGTCGCGCATCGCGCGGACGAGCTTGCCCTGCAGTGCAGGGTCCACCGCAGCGATCTCGTCGAGCAGGATGGTGCCGCCGGCAGCGAGGGCGAACAGCCCCTCGCGCGCCTGGCCGCGAGCCGAGGCGCTGACGCCTGCCTCGTGGCCGAACAGGGCGACCTCGAGGTCCTGTCCCTGCAGGGCAGAGCAGTTGACGACGTGGAAGGGGCCGTGCTTGCGGCTGCTGTTCTCGTGGATGGAGCGGGCGGCAAGCTCCTTGCCGCTGCCCGCCTCACCCTGCAGCAGGGCAGGACTGTCGGGAACCGCGGCGATCTCGAGGACACGCTCCTGCAGTGCCCGCATCACCGGCGTGAGGCCAATCGCCTCGGTGGCGCAGAGGGACTGCACGCGCTGGCGCTCCATGGCCACCTGCACACGCAGCTGTCGCAGCTCCAGCACGCGACGCGTGGTGGCGAGCAGCCGCCCGAAGTCGAGCGGGAGGCCGATCACGTCCTCCGCTCCCTCGCGCATCACCTGCAGCGGGTCGAGGCCACAGGCTTCCTCGGCGAGGAACACCACGTCCGTGGGGCGCTCCGAGGAACGCAGCATGGTGAGGGTCTCCGGGCTGCAGGCACCCTGCACCCTCGCATCGACGAACGCGAGGTCGAAGGCCGTGGCACGACAGGCATCGGCTGCATCGCGCAGGCCGGATGCCACCGTGACCAGCAGGCCCTCGCCCTGCAAGAGCTTGCAGAGGGGACGCGCGACGGTGTCGCTGCCGGTGAGGAGGAGGATCTGGGGGATACCGGGGAAGTGGAGGTGCTTCATGTTCGGACGCGTGCTGGGTGCGGGGGCACACAGCTCCTTGGCAACGAGTCTTTCGGCAGGGCGTGCGTCGAACTTTTGGTCGCTGTCACTTTTCCTCCGTCGCCGGGTGCGACACAGGGTTGCAGAAGCCGACGGCCGCACCGGATTCCCACTGGGGCTGGGGCACGTCGCCACACCGAGGCGCAGCTGACCCCCTCCCTTCGGCCCGGGGGCGGGACTTGTGCCCGGGGCTATCCTGCGCCCGACATGATCTGGTTCCGCAGGAAGAGCCGTGGCGTCGTGTCCTCCCACCCGGAGGTGCGCAACAGCCTGTTCGGGGACGAGTCGCTGGCCAGCTGTGCCGAGGTGGTGCCCGACGACCCCGACACGCCGTGGGCAAGGTTGCACGCAGCCCGTGCCGCGCAGCAAGTGGGCGACGTTCGCCAGGCAGTGTCGCAGTTGCGCGGCTTGCTGGAACTGCCGGAGATCGAGACACGGCTGCGGCTGCAGGCATGGAGCTGCCTGCGCGAGCTGGGCGAGGTGCCTTCGGCGGGAGTGGGACCGGTCGAACGCGGCGTGGTGGTGGAGAGCGCAGGTCCCGACGGCCTGCTGACCCTTGCCGTCTACGAGGACATGACCGCCTGCCTCGTCGAGCCGTCGGGTCTGTGCGTCGACTGGGTCACCCCGGACGAGACGGTCCAGCACCACGTCCGCAGGATCCTCCAGCTCGCGCAGGTGGTGCTCGACAGGACCCATCCGGTCCAGGGCCCGCGCGAACCGGCGCCCGAACCAGGCCACGCGTCCATCACCGTCCTCACCTACGCAGGCCCTCACAGCGGCAGTGACGAGGTCGCGCGACTGGAAGCGGATGCGATGGGTGGCCCGCTGCTGCGCGAGGCCGCGATGCTTCGTCGCGAGCTTGCTGCGCGCAAGCAGCTGCGCTGAACTGCGCGCCGTGACGAAACCCATGGACGACCAGCAGTTGCAGGAGGCACTGCGCGCGACCACGCGATTCGCACGGCTCGAGCACCACCACGAGTGCGACTCGACCCAGGACCTCGCCGCCCGCGACGAGCTGGCGGGGGACTCGGTGCACTGGGCAGACCACCAGACGCGCGGTCGAGGCCGCAGCGACCACGTTTGGCAGGACGAACCGGGACTCGACCTCGCCGTGACCTTCTGCGTGCGCGGCCTCGTGCCGGTGTCGCCGCTTGCACTGCCGATGGCGGTGCCGCTCGCGGCGGCACAGACGGTCGAGCCCCACCTGGGCAAGCCGGTGCGCATCAAGTGGCCCAACGACGTGCTGGTGGGCGGTCGCAAGGTCTGCGGCGTGCTCATCGACGGGCTCGGCGGTGCTTCCCCCACCTGGCTGCTGGGCATCGGTCTCAACGTGAACCGGGTCCGTTTCCCCCCGCACCTGGAGCACCTCGCCACCTCCCTGGCACTGGAAGGCGGCCGCATGGTGGACCGCCACGCGCTGCTGCTGGCACTTGCCCAGAACCTCGAGCGGGCACTGGCACTCGCGACGGGCCCACGCGCAGCAGAACTCCTGCCCGCCTACCGCAGCAGGACCGGACTCATGGGTCGCATCGTGCAGGTCCAGACGCATGCGGAGCGCGTCCGCGGAGCGCTCGTCGACGTCGACTTCGAGAACGTCACCCTCGACACCGGGCGCAGGATCGCCCTCGGCTCGGTGGTCTCGCTGCGCGAGGCCGACTCAGAGTGACTCGATCGCCTCCAGCACGCGCGACTCCAGCTGGATGGAGCGCAGCGGCGGCGGGCCCGAGACGAGCTTCTGCAGCATGGGTCCGTCCTCGGCCCGCGGGCTGATGCGCGGGTAGCCGCAGCACTGCAGGTAGGTGCACATCGCGATCCACCCCATGACCAGGTTGAAGTCGGGGAAGGGCGCGATGCGGGTGGCGCGCCAGAACACCCGGAAGGCACGGCGGACCGGGTGCAGGGCGTCGAACAGGTGCGGCAGGTCGCGGAAGCGGTTGGCTGGCTCGAAGGAACGCATCAGCTCGTCGAGGTCGTTTGGCTCCGGGTAGCTCACGTGGAGCATCGAGTCCCACGGCTTGTCGCGCCGCAGCACGTTGTTGCGGAAGCGGGGCAGGCGCGCCGTCATGGCCTCGAACGCAGCCATCAGGAAGCAGCCGTCCATCTGCTGGCCGGAGGCGGCGAGGTCGTGCACCATCTGCAGCACGCGGTGCAGCCCGAGCACGAGGCCGTGTTCCTGCGTCGTCGGGCCAAGCCGCCCGGACCTGGCCTCCATCACCTCGCGCACGTCTTCCTCGAGCACCAGCAGCCCACGCAGCTGCAACAGGCTCGCGATCCATGCAGCATCGCGGGGACTCGGGGACAGGATCCGGTCGCTGACGCGCTGTGCGAGTGCGATCGGCTCGGTGGTCCCGTTGAGGAAGCGGGATGCGATTGCGAGGTCGATGCGGTCGAGGATGCTGAAGTCGAGCTGTGCGGATTCGCCCATGGGGAGCACTCGGGGGGTGCTGCAGTGTGCACCGAGGAAAGGCCGCATGGGGCAGCGCAGGAACACGATGTCCACCCAGCGTCCGTGGGCGCGGTGGCACCGGGGGTTGGGCGGTCTCAGATTGCGCTGGTCAGCGGAACAGACGGGCTGCGCCGCTCGCGGGTGCCGTGGCAGGGCCAGGGGTGCCGTTCACGCCCGTGGCACTGCTGTCGTCGACGGGCACGCCGAGCGCGAGGGACTGCAGCTGCAGTGCGAGCGCGGCACCGAGCTCGGCGAACGCGAGAGGAGCACCCTTCAGGTAGGCGTCTTGCAGCCAGCCCGTGCTGCTGCTGCGACGCAGGAGGTATGCCGCGCCGCTGTCCACCGAGCCGTTGTCGGCCTCGTTGCCGTTCACCCCGACGGAGGAACCGTCCTCGCGCGGCGCACCGACGAGCAGCAGCTGGTCGGCAACGGAGAGTGCCAGGCCGAAGCGGTCGCCAGCCTCGGTGTTGGAGGCCTTGAGGTACGCAGCCTGCGTCCATGTGCCGCCGACCAACCCGAACGCATAGGCGGCACCGCTGTCCGTGGCACCATTGTCCGCTTGGTTGCCGCCCGAGCCGGTGGCGCTGCTGTCCTCGTCGGGTGCGCCGACCGCGAGCAACGTGCCATCGAGAGCCAGTGCCGTGCCGAAGCGGTCCCCAGCATCCGGGTTGGAGGCCTTGAGGTACGCAGCTTGCGACCAGCCTGCTGCACCGCGTGCCAGCACGTAGACAGCGCCACTGCCGGGCGCGGAGTCGTCTGCAGGGTCCGCTGCCGTTGCACTTGCCTCGCCCGGGGCGCCCACGACAAGCATGCTGCCCGAGGACCCTGCTGCGAGGGCGAAGCCGAACAGGTCGCCTGCGTCCGTGTTGGAGGCCTTGGCGTATGCGGCCTGCGACCATGCGGTGCCGCTGCGCTCGAACAGGTACACCGCACCGCTGTCCTGCTGCGAGTTGTCTGACTGGTCGCCCCCGATGCCCACGGCAGAGCTGTCCTCGCCCTCGGCCCCCACGGCAAGCAGGTTGCCGCGGAGGGCGAGTGCTGCACCGAAGGCATCGCCTGCCTGCGTGTTGGAGGCCTTCACGTAGGCCTGCTGGGACCAGACGGTGCCGTTGCGCACGAACACGTACACCGCACCGCTGTCCTGCTGCGAGTTGTCCGACTGGTCGCCCCCGGTGCCCACGGCATTGCTGTCCTCGCCAAAGGCGCCGACCGCGAGCGTGTCGCCGTCCAACGCGAGGCTGAAGCCGAAGGCATCGAGGTCGTCGGTGTTCGAGGCCTTCAGGTATGCCTCCTGGGCCCAGATGCCGCCCGTGCGGCGGAACACGTACACGGCACCGCTCGCCGGCTTGTTGTCGTTGTTCTGGTCGCCGTTGACGCCCGTTGCATCGCTTGCCTCCGACGGTGCGCCGACCGCGAGCGTGTCGCCGTCCAGTGCGATGCTGGTCCCGAACCCGTCGAACGCACCCGTGTTGGAGGCCTTCACGAACGCCTCCTGTGCGAGGGACGAAGCTGCCTGCCGGACCACCGTGACCGTGGTGTCGCGGACCGTGGTGCCGTCAGCTGCCGTCACGCGCACGACGAGCACGTTGGGTCCGGGTGCAAGCGTGAGCGGCGGGCCCTGTTGGCCCGAGGCCACCACGGCGCCAGCCACCTCGATCGTCGCCGCGGGATCCTCCGCGGAGGCGGTGATGCGTGCGGCACCGGTGAGGAACGGCACGGTCCCGCCGCCGTAGGTTCGAACCGCAGGGTCGAAGCTGGGCGTGAGCACACCACTGGTCACGACCAGCGAGGCGAGCCGCGCGTTGTCGCTGAGACTGCGCAGCGCGTTGACGACGTAGTCCTTCGTCACCGTGGTGTCGGGCGACACCACGCGCACGACAATCGGGTTGGCGCCAACGGCAAGGGGGTTGGGCAGGCTCGGCGAGCCGGAGGCCACGAGGACGCCATTGACCGTGATGGTCGCGCCCTGCCCTGCCGACGTGGGCGTGACCGTCAACGTGGTCGTCGCGTTGCGGACCGTCACCGAGTAGCCGGTGACCGCGGGGTCGAAGGCCGGCGTGAGAACACCGCTGGAGACCACCAGCGATGCAAGGTCGGCACTGGAAGCGCCGGGGTCGGGCCCGCTGGCACCACCACCACCGCCGCACGCCTGCGCGAACAGGGCGAGCAAGAGGGCTGAGGCCTGCTTCCCAACCAACCTGCTCATGCCGACCTCAGAACGGCTTGACGATGGCGAGGCCCAGCCAGGCTGCCGTCACACCTGCGGCAATCGCCACCAACCATCCCAGCCACCGCGGCAGCACCGACTTGCTCACCAGGACGGGCAGTACTGCAACCAACAGCCAGCAAGCGATCTTCACGTAGAGCCAGTTGTCCCAGGCAAGCGACTTGCGTGCGTGGATGCCGAAGCCAGCAACCAGCATCACCAGCAAGCCAAGGCCGTGCAGGACGAAGCCGAGCTTGGGACGCTTGTCGACCGGGGCCATCAAGAGCCCGCCCAGACCGAGGAACAACAGGATGAGTCCGACGACGTGGAGGATGCGGTAGGTCTCGTAGCTCATGGGTACGGGGAGGTTGGCGGATGGTCGCGGCGCTGTCGAGCAAGAAGCACCGTAGGCGCTCACTGTTCGCGGTAGCGGTGCGAGACGGGCATGCGGCGTCCGCCCCAGCAGCGCTCGCTGACGCGCAGAGTGGGCGCGTACTGGAACCGCTTGTACTCCGTGGTGCACACGAGGCGGTGCAGCTCGGCAACCCGTGCGCGGGGCATGCCCGTGCGCGCAGCCGCCTGCTCGACGGTGAGCTGGTCCTCCACCAGGCACTTGAGGACGGGGTCCAGCTGCTCGTAGGGGGGCAGCGAGTCGGTGTCGAGCTGGCCGGGGCGCAGCTCGGCAGAAGGTGCCTTGGTGACCGAGCGGGAGGGGATCCGCTCGCGGTCGCGGTTGAGCCAGCGCGACAGCTCCCACACCTCGGTCTTCCACAGGTCGGCGATGGGTGCGAGGGCACCGCACATGTCGCCGTACAGGGTGCAGTAGCCGACCGCACACTCGCTCTTGTTGCCCGTGGTGAGCAGCAGGTGGCCGTGCTTGTTGGACCAGGCCATCAGCAACGCACCCCGCGCACGCGCCTGCAGGTTCTCCTCGGCAACACCAGGAGTGGTGCCGCGGAATGCAGGCTCCAGCACCCGGTCGAAGGCATCCTGCAACGGACCGATGGGCAGCTCGAGGAAGCCGATGCCGAGGTTGCGGGCAAGTGCTGCCGCATCCTCCCGGCTGTGGGAGGAACTGAAGGTCGAGGGCATGCCGATGCCCATGACGTTCTCCGGTCCCAGCGCGTCGGCAGCCAGCGTGGCAACGAGGGCCGAGTCGATGCCGCCGCTCAGGCCCACCACCGCCTTGGCGAAGCCGAACTTGGTGCCGTAGGCGCGGATGCCCTGTGTCAGGGCAAGGCGCGTCGCCTCCACGTCAGGCAGCCACTGCGGCACCACGTCCCAGCGAGCCGTCGTGTCCACCACCGCGAGGTGCTCTGCAAAGGCCACCGGCGGGAACGCCAGCCCCTCGGGCTTGCAGGCGAGGGAGCTGCCGTCGAACTGCATGTCGACGTTGCCTCCCACCTGGTTGACGTACACCATCGGCACGCGGTGGCGCACCGCGGCGGCCGCCACCATGCGGTGCCGGAACCGTTCCTTGCCGTGGCTCCACGGGCTGGCAGAGAGGTTGACGACCAGCTGTGCACCGGCAGCGACCACGCGTTCGACCGGGTCGAGTGCGTACTGGCGTCGCTCGAAGAACCTGGCGTCGTTCCAGCCGTCCTCGCACACCACGATGCCCACGCGCATGCCGTCCAAGTCGAGCACATTGCGCTCGGGGTGCGTCCAGGGCTCGAAGTAGCGGGCCTCGTCGAACACGTCGTAGGTCGGCAGCAGCGACTTGCGGGCGACCACGGCACACGAGCCGCCGTGCAGGTGGGCAACCGCATTGCGCAGGTCCCTGCCGCCGAGCGCAGCATCCTGGTTGGCCTCGATGCAACCCACCAGCACGTGCAGGTTGGGCGGCAGCTGGCCGGCAAGGCTGCGCAGCGCCTCGTCGTGCGCGGCGAGGAAGCCGCGCGCGAGCAACAGGTCCTCGGGCGGGTAGCCGCACACTGCCAGCTCGGGGAACACCGCGAGGCGCGCACCCTGCGAAGCCGCGCGGTCCGAGAACTCCCGGATGCGCGCACAGTTGCCGGCGAAGTCACCGACCGTGGTGTCGACCTGGCAGATGGCGACCTTCATGGAGGTGTCAGCGCAACTCGACCGGGAGCTGGAACTCGATCGTCTCGATCGTGCCCTCCACCTCCTCGACCTCGGTGGCTCCCAGTTCGCGGAGGCGCGCAACCACGGCCTGCACGCTGCTCTCCGGCGTACTGGCGCCGGAGGTGACGCCCACGCGCTGCACGCCCTGCAGCCACTCGGCACGCACCTCGCCAGGACCGAGCACCAGCCAAGCCGGCACGCCCGAGTCGAAGGCGATCTCGCGCAGCCGGTTGCTGTTGGAGCTCATCGGGTCGCCGATCACGAGCCAGAGGTCGACCTTGCCGCGCAGGTTCTTCACCGCCATCTGGCGGTTGGTGGTCGCGTAGCAGATGTCCTCCTTGCGCGGGGTCTGCAGCTTGGGGAAGCGGCGCTTGAGCACGGACATGACCCGCATGGCCTCGTCGACACTCAGGGTGGTCTGGGTCAGGACGGCGACCTTGGCCGGGTCCGGCACCTGCACGTGTTCTGCCTCTTCCGGCGTCGCCACCACGATCGTCTGGTCCGGTGCCTCACCCACCACGCCCTCGACCTCCACGTGGTCCTCGTGGCCGATGAGGAGGATCGTGCAGCCCTGCTTGGCGAAGTGCTGGGCCTCCATGTGCACCTTGGTGACCAGCGGGCAGGTGGCGTCGATGGCGTGCAGGTGGAGCTGCCTTGCCTCGTCGAAGACGAAGGGCGCGACACCGTGGGCGGAGAAGATCACCCTGCTGCCGCTCGGGACGTCCTTCAGCTCGTCCACGAAGACGGCACCCTTCTTCTGCAGGTCCTGCACCACGACCTTGTTGTGGACGATCTCGTGGCGGACGTAGACCGGTCGCCCGAAGCGCTCGATGGCACGTTCCACCGTCTCGATGGCCCGTTCGACGCCGGCACAGAAGCCTCGGGGGCGGCAGAGGTAGACCTTCATGGGGCGAGCAGTGTCGGCCCGATGGCGCGGGTGGGCAAGGGTCCGGCAGGATCCATCGCCGCCGACCCGCGGTCCCGCATCGGGACGCATGCGTCAAGCGGCCCAGGCGACCTGCCGAAGCTGGCAGTGGTGCCGTCGCACTTCACGGCGGCCCAGAGGGGAACCACACATGCGCCTCGAACAACTGGGTGCGCCGCAACAGGAGACACCACAACTCCGTTATGCGGTGCTGAACCGTGCCGTCGAGAACGGCCTTGCCTCGGACGAGGTCTGGCAGGACCTCGTCCACGTCTGTCTTGAACTCGGCCTCCAGAGCGAGGCCGTGCGCGCCTGGCGCAACATGCAGGATTCTCCTGCCAAGTTCGCGCTCGAGGCCCGCCTGCTGGGCCGCCCCGAGGACAACCGTGGTTCCAGCGAGTCCGACGCAGCTGCTGCTGCGACTGACACGCGCAACGCAATCACAGAGCTTTGTCGTTCGCTTCCCATGGGCGGTCGGTCGACCACGGAGCGGCACCCTCGCGGCGTCGCACACGTTGGTCCCGACCGCCCGACCGTTCGCGAACACCTGACCGAAGCCTTCCACTTCCTGCTGCAGGACCAGATGCCGGTTGCCGCCCTGGTGGCGACCGTCAGCTTCCCCCTGCTGCTCGGGCTGGGCGGATTCATGGGCGCAGGCAACCCCACGGTGGTGTTGCCCCTGCTGGCCGCCGTCCCGGTGCTCGGGCTCCTCGGCATGGTGGGCGCACTCGGTCGCCGCATCCTCGTCGACGCCGCGAGCGGGGACTTCACGCCGCCGCACCTCCCTGCCTGCTGTGACCTCGTGCGGGACAGCCTCCGCTTCCTCCTCGACATCTCGCTCGTCGCCCTCGCGTGCTTCGGCCTGCCGGTCGCGCTGGCGCTGGCCGGGGTGTCGGCACCGGGCTGGACCATGCTGCTGTTCGCAAGTGCCCTCGTGGCCCCCATGGTCCACCTGGTGCGCCAGCTCAGGGGTGACGTCGGCTCGCTCAACCCACTCCTCGCCCTGCGTGCGATCCGCGTCGACGCCAACCGCTACCTCGGGGTGGCTGTTGCATGCCTGGCACTCGCGGTGCCGGCACTTGCCACCGCGTTCCTCGCCCGCAGCGCACCGCTGTGGCTGCAGGCCTCGTTCGTCGGTCCGTTCGTCGTGGTCCCGCTGTTCGTGGCCTCGCGGATGCTGGGGACCTTTGCCGACAGCATCCATGTCGAGCTGCGCAAGGTCCTCTTCCCGGTCGAGCGCATCGAATCCGTCCGCAGCGCGACCAAGGTCGCCCCCCGCGCGAGGGTGCAGCCGAAGCCACTGCACCGGCTGGTGGACGACGAACCGTCGCTCCTGGACCACCTCGTTCAGGAGCCTGCCAACGGCTCGCGGCCGCTTCCCTCGCAGGGGACCCGCCGCGTGGAGCAACGCAACCGCAGGATTGCCGCCGTACGCCGATAGCAGTCTGCGCCAGGGCCTTGCGGGCCCCACACCTCACCACGCGAGGCGTTGCCCAAGGCTCCCTCGCAGCCTTGCACCCGTCCTGCTGCAGTCGCTCACGACCGAGCCCGCCTTGAATCTGCCGGCTCCCTGCGCGAGGCGAATGTGCACGTGCCGCAGGTGAGACGCCCGACGCGCCGACGACTCCTGTGCCCGCGAGCCTCCGGTGCCGAGAGGCACACCGAGGCCCAGAGTCCTAGGTACCGCCGAGGGTGCGCAGCCGTTCCCGCGCACCCTTGTGCCCGAGTTCGGCGGCTCGGCGCAACCACTCCCTTGCCGCAGCCTCGTCCTTCTCGACCCCCGTGCCGTCCGCGAGGCACGTGCCCAGCATGTGGCATCCGTTCACGTGCCCTTGCTCCGCTGCCTTGCGGAACCATGCGACTGCGGCAACGGGGTCGCGCTCGGTGCCGAGCCCGCGCAGGGCACACTCGCCCAGGTGCACGTAGGCGCCTGCGAATCCCGCCTGTGCCGCCTTGCGGAACCATGCCACCGCCTCCTGCACGTCGGTACCGGTGCCCAGTCCCACGAGCAGGCAGTGTCCGAGCGAGTCCTGCGACTCCGCATGACCCTGGGCAGCAGCCTTGCGCAGCCACCCCACTGCGGCCCGAGGGTCCTTCGGCACCCCGTTCCCGGTGAGCAGGCAGGCGGCCAGCATGTCCTGTGCAACTGCGTTCCCCTGCTCGGCAGCGAGGCGGAGCATGACCGCGCCGGCCACGGGGTCTGCCGGCGTGCCGATGCCCCGCAGCAGGCATCGCCCGACGAGGGCGCGGGCCGGTGCATGCCCTGCGTCGGCAGCCTTGCGCAGCCATGCGAAGGCCACCTTGGCATCCCGTGCAGCACCTTCACCGTGCAGGTGCGCGCGGCCGACCTGGAACAGCGCCTCTGCATGACCCTGTTCGGCAGCACGCAGGTACCACCGCATCGCGGCAACGAGGTCCTTGTCCACGCCGAGCCCGTCGCGGAAGCACCGTGCCAGGTCGCACTGCTTCTGTGCGTCGCCGCCAGCGGCTGCAGCATCGAGCGCAGGACTCCAGCTCGGCGCAGGTTGCTGGGCCCTTGCCAACCCGACGAGGAGCAGCAGGGTCGTCAGGACAGTGGCAAGGGTGGCTCGTGCCGGCGCGATCACGGCTGCACGATAGGTGTGCCCCGTGTGTCGTTGGAACGGTATGGTTCGTGAAGAAACGCTGAACACACTCCCATGCGCAACAAGGTCCTGATCGGTTACGGGCAGGGGTTCTGGGGCGACTCGATCCTCGGCCCCGTGCGCCTCGTGCGCGAAGGTCCCATCGACTACCTCGCCCTCGACTACCTGGCCGAGGTGACGATGAGCATCATGCAGAAGCTGCGCGGCAGGAACCCGAAGGCGGGTTACGCCACGGACTTCGTCGCGATGCTCGACCGTACCCTGCCGGAGATCCACCAGAAGGGCATCCGCGTGGTGGCCAACGCGGGCGGCGTGAACCCGGGCGCGTGCCTCGATGCCGTGCTCGACCTCGCGCGCAAGAAGGGCATCAAGGGCCTCAAGGTGGGCATCATCGAGGGCGACGACGTCCTCGGCCGCGTCGACGAACTGATGGCGGCAGGCGACCCGCTCGCCAACATGGACGACGGC
>JBEGVB010000063.1:0-10939 GCA_041178545.1 Planctomycetota bacterium
TCCAGCGAGTCGGTGCGCTTGCGCACCGAGGGGTCCTGGTGGGTCATCTCGGCGATGCCACCCGCGTTGTCGGCCACCGGGCCGTAGGCGTCCACACCCAGCGAGATGCCCAGCGTGCTGAGCATGCCCACTGCCGCCACGCAGATGCCGTACATGCCCGCGATCTGGTTGCAGCCCCACACGCCGAGGGCGAGCAGGAGCACCGGGATCCAGGTCGAGGCCATGCCGGTGGCGAGGCCGTGGATGATGTTGGTCGCGGCGCCGGTCTTGGACTGGTTCGCGATGGTCTGCGCAGGGCCCTTCTTCTCCGAGGTGTAGTACTCGGTGACCTTGCCGATCAGCACGCCCAGCACGAGGCCGATGACCACGGCGTAGAAGATGTTCCAGTGGCCGTAGGTGTGGCCGCCGTGGGTGACCGTGGGCTTGATCAGGTTGGTGAGCAGCGCACCGCCGCCGACGAGCAGCACGGAGGCCAGCGTGAGGCCGCCGAACAGGGCCGAGGACAGCTTGCTCTCGTCGTTCGCGCGCACGCGGAAGGTGCCGAGGATCGAGGCCACGATGCCGACGGCCGAGAGGGCCACGGGGTAGATCATCAGGGGGGCTGCAGACTCCATCGAGCCGCCCATGCCGCCCGAGAGTTCCCAGCCGATGATGGCGGCGGCGATGATCGCGCCGACGTACGACTCGAAGAGGTCGGCGCCCATGCCCGCGACGTCGCCCACGTTGTCACCGACGTTGTCGGCGATGGTGGCGGGGTTGCGCGGGTCGTCCTCGGGGATGCCGGCTTCGACCTTGCCCACCAGGTCGCCACCGACGTCGGCGGCCTTGGTGTAGATGCCGCCACCGACGCGTGCGAAGAGCGCGATGGACGAGGCACCGAAGCTGAAGCCCAGCACGTAGTTGATACCGTCCTTGCCGTAGAACAGCATGAGGCCGGCGATGCCGATGAGGCCGAGGCCCACCACGGTCATGCCCATCACGGTGCCCGACTTGAAGGCTACGTCGAGCGCGGCGCCGAGGCTCGTCTTCGCGGCCTGCGTGGTGCGCACGGCCGAACGGGTGGCGCAGTGCATGCCGAAGTAGCCGGCGGAGGCGGAGAAGAACGCGCCCATCACGAAGGCCAGGGCCGTCTTCACGCCGAGCCCGACCTCAGGCGAGTCGTTGCCGAGGCTCAGGAGGACCGCGGCGACCACCACGAAGGGGACCAGCCAGCGGTACTCGGCTTGCAGGAAGGCCTTGCCGCCCTGCTGGATGTAGCCGGCGATGCGCGTCATGTTCGCGTCGCCTGGGTCCTTCGACATGATGTTGCGGAACAACACCCACGCGAAGAGGACTGCAACGACGGCAGTGCCCAGCGAGATGTAGAGCCAATCGGAGTAGAGGTTCTGCATTGCGAAATGCCTCGAGAGGTGGCCCGTGGGCCCGGTTTGGAGGGCGGGGATGGTACGGTGGCATCCGGGGGTGGACAAGAATCCACCGATGCCGCCGGATCACCTGCGCGAGGTCTCAGGCATCCGTGCGCGAAGGTCCGTTGGCATCGGACGGAGCGCGTTCTGCGGGTGCCGCAGCATCGACGGGCCGGGCCTCCACGAACGCCTCGCTCGGCGTCGACACGCTCTCCAGGTACGCCTGCCGCTTGCGCGCACGCCACACCCAGAGGACTCCAAGGGTGATGAGCGCGACGGTGGCGACCACCATGCCGCGCTCCATCTGCTTGACGTAGCCGATGAGCACGTCGATGCCCGGGGCGAAGTGGAACCCTGCGTAGGTCAGGGCCGGCACGATCAAGACGATGCCGAGGCCGTCCAGCAGGAAGAACCTGCGGAACGGCATGTTCATGGTGCCTGCGGTGAAGAACGCGACCACGCGGATGCCGGCGAGGAAGCGGGCAATGAAGATCACCAGGTCGCCGCGGCGTCGGAACCAGTGGTCGAACTGGGCGAGTCTGCGCTTGGTGACCACGAGGCGCATGGTGCGGAGCCTCAGCAGCCGCGGACCGAACAGGCGCCCTGCCATGTAGGGGATCAGGTCACCGGCGAAGATGGCACCCGCGCACCAGCCCATCATCACGGGCAGCTGTGCCTTGTCGGGGGACGTGGCGCAGATGTACCCCGCGGCCACCAGCACGATCTCCTCGGGCAGGGGCAGCCCGATGCCGCACACGATGAAGATGAGCGCGACCCCGATGTAGGGGTACTGCGCGATCACATCCACGAGGGTGTCGAACATGGGCGGGGGTCAGCGCAGGAAGGGTAGCAAGACGCCCACCCGTTCGTCGGCGAGAACTTCAGGAGGCAGCGCGTCCCGCTCGCCCTTCAGGTATGTGACGACGGGCAAGAGCAGGTTGCTCCAGGCGGTGGCAACGTCCCGGTCGCGGACCTCGTCCAACCTCCGCAGCGTCAGTTCCAGCAGTTCGACTGCCTGCCTCCGCTCGCCCCGCGCGAGGAAGGAGGCGGCGAGCCGGGGAGCCGCGAACAGCCGTTGTTCCCGCAGCGCGGGCCCGGCACCCAGTGCCTCGGCCTCCGCCAGGCACCGGTCGGCCACCCGTGCGGCGTCGCCGCCCAGCACCGAGTCGGGCCCTGCGAGTGCTGCAGCAAGTGCCGGGTCGCGACGTGCTGCCAGCTCGACGAGGAAGGCTGCACCCGAGAGCAGTTCGCGGGCGACCGCTCGCCAGCGCTCCGGCCCGGCACTCTCGGCAGCCATGTCGAGAGCCAGCTGCTTCTCTGCCTGCAGGAAGGTCCATGCTGCTGCCAGGCGTTGCACCGCATGCTGGGTGCGCTGCGGCTCCGGGAGCTCTTGTTCCCCGCCCTCGAGTGCGTACTGGCAGGCGAAGAACACGCGGCCGTCGGTCCACTCCGGCAGCCAGGCGAGCACGATCCTGCTGTCGGCAAAGGACTCGGCAGCGTCGCCGTGCGACCCGGAGTCCGCGAGACCGCGCCAGAGGAAGGGGAGTACGAGGGGGCGCGCTGCTGCACGTGCCAGGCCGCGCGGTGCGTGCACCGACGGTTGTGCGAGGTGCAGTGCCCCTGCCCAGCACGCGGCACACACGGCGATGCCGAGGACCACGCGCGCCCTCATCGCGCACGTCTCCTGCGAACTGCGGCAGCGGGCACCGCGAGCAGTGCGGCGACGAGCAGCGCCTGCCACAGCCCCGACCACAGGTCCTCTGCCGGCAGCCAGCGCCCGCGCTGCACCGCGACCACGGCATCCCCTGCGGGCGTGAGGTCGCCCAGCGTCAGGACCAGCAACAGGGCGAGCGTGAGCGCCAGACCCGTGGGTGCAGCCAGCATGGCCCCCAGGGCCATGGCTGCCCCGAGCGCAACCGCTGCCGCGGGGACCATCGCGACGGCTGCGAGCGCGGTGTTGGCGGGTCGCGAGCGGGTGGCGGCGGACACGGCAACCATGGCGCCCGCAGGGAACACGAGCGGCAGGTTGCCGGCACGGTGCTCGATGCGCACCTCGTCCACGACGGCACCGTGCACCGGGATGCGCACCAGTTCGTTCGTGCCCGCGACCTCCGTCGCCACTGGCACACCGCCGGGGACGTGCACGGCGATCCCTGCGGGCTGGGGCGATGCGTCCGCGGGGAGGATCGCGAGGGGGCGCAGCAGCAGCTCGCTGCAGGCCTGTGGCCGGTCCCAGGCGAAGGTGGCGCTCTGGCCCGGCAGCAGCAGCACCGGTGGGTCGTTCGTGCGGGCTGGCACGTGGTCGCGCGGCACCGGGGCAGTGGCACTCACCGCGCCGAAGGCTGCCCCGAGCGCGGCCAGTGCCAGCGTCAGTGCGCCAAGCGCTGCAAGGGTTGCCGTGCCACAGCCGCCGAGCGGGCCCGTGTGCAGCCGCGCCAGCGTCTCACCACGGTTGCGCAGGAACGGCGGCCAGCCCTGCAGTGCACTGGCACAGGCGACGGCAGCGAGGCAGAAGCACGCAACGTGCGTCGAGACCGCGGCGACTGCTGCGTCGCCGAGCGCGGCCCCCGCAAGGCACGCGAGCCAGAGGGGCAGTGCCCGCATGGTGTTGAGCAGGCACCGGCGGAACACGACGACCGCGATGCTCATGGCGCGCGCCCGTCTCCCTGCCGCTGCACACCCTGCTCCGCGACGCGGCGGAACAGCTCGAAGAGGTGTTCGCGTGCGCGCGAGCTCGACACCACCTGCGCACCGAGGCTGTTGCACCACTCCTGCAACCTCCGCAGGCCGTCCTCGTCGAGACCGCGCAGCACCAGTTCGAGGTCGCCCCTGCCGAGCAACTGGTCCAGCGTGCCGCTCGCGGCCAGCGTGCCCTGGTGCAGCACCGCGACCCGCTGGCACAGTGCCTCCACCTCCTGCAGGTGGTGGGAGGCGAGCAGCACGGTGGTGCCGGCAGCGGCCTCCGACCGGAGCATCTCGACGATGGCGCGGGAGCCCAGCGGGTCGAGTCCGCTGGTGGGTTCGTCCAGCAGCAGCACGCGCGGTCGCGGCATGAGTGCCACGGCGAGACCGAGCCGCTTCTGCATGCCCGTGCTCCACGTGCGAACCTGACGGTGCCGTGCGTCCGCGAGGCCGAGTTGCTCCAGCAGAGCGTCGGCGCGCGTGGGGATCTCGCCTGCGGGCATGCGCAGCAGCCAGCCCGTGTGCAGCAGCGACTCGCGGCCGGTGAGGAACGGCATCGGTGGCGGTGCCTCGGGCTGGAAGCCGACCCACTGCACGAGGGCGGGATCGGTGGGGGACCGGCCGAGGACCTGCACCGAGCCGCGGGTTGGCGCCTGCAGGCCTGCCAGCACCCGCAGCAGCGACGTCTTGCCCGAGCCGTTGGGGCCCAGCACTCCGGCGATCTCGCCCGGTGCCACCTCGAGGTCGATCCCACGCAGCGCCGCCACCTCGCGCCGGAGCAGTCCGGTCCGGAACGTCACGTGCAGTTGCCGGATCGAGAGGGCGGATTCCATCGGGGTGGGGATGCTATCCTGAGCGCCTCGCACAGCGCGCAACCAACGTGACCGGACACATCCTCAGAGCCGACGGTTCCTCCCTGCCCGTGCGCGACGGACTCACCATCGGCAGGCAGTCGGGATGCGACATCGTGCTCGACGACCACAAGGCCTCGCGCCGCCATGCAGTGCTGCATGTCGACGCAGGCGTGGTCGAGGTCGAGGACCTCGGCAGCTCCAACGGCACGTTGCTCAACGGCAAGCCCGTGACGCGCCGCATGCTGCGCGACGGCGACGAGGTGTGCATCGGCACCACGGTGCTGCGCTACGTGGAGCGTGCGGCCGCACCCGCGGCAGCCGCGCCTGCTGCCCCCGCGGACGACGACCTCGACCTCTTCGGCGACGCGGCCCCGGCCGCGCCTGCCCCGGCTGCTCCTGCTCCGACGGTGGCCCCTGCAGCCCCAGTGCCGCGCGCGGCCGTGGTGCCTCCGGCCCCGCCGCCACCCGCGCCCAAGCCGCAGCCCGCGGCCGTGGTGGAGTTCGAGGACGAGGTGGTGGAACTGCGCAAGCCCGCGCCCTCGGCCCCGCAGACTGCACAGCCCAAGGACCCGTTTGCCCCCGGCAGTGGGGCTCCTGCTGCCGCTGGTGCCGGCGTGCAGTCGAAGCAGCGCGTGCTGCAGTTCCAGAAACAGGCCGCAGGCAAGGGCCCGCTCGGCGACGATGTCGGGCAGCTGGCGGGCGGCGCCCGCTGGGCCCTGTACCTGCTGGTCGGGCTCGTCGGGCTGGGCCTAGCCTGGGTCGCGATGAACGCGGTGGGCTGAGCGCCACACTGCGAGCAGGTCTCGGGCTGCGGCGTCCCAGCCGGTTGCGGGGTGCGGTCCAGAGGGCTCGACCGCGTCCCGCATCGCCACGGCCCACGCAGCGGAGTCGTCTGGCGGCAGCAACACGGCACCGTGGCGCCCGAGCTCGGCCATGCCGCTGTTGGCACTGACCAGGACCGGTGCGCCTGCAGCGAGTCCCTCCAGTGCGCACAGGCCCGAGCCCTCGTGGTGCGATGGCACGCACACCATGGCGGCGCGCGCGTAGAGCTCCGGCAGCGCTTCTTCCGCGACGACGCCTGCGAACTCCACCCGGTCGAGGATGCCCAGTGCCGCTGCCCGCGACACGAGGCTCGCACGACTGCCTGCGTCGGCCCCGGCGAGAACGATGCGCAGCTGCCTGCGCCGTTCGCGCTCGAGGCGCGAGAAGGCGTCGAGCAGCAGGCTCAGGTTCTTGCGCGGCTCGAGGTGGCCCACGTGCAGCACCAGGTCGCGCTCGGCCGCGCGCGGCAGCACCGGCAGCGAGGGGGCGTTGGCGACCACCACCGGTCGTGCGCGGGGGGCATGGGCACGGATGCGCGCGGCCGTGAACTCGCTCACGGCAACCACGGCAGTGGCGCGACGTACCGCACTGCGCAACAGCATGGAGGCCAGCCACTGCGGCCGGTTGGAGTGTCCGTCGGCATCGCGCGTGTCGTGCACGGTGAGCACCGTGGGCACCCCGGTGCGCGGCAGCGGCAACATGGCGTGGTCGAGCAGGTCGACATCCAGCCTGCGCAGCAGGCGGGGCAGCCTGCGCCACTCGTGCCAGACGCGGGCCGGGGTGGCGGGCTGTGGTGGGAGGTCGAGCGCGTGCCAGTCCACGCGCTGGTGCCGCCAGGGCGGTGTGTACCCGCGGCCGTGCAGCACGGTCACGTGCTCGCCTTCCTGCAACAGGGTGCGCAACGCGTCCAGCACCCCCAGCAACCGGCGGTTCGCACCCGAGTGCACACCAAGCCAGGCGCCGCTGACGGCCACGTGGAGCATGCTCAAGCGAGTTCCTCGTGCAGCGCGCGCCATCCCTCTGCAGCACGCGCGGGAGTGAACCCGGCTGCGTGCCGGAGGCCCGCTTCCTGCAGGCTTGCGCGCAACGGCTCGTCGCGGTGGATGCGGACCATTGCCTGTGCCATGGCCTCCACGTCGAACGGGTCCGCCAGCAGTGCCGCACTGCCGCAGACCTCGGGCAGGGCTGCTGCATCCGCGGCGAGCACGGGCACGCCGTGTGCCATCGCCTCGATGACGGGCATGCCGAATCCCTCCACCAGGCTCAGCTGCAGCAGTGCGCGCGTGCGACGGATGCGTTCGTGCTTGACGTCCTCGGCCACCCAACCGTGGGGCGGCCCGAGGAACTCGAGGCCCGGCAGGTCGGTGCATCGCGTGCGTGCGAGTGCGTGTGCCTCGCGGACGCGTGCGTGGTTCTTGCGCGGACGGTCGTCGCCCAGCACCAGGAACGGTCCCAGTTGCAGTGCAGCAGGTGCGGGTGCTGCAGGGTGCACCACGCCGTGGGGGACGACGCGCGTGCGCGCTGCGGCAGCAGGCAGCTCGGCCGCCACCTGCTGCGCGGTCCACTGCGTCGGCGCGACCACCCGGTCGGCGCGCCGCAGGGCCAGCCGGGTCGCGAGGCGCGCACGCAACGGCACCCGCTCGGGCGCCGTCGGACAGCGCCACGGCAGGTCGTGCACCGTGCTCACCACCGGCACGCGGCACCGCAGCGGCACGGCCGCAACCGGGCTGTGCAGCAGGTCGCAGCCGTGCTCGCCCACCAGCGCAGGCAGTGCGAGCTGGCGGGCAAGGGTGCCGCGCGGTGCGACGACGAAACTTGCGCCGGGCAGGTGGAACGGGTCCGTGCCCTCGGGCAGCAGCACCAGCACCTGTCCTGGCCATCGGGCCGTGTACGCGGCGACTGCGTTGAGGAACGACCGTGCGACGCCGGTGGGCGGCCCCGACGCGAGGCACACGGCATCGAAGGCAACCCTCACGCGCACACCTCGCGGTAGATGCGGGCGTGCTGGCGTGCGCACTCGGCCCACTGGAAGCGCGCGGCCGCGATCCTTCCGCGTGCCACCACGTGTTCGCGCAGTGCATCGTCGGCGAGTGCCTGGTGCAGGGCCGCAGCCAGTGCGTCGGCGTCCTCCACGTCGCAGGTGACCGCGGCACCGGAGCAGTTCTCGCGCAGCGCGTCGCACGTCCCGCACACGACGGGCACGCCTGCGCGCATGGCCTCGAGCGGCGGGAAGCCGAAGCCCTCCCACAGCGACGGGTACACGCACACCCGTGCTCCGTGCAGCAGCCCAGCCACCTCGGCATCGCTCGCGTGCTCGCGCCACTCCAGCCAGCCCTCGCGTTGCGCGGCCTCCAGGGCAGCCACCGTGCCCTCGCACTCCCAGCCGCGCCTGCCGACGACGACGAGGCGCGGGCGCGGTGCCGGCAGTCGCTGCCAAGCAGCCAGCAGCCGTGCGTGGTTCTTGCGCGGCTCCACCGTGCCGATGCAGATGCCGTACGGCCCCACCGGTGGCACGGTCGCGACCCGCTCCACAGGGGCCTCCGCGTGGTCGACCCCGAACGGCACCACCTCCAGCCTCCTCGGTTCCAGCCACCGCTGCGCGTCCGCGGCCGTGGCATGCGTGGGCACGACCACCACGTCGGCGCGGCGCGCTGCGGTGCGGGTCCGCGCGAGGAGCAACTCCGCCTGTTCCCGCCCGAACCAGGCAGGTTCGCGCGCGAACGCCAGGTCGTGCACGGTCAGCACCACCCGTGCGAGCTTCCCCACCGGCGGATGCACGTAGTCGGTCCAGTGGAACACCGTTGCGCCGCCTGCGAGGCGCGGGGCATCGATGCCGAGGCTGGCAAGCGCACCGAGGCAGCGACCTGGCACCGGCCACCGGTGGAGCCGTGCGCCCGCTGGCACCGTCACCCTGCGGCCGGCGGGGGCCAGGCTGTGCGCGAAGAGCCGCAGGTCCAGCTGCGGGTCTGCGGCGAGGAACCGGGCCAGTTCGCGGACGGACCGGCCGATGCCGGAGGATCCCAGCACGGCAGGGCGGTAGTCGACTGCGACACGGATGGGCACGGGCACTGGGACGGCAACCAGACTAAACTCCCGCCCGCGAATCTCATGCGCGCCGCCACAACGACCCTGCTGATCGCCTCACTGGGCGCCGTGGCCTGGCTCCTCTGGAGTTCCCTCGGCGAGGGCAACGTGCCGTTGCCTCGCCAGGGCGGCAGCACCGACCCCTTCGTTCGCCCGCGCGAGCCCGTGGGTGAACTGCCGCGTCGACCCGACACCACCTTTGCCGGACCGCGTGTGGTGGTGGAAGTGGTGCGGCGCGGCCGCGTGGTCCCGCCGGCACCGGTGGCGCCCCTCGAGGTGCGCAGCCGTGGCGAGTTGCTGCCTGCCGAGGTCTCGGTGGTGGCCGGCATCGGCACGGGCTGGCTGCAGTCGACCAGCACGCGCGGGTTCCAGCTCGTGCGCGTGGTGCGCACCGACGGGACGGTGCTGTGGCGGCGCTCCTTCCGCAACTCGTCCAAGGAACTGGTCGGTGTCGACTGCGAGGACCCGGCGGTCATCCGCGGCCGCGTGATCGACGACCGTGGGCTGCCCGTGCCGGGCGCGACCCTCTGGAGCGGCGTGGGCGAACGCGAGTCGATGGTGTTCGTGCGCACCGACGAGGAAGGTCGCTTCCGCATCGAGACCCCGGGTGGTTCCGGCATCCCGCTCGTGGTGCAGGCCCCGGGCAAGTCCTCCAACGCGCGCTTCGTCGACCGCTACCCCGTGCCCGGCCAGTCCATCGACCCTGTCGAGGACCCGTTGGGCACCGGCATCGGCGTGGTGGCCGGGCCTGCCGAGCCAGAGGAACTGTTCGTGCTGCGCCCCGGTGCCACGCTCAACGTCACCGTCAGCGCCGTCGGTCTCGACGGCAGCGGCGGCGCGGTGGCCGTCATGCCGGTGGCTGCCGGTGGCGACACGACGGTGCTGGAGTACCCGTTCTTCCTGCCGGTCGTGAGCGGCATGAAGCCGCTCGACGCCTCGGGCAACGTCGAACTCGCAGGCCTCCCGCGCGGCGCGACCCTCGATGCAGTGGTCGTCCACCCGCATGCCTCGCAGCCGCAGGTTGCGCGCGTCGAGCTCAAGGGCGTGCGCAGCCAGGTGGTCGTGCCCATGGTGGGCGGCGAACACGTCGAGGGCATGCTGGTCGACCCGAACGGTGCGCCGCTCGCGGGTGCGCGGGTGCAGGCATGGCGCGGTTCCGAGGCCGCGACGCGGCAACTCGACTCCGCGTGGCTGTTGCCGCCCGAACTCGCCTCGCGTGGCAACACCATCGCGCGCACCGGTGCCGACGGCCGCTTCTCGCTCGCCGTCCCCGGCACCGGCAAGCCGCAGATCGCCGTCGTCGCGGGCGGGCGTTGGGGCGTGACGATGGAACTGCCCTCGTTGCCCTGGTCCATGGACGAGCCCATGGTCATGCGCCCCAATGACACCAAGGACCTGCCTGCCCTGCGCATCGTCCCGCCGGACGATGGCCCGTGGCAGGTGCGCGTGAAGCCAGCCGTGCGATTCACGCCCATGCAGCCAGGTGCAGAGTGCGTGGAGCAGTTCGCCGAGCCGCTGCTCGTCGACGTGGTCCTCCAGGTGGAGAGCGGCGGTCGCCCGGCCGTCCCCCGCACGGTCCGCAACGTCGTGGTGGTGGGCGGCGTGACGCTCGCCAGCGGTCCCGGCAAGGGCCGCTGAGACCGGCGGATTTTTCACGGGCCCTGTGCCCCATGGGACGGCCCCTTGGCGCCCGCGCACTGCCTGCAAGTCCTCGCAATCCAGCCTCGTCCGGATCCGTGGGGTAGCTTCCTCCGTCGCAGGTCGTTGTGGTCCTGCGACGGCCCCGAAAGGGGTGCATGTGTGGTCCTCCTTGCGGGGTTCTCGTCGAACCCCGACCTTCGTGAAAGTGCTCGGGACCGGGTGGTCAGCCACCCGGTCCTGTTTTTTTCACGGGGCCGTGTGCCGGGGCAGGCGCGCCGTTCAGCGCGGCAGGTCCGGGCGCTACCGTCTGCAGACCTTGACGATCCTGCGCGACCCGGTCCACGGCGACATCGAACTGACCCCGGAGGAGATCCGGCTGGTCGACACGGCGGAGTTCCAGCGCCTGCGCGGTGTGAAGCAGCTGGGCAGCGCGAGCCTCGTCTACTTCGG
>JBEGVB010000064.1:0-3576 GCA_041178545.1 Planctomycetota bacterium
CGTCGGGTTCTGCAGGGTCGAGTCGGTGGTGCCGTCGCCGTTGAAGTCCCACGCCCACGACGTGATGCCGCCTGGCGTGGAGGTGAAACTGCTGTCGGTGAAGTTGACCGTGAGGGGCGAGGCGCCGCGGGTGGCACTGGCCGTGAAGCCGGCATAGAGGCCGGTCACGGGGGTGTAGTCGAGCTGGATCACCATGCCGAGTTCGGGCTGGACCGAGGCTGCCGTGGTGGCCGTGGCACTGGTGATCGACCAGACACGGGAGCAGAGGTTGGGCGCCGTGGTGGTGGTCGCGAGGTCGACCGAGGCCGACGTACCGCCGGTGATGGTGCCGTCGTGCGTGATCTCCACCATCAGGTCACCCGCTGCCGGGTCGTACCGGAACGGGGTCGTGAAGACGATGTCGACGTAGAAGGCGTTGGGGGTGGTGCCTGTCGCGATGGGCTGCACCGTCACCGGGCCCTGGTAGACCTGCGCGAAGTCGACACCGCGGTTGCCCGCGAAGCTGTTGGTCACGGCCAGGTGGTCGACGGCAGCCGTCGACAGGGAGACCGTCGCGTTGTTGTACGCGCGGCCTGCGCACGTGGCATTGGTGTTGGCGCGCGTGCGCAACCGGGTGATGAACACCGGGAAGTTCACCGAGGCCGCGGTGAAGTTGGTGCTGTCGTAGACCTGCTGGATGATCATCCCACCCGTGGTGTTGGTGTAGTTCCACGGGTAGGTCGAGCTGCTGGTGGCCTCCGTGGTCGCGAACGGGGCCGGGATCGTGAGACTGGACTGGGCGACGAGGGGGATGCCGAGGCATGCCACGGCGAGCAGGGCTGGGAGGCGCATGGTGTTTCCTTCCGGTGCGGGACGGGGGCACCGCAGACCGGGCGGCCGCCCAGGGAAACCCTAGCACGCACCCCCCACCTGTCCCACACCCCCGACCGGCGGACCAGACTGTGCGCCGAATCTGCCCCGCGAGGTTGCAGGTCCCTGCGCGGCTCCGGATGCTCCGGTCTCCCCACTCGTCCCAAGGAAACCAATCCATGAGCACTCCTCCCCCGATCCCCGAAGACAGCAAGCGCGTCCT
This sequence comes from Planctomycetota bacterium, assembly GCA_041178545.1. GTDB lineage: Bacteria > Planctomycetota > UBA1135 > UBA1135 > UBA2386 > JBEATZ01. The sequence goes on from JBEGVB010000064.1 coordinate 1,073, forward strand.
CGCCGGCGTGATGGGCATCCTGATCGGCGGCCTCGGCATCCACCGCTTCGTGCTGGGCGACACCACCGGCGGCATCCTCCGCATCGTGATCAGCGTCGTGACCTGTGGCCTTGGCAGCCTGATTGGCCTGATCGAGGGCATCATCTACCTGACGAAGTCCGACGCCGAGTTCGTCCAGGTCTACCAGGTGCAGAAGAAGCCCTGGTTCTGACCGCAGCGGGGGATCGCCCCCGTTGCACCGCCCCCACTGCAGCAGGTCGGTGGCGCGAAATCCCCGGACCCAGCGCGCGTTGCCGCCTGGAGCGTCGCTTCGAGAGGACTTCCCTTCTACCGGGGCGGCGCGCGTCCTAACCTGAGCGCCCCCATGAGTCCTGCTGCAACCGACTCGACCCTGCTCCACGACCTGAGCCAGAAGGCACTCGAGGGCGGAACCCTCGCGGCCGCCGAGGCCCAGGTCCTGTACCGCGGCCTCGACCAGCCCTCGCTGGGCCTGCTCGCCAACGCAGTGCGCTTGCGCCTCAACCCCGCGGGCGCGGACGGCGCGGTGCGCGTGACCTACATCGTCGACCGCAACCTCAACCCCACCAACGGCTGCGTGACGGACTGCGGTTTTTGCGCGTTCTACCGCAGCCCCGGGGATGCCGAGGCGTACGTCCTGCCTCGTGAGGTCATCTACCAGAAGGTCGAGGATCTCCTCGCCAAGGGCGGCATCCAGCTGCTGCTGCAGGGCGGCCACCACCCCAAGCTCAAGACCGACTGGTACGTGTCGCTGTTCCAGGACCTGAAGCAGCGCTATCCGCAGGTGTGGATCCACGGCATGAGCCCGCCCGAGGTCACCCACCTCAGCAAGATGGAGAAGCGCCCCGTGCGCGACGTGCTCACCGACCTGCGCGCAGGCGGCCTCGACTCGATCCCCGGCGGCGGCGCCGAGATCCTCGTGGAACGCGTGCGCAAGGTGATCGCCCCCAAGAAGGCCACCACCGAGGAGTGGCTCGAGGTGTTCCGCCAGTGGGGCCGGATGGGCGGCAAGGGCACCGCGACGATGATGTTCGGCCATGTCGAGAGCGACGCCGAGCGCATCGAGCACATGACGCGCGTGCGCGAGCTGCAGGACGAGGTGGGCGTGTTCACGGCGTTCATCCCGTGGACCTTCCAGCCCGAGAACACCGCGATGGGCGCGCAGCTCCTCGCCGGGCGCGGCGGCCAGAAGGCCACCGTGGCCGAGTACCTGCGCACCCTGAGCCTCGCGCGCCTGTACCTGCAGAACGTCCCGCACCTGCAGTCGAGCTTCGTCACGCAGGGCATGAAGACCTGCCAGACCGGGCTCGCCATGGGCGCCGACGACTTCGGCTCGGCGATGCTGGAGGAGAACGTGGTCAGCTCCGCGGGCTGCACCCACCCCACCTCGATCCCGGAGATCGAGCGCCACATCAAGGACGCAGGCTTCGTGCCCCAGCGCCGCAACATGATGTACCAGCCGGTGGAGACCCCTCCCACCGACAAGTTCGGCAACCCTGTCCAGCAGAAGAAGGCCGTCACCTCCGAGGTGCGCGCATGAAGACCGGAACCGCCTGGGCCCACGCCCACCTCGACGAGTCCCTCGCCACCAAGCTCATCGCCAGCGCCGGCCTCGGCGACATCGACGAGAAGGTCCGCAACGGCACGCGGCTCTCCTTCGAGGACGGCGTGCGCCTCTACGAGACGCCCCACCTCGCAGCCGTGGGCCTCATGGCCCACCGCGTGCGCACGGCGCGGCACGGCCGCCGCACCTACTACAACGTCAACCAGCACGTCAACTACACCAACATCTGCCAGTACTCGTGCAAGTTCTGCGCCTTCGCGGCGAAGGAAGGCGAGGAGCGCGGCTACCTGATGACGCCCGAGGTGGTCGAGGAGAAGGTGCGCGAGCAGTTGCACCGCCCGGTGACGGAGGTGCACATGGTCGCGGGCATCCACCCGCGCATGGGCTACGACTACTACCTCGACGTGGTGCGCGCGGCGAAGCGTGCGCGGCCCGACATCCACGTGAAGGCCTTCACGATGGTCGAGATCGACCACATCCTGAAGATCTCGGGCAAGAGCGAGGACGAGGTGTTCGAGGACCTGCGCGAGGCCGGGCTCGGCTCGTGCCCCGGCGGCGGGGCCGAGGTGCTGGTGGACCGCGTGCACAAGGCGGTGTTCCGCGAGAAGCAGGGGCCGCAGGGCTGGCTCGACACCGCGCGCAAGGTGCAGAAGCACGGCTTCAAGATGAATGCCACCATGCTCTACGGGCACATCGAGCGCACCGACGAGCGCGTGACGCACCTGGTCAAGTTGCGCGAGTTGCAGGACGAGTGCGGCGGTTTCATGGCCTACATCCCGCTGGCCTTCTGGCCGTACCACACGGACCACGAGAACTACGGGCCCGTGACGACGGGCCACCACGACCAGCGGTCGATCGCCGTCGGCCGCCGGATGCTCGACAACTTCCCGCACGTGAAGGCCTACTGGATCATGCTGACCCA
>JBEGVB010000065.1:0-33974 GCA_041178545.1 Planctomycetota bacterium
TTGCGCTCCGTGATGTCGCGCATGATGGCGGTGAAGAACACGCGTTCGCCGATGCGGCCCTCGCCGACGGAGAGGTCGATGGGAAAGGTCGTGCCGTTGCGCCGCAGGCCGACCACCTCACGGCCGATGCCGATGACCCGGCGTTCCCCCGTGCGCAGGTACCGTTGGAGGTAGCTGTCGTGCTCGCCCTGGAAGGGCATCGGCATGAGCATGGATACGTTGCGACCGATCACGTCTCCTGCCCGGTACCCGAACATCCGCTCGGCAGAGCCGTTGAAGCTCTCGACGGTGCCCCGAGCGTCAATGGTCACGATGCCCTCGGTGGCGGTGTCGATGATCGCGCGGATGCGTTCGGTGCTGCTCTGCAGCAGCTCGCGTGCCCTGGCCTGCTCCTCGAGAGCCGTTGCCTGCAACTGCTCCATGCGGATCGCCGCGATGCGGGTTGCGACCAGGAATGCCACCAGGCGGAACAACTCACGGTGCCAGTCGGTGAAGAAGCCGGCTTCCGAGTGCTCGCTGTCGAGCACGCCGATCACCTTGCCGTCCAGTGCGATCGGGACGGCAAGCTCGGACAGGCGAGTGCTGTCGTCGACGATGTAGCGCGGGTCCTTGCGCGTGTCCGGGACCACCAGCACCTGACCCGTGGCGGCAACGTTCCCCACGATGCCGGTGCCGACCGGGATGGCGATCGGTGCGTGGATCAGGGTGCCTTCGGGATTCTTCGGGCCGTGCGCTGCTCGCTGCACGAGCATTCCCGAGGTCTCGTCCAACAGGTAGACCACGCAGTCCTCGAGGCCGAGTCGGGCGACGACCTGCTTGGTCACGTCCCAGAGCAACTCCTCGACGGAGATGCCCGGTCGCAGGAGGGCAGCTGCAAACCCTTGCACGACCTCGAGGTCCCTCGCCATGGCCTCGACGGTCGTGGCCGGCCGTGCGGCAGGACTGCGCTTGGGGTTGGGGTCCATGGGATCGACGACGTGCGGCGTTTGCTGGCTTGCCCTCCGGCACACCGCAGCGTGAGAAACCGATCCTAATGCGCCCCGGGGGACGGCTGCGATCCTCGCCTACGAACAAAATCCCCGATCCTCCGCACGGGCGATTCGCCAGAATGCGTCCGTTTCCTCCCGGATCCCATGGCCCACATCATCCTCCTCGACGACGAAGCCCGCCTGCTCCAGACCTTGGCGCGGTTCCTCGAGAAGGAGGGCCACCAGGTCACCCGCGGCGAGCGGTTTGCGGACGTCGAGGCGTACCTGTGGCCCGGCCGGTTCGAGGTCCTGGTGACCGACATCGTCATGCCCGACGTCTCTGGCATGCGCGTCCTGGACGAGGTCGTGCGCGCCCGTGGTTGCCAGGAGCCGGTCATCCTCATCACCGGCGAGCCGAACCTCGAGACCGCCTCGCAGGCCGTCCGCAGCGGTGCATTCGACTACCTGAGCAAGCCGGTCACCAAGGACCGACTGCTCGACGCGGTGTCGCGTGGGTTGCGCCATGTCCAACTCCTCCGCGAGCGCGACCAGGCACGCAACAACGAGATGCAGCTGCTGCGCAACCTCGCCTTGCTCGGGGAGTCTGCCTCGGTGATCAGCCACGAGGTGCGCACCCCGATCACCAGCCTGCGCCAGGCCCTCCGCGCCGTGGGGGAGAAGATCGGGGTCGAGGACCACCTGCTGGTGGAAGAACTCCTCACCGGCCTCAACCGCATCGAGCGCATCCTGAGCCAGACGCTCTCCTTCGCGAAGCCGCTCCAGCTCCACCGACGGCCCGTGGACGTTGCAACCCTCTGCCGCGAGTCGGTCGAGCAGGTCCAGAAGTTGCCGCAGTGCGCTGGGACCGCGTTCGACCTCCAGGTGGAGGGAGTGATCCCCGAGGCTGAGCTCGACCCCGTGCTGTTCAGCGAGGTGATCGTCAACCTGCTGCGCAACGGTTGCGAGGCTTGCGGCGGCAAGGGGCGCGTCACGGTCACCGTGCGCGTCCGCGAAGGACGGCTGGTGCTGGACGTGTCCGACGACGGCCCTGGTGTCCCCGTGGGCCTGCGCGACGAGATCTTCCGCCCGTTCCGCACGACCAAGGACGATGGCACCGGCATCGGCCTGGCGCTCTGCCGCAAGGTCGTCGAGTCCCACGGCGGGTCCATCAACCTCGTGGAGCGGCCCGGTCCCGGTGCCTGCTTCCACGTCGACATTCCACTGCCGGAGAACTGGGAAACCGCGAGAAGGAGCCAACATGCCAACGCTTGAGAAGCAACCCATCACCATCTGCCTGATCGACGACCAGGCAATCATCCGCGCCGCGTTCCGCTCGCTGCTGGAGCGCGTGCCGCACTTCCGTGTCGTCGGCGACGCGAGCGACGCCCGCAAGGGCATGGACCTGGTCAAGGAGAAGCGACCCAATGTCGTCATCCTCGACATCGCCATGCCGGGCCTCAGCGGCCTCGATGCCGTCGCGCCGCTGAAGAAGCTCTCGCCCAGCACGAAGGTGCTCATGGCTTCGCAGCACGAGGGACAGAAGTTCGTGCAGACGGCACTGCAGGCAGGCGCCGACGGCTACCTGTCCAAGGACTCGGAGCCCGAGGAACTCTCGCTCGCCATCGAGTCCATCTGTCGCGGTGACTCCTACCTGTCGCCCAAGGTCGCCAGTGGCATCATGGCCAAGGCCCTGCGCGGCGACGAGGCGCCGGTTGCCGAGACCAGTGCTCTAGCCGTGCTGACCCCGCGCGAGCGCGAGGTGTTCCAGCTGCTCGCGATCGGCAAGGCCAACAAGGAGGTTGCCGCCCTGCTCAAGCTCTCCCTGGGCACGGTGAAGAAGCACCGTGAGAACCTGCAGCGCAAGCTCGACTGCCACTCGGCTGCCGAGATGGCGCGCCTCGCGATCCGCGAGGGCCTGCTCAGCATCTGAGCCGAGGTTGCACCACCGACCGGGCGCGGCGCGCGGTCGGTGGGCACGGGGGGCTCAGGCCCCCTTCACCTTGATGCTCGCAGACTTCGACTCCGTGGCCTTGACCACGTTGACAGTCAGAACGCCGTCCTTGAGCACGGCATCCACGCTCTCCTGCCTCACCTCGGTCGGGAACCGGAAGGAACGCGTGAACGAGCCGCTGTAGCGCTCGAGGACCTGCCAGTTGTCCTCGGTCCGCTTCTCCTCCTTGTGCTTCTCGCCTGAGATCGTGATCACGTCACCGTTCACGGAAACGTGCACTTCCTCGGGCTTCATGCCGGGGAGCTCGGCGCGGACGACGTAGCCGTCCTTGTTCTCCACCATGTCGACGTCGGGCACCCACTCGCCGCGGGTGGGCTTGCCGTCGAAGAGGCGGCGCATCATCTGGTCCAGGTCGCGGGACACGGCACGCTGGAAGGGCCAGTGGGAACGGAGCGGTTCGAGAAGGTCGGGCATGGCACTCTCCTTCCTGCCCGTGGGGCAGGTCACTTGGTCGAGGAATGGAGGGTGACCACCGGGCACGGCGCCAGGCGGACCACCCGTTCGGCCGTGCTGCCCAGCACCGCGTGCTTGATCCCCGTGTGGCCGTGGGTCCCCATGACAACCATGTCGATGCCATGCTTGCGGATGGCATCGAGGATGACTGCATGGGGCTCACCGTCCTGGACCTCCAGCACGAGGCCCGGCGGGTTGCCGAGCTGGCTGGCGAGCTCCTTGAGGCTCGACTCGCACTGCCGGTGCAGCTCGTGGCGCAGGTTCGGGAAGTGCCGCATCTCCACCACGTTGAGCATCGGGTAGGAGGCTTCGGGCACCACGTGCAGGATGTGGACCTTGGCCTGGAAGGCCGAAGCCATCTCCTGTGCGAACCGCGCCGCGTTCAGTGCCGCAGGCGAGAAGTCCGTGGGGACCAGGATCTTGCGAATGCTGTGCATGCTCGTCCGAGGCTCTTTGCGAGCCGATGGTGAAGGTAGAGGCGGCGCCCACGGCAGTCGCTCCGTCCGGGTGCGTACCCGACTGGTGCCGTGTGCGGGGAAGGTCCTAGGATAGGGAGGCCCTCGTGCGAGGGAAGCAGACCGTCACCATGGACCAACCTCTCCACGACGGGCGCGGTCCCGCTGCACCCGATCCCTTTGCGAGCGCCAGCGCTTCCTTCACGGAGGGTCGTTATGCGGAGGCGCGTCGGCTTGCCGTGGCTGCAGCCGAGCGCGCTGAGGACGACGGGTTGCGCGTCGACCTGCTGCTGCTCGCCTCGGATGCCGCATGGTACGAGGGCGATGCAGGGTCGTCCGAGTGGATCCTCCGCGGGATCCTGAAGGACGACCCGGACTGCAGCCCTGCCTGGGGCTGCCTCGCCCTGCTGCTCTTCCGCACCCTGCGCTTCGAGGAGGCCCGTGCTGCTTCGCACGCTGCGCTCGGTGGGGACGACCCAAGCGCCGAGGCACACGTTGCCCACGGTCTCCTGCTGGAGCGTGCAGGTGACCAAGCCGGTGCCGATGAGAGTCTTGCACGAGCGGCTGCGATGGACCCGGACCGTCACCCTGCCCCGATCCGTCTCACACGCGACCAGTTCGACCGTGAGGTCCGGCAAGCCGTTGCCATGCTGCCCACCGAGTTCCGTCGCCACCTCGACCACGTGCCGATCGTGGTGCAGGACCTGCCGTCCGATGCATTGCTGGAACAAGGTGGCGAGGTCGCGGACCCGGAGTTGCTGGGGCTCTTCGAGGGACCGAGTCTTGCCGACCCGGGCTCGGACCTCGGCGGTTCGGTACCACAAGTCCCGCGCATCCACCTGTTCCAGCGCAACCTCGAGCGTTTTGCCGTGGACGAGGAGGAACTCGTCGAACAGGTCCGGATCACCCTCTTCCACGAGCTGGGGCACTACCTCGGGTTCGACGAGGAAGGTCTCGACGCGATCGGTCTTGCCTAGCCGCCTTGTGTTGGCGGGGCGACCGTGCCGTCTTCGCGCAACGAGCGCACCTTCCCGTCCCGCACCCGCATCAGCAGCGTGACCGGGCCGTCGTTCTCGAGCTGCACGAGCATCTTCGCCCCGAACACGCCGCGGGCTGTGGGCACGCCTGCGGCCTCGATCTCGCAAGCCACCTGCTCGTAGAGCGCACGTGCGTGGTCCGGCGGTGCCGCTGCGGTGAAGTCCGGTCGGTTGCCGTGGCGCAGCTCGCCTGCGAGCGTGAACTGGCTGACCACGAGGCAGGAGCCGCCGACCTGGGCCACGTTGAGGTCCATGGGTGTCCGGTCCGGGAAGCAGCGCAGCCCGAGCAGCTTGCGCACCGTCTCGCGCGCGTCAGCTGCGGTGTCGCCATGTTCCACGCAAACGAACAGCAGCAGCCCCTTGCCGATGGATCCCACGACGATGCCGTCCACCGAGACGGATGCAGAGGTGCAGCGCTGTACGGCCGTGATCACGCGCGCAGGCTAGGGTGGCGCGGTCGCGAAGGCCAACCTCCGCGACCGCGCGCCAGCGCCGTGCACGTCACTCGCTGCGGACCTGCACGCGCGCGGGGCGCGTGGCGGCAGCCTTCGGCACGGTGACCGTGAGGATGCCCTTGCGCAGCACGGCCTCGACGCCGCTGCGGTCGACCTCCTTCGGCAGGCGGATGGTGCGCGTCATGCTGCCGTAGGCTTGCTCGACGCGGTGCCAGGTCCGGCCCTCTTGCTCGGTCTCTGCCTTGCGCTCGGCGCGGATGGTGAGCTCGGAGTCGTGCAGCTCGACCTGCACGTCCTGCTCCTCGACCCCCGGCACCTCGAGTGCGATGACGTAGGCCGCCTCGGTCTCCGCGACGTTGGTCCGTGGGCTGGGCTCGGTGCGCGGCAGGCTGTCCGCAAGCACCGGGCTGAAGAAGCTGTCGAACAGCGAGCGGAACGGGTCGGCGGGGGCGAAGGACTGGGTTCTGGGAAGCTGGGTCTTCATGTCATGTTCTCCTGGTTGTCCGGCCATGGGCAAGGCTCGTGCCAGCACTGCCAAAGTCGGCCGAGAGATCCAAAGCGTTGTAAGCCAACGACTTGGGAATCACCGAGCGGGCGCATGGGGAGGTGCGGATGCGCCAAAGTGGCATCGAATGCCATTTTGGCGACACCTCCAGCTCACGGCGAGAGCAGCCGCGGTGCCTTCCCGAACACCTGCAGGAACAGCTCGCCCTTCTCCTCCACGGCGCGCTTCTCCAGGGTGAGGCGGCTCGTCTGTCCCTCGGCGAGGACCGGTTTCAGCTCGAGGACCTCCTCCTTCGCGCGCAGCGCGACCGAGTGCACCACGCCAGCGTGCTGGCGGTCGAGTGCGTCTGCGAGGCGCAGGATCGCGGCAAGCCGTTCGACCACCAGCCTGTCCTTCCGGCGCAGGGCCGCGAAGTCCTCGTGTTCCCGGCTCGGGGCAGCCTTGCGGTGGTACCGCGCGAGCAGGGCCACGACCTCCTGTTCCTCCTCGGTGAGTCCCACGATCTCGCTGGACCGGATCAGGTAGTGCGAGTGCTTGTGGTGGCCGGCGTTGTTCACCGTCGTGCCGATGTCGTGCAGCAGGCTCGCTGCATCCAGGAGCACGCGTGCGCGAGGGTCGAGACCGTGCAGCTCGTGGGTCTGGTCGAAGATCTGCCGCGCCAGGGACAGGACCGACTCCGCGTGCGTGGACTCGTAGTGGTACTTCTGGCCCATGGCCCGGCACGCGGAGAGCACGGTGTCGACGTGGTCCGCGGCCGAGAACGAGCCGAGGTGGCCTTCGACCAGCTCCTTGAGCAGGCCTTCCTTGATGCCCACGCGGGGCACGAGGATCCGGTCGACACCTGCGATCTCCCCGAGGCGCTGGTAGACGAGGCCGGCAGGCAGGATCGTGTCGGCGCGGTCCGGTTTGAGGCCCTTCCGCTCCATGCGCTCCGCGTAGGAGAGCATGGCGAGGTCCGTGCACTCCTTGCGGAGGTCGTCGAGCAGGATGCACTCGGTGGCCTCGGCGCGGCGCACTGCGCCGCGCGTCGCCAACAGGTCGGTGAGGCTCTCGATGTTCCCGCCGGTGGCCACGTAGCGGTCGATGCGGCCGTCGCCGAACCGCCCGACGATGCGCTGCTCCAGGCTGCGCAGGTGTCGTTGCATCAGTTCGACGAAGCCCTCGCCATTGGTGGCATTGGCGCTGAATGCCTGCAGCATCCGCAGCGCGCCGAGCCGGTAGGAACTGGCGTTGACCACCTGGCCCTTCTCGACCAGGAGCACCTCGACCGAGCCGCCTCCCACGTCGACGAGCAACGAGCGTCCCTCGCGCAGGTCCACCTTGGTCTGCACCGCAAGCCCGAGCAGGTACGCCTCCTCGGTGCCGCTGATCACCTCGATCTCGATCCCCGTGGCCTCGCGCACCTGGTCGATCAGCACGTCGCGGTTGCGGGCGTCGCGCATCGCGCTGGTTGCCACGGCACGGATGTGCTTCACGCCCATGCGGTCGCAGCCCGCCCGGAACCGCTTGAACGCGTCGACGACCGCCCGCAGCGTCGGTTCGGGGACCTTGCCGCCGTGGAACACGTCGCGCCCGAGGCGCACGGGCAGCCGCTGGTTCTCCAGCTGAGCCGGGACCGCCCTCCCGGGCGCCACCTCGACGACCATCATGCGGATGGCGTTCGACCCCATGTCGACGATGCCGAGGCGAACCAGTTCAGCCATGGCGTCAGGCTACGGAACCAGCCCACTGCGTGGAAGCACCCGTGCACCGGTCGGATGCGGCACCGTATGCTCCATGCGTGCACCCAGGCGAACCGGACCAACCGATCGAGCCGCTCTCTTCCACGCTGCGTCACGTGCAGGCCGCGCAGGCTGGTGACGACAACGGCACCTCGTGGGTCAATCTCGAGGCGCGCATCCGCGACTGGGTGCATGCCGCGACGATGGGCACCAACCTGCCCCCGGACCGCAGCCTCGAGGACCTGCAACAGGACGTGCTGCTGCAGGTGTTCAAGGACCTCGACGAGTTCGTCGTCGAGCCCGGTGCATCGTTCAGCGGGTGGGTGCGGACGGTGGCCCATCGCAAGCTGGGCGACCTGTGGCGACGGGCCCGCGCCGACAAGCGAGGCAAGGGCAAGGCGCGCCACCTCAGCGAGTTCGACGAGACCGGCGGGCCGGACCACTTCGCGGACCCGAAGGTGGAGCGTCAGAGCATGATCCTGCGCCACAAGGAACTGCAGGAACGGTTGGTTGCAGCGCTCGAGGAGCTTGGCGACAAGCACCGTCGCGTCATCGAACTGCGGTTGTTCCAGGGCCGCCCGTTCGTCGAGGTGGCGGCAGAGCTCGGCTACGACAAGGAGGTCACCGTGCGCTCGATCTACCTACGCGCGGTGCGGCGCCTGCAGGTCCTGTTGGAAGGCTTCGCCTGAACCGAGCGGACCCCCTGGTCCGCCGTCAGTCGGTGTTGCGCTGACGCGCGCGGATGTCGGCGAGTGTCTTGCGGGCCTGCGCGATGCGGGCCCTCAACTCTGCCACCCGCCGTTCGAAATCCGCCGCCTGAGTCTGGGTCCTCGCGGCGGCCCGAAGGCTCTCGGCCTCGGCACGGGCCACGGCCAGTTGTTCCGCGGCTGCTGCCGCGGCGCGGGCCAAGGACTGCTCCGTGTCGGCAAGCTTCTTCGCGAGGGCGTCGCGCTCGGCGCGCAGCGCGGCTGCCTTCTCCTCGGTACCGCGCGTGACCGCACCCATCTCCTTCTCCAGTTCCGCGATCCGCGCCATGGTCCTGCCAGCTGCAGCCTCCAGGTCCGACCTCAGCTTGGCCATGTCGCGTGCGTGCGCCTCCCGTGCAGTCGCCAGCTCCTTCTGCGCTGCCTCCCGGGCCGCAGCCAGTTCCCGCTGGGCGCCCTCGCGAGTCGATGCGAGCTCGCGCTCGCGCGCAGCAGCCTGTGCAGCCGCCTCCTTCTCGTGTGCAGCCCGCAGTGAGGCGAGTTCCTTCTCCTGTGCAGCCCGCAGGTTGGCCACCTCGCCCTGGCGCTCTGCCTGCATGCGGGCGACCTGCTGTTCCATCGCAACCCGGAGCTCGCCCAGCTGCTTCTGCACCTGGGCAACGGCAGCGTCCTTGGCCGCGAGGGACTCCTCGGTCTCCTTGCGCTCCGTGGCGATCTGGGCCTCGAGCTGGGCGACCCGCTGGGTGAGACGCTGCTGCGCCTCCGCGGACCTTGCCTCCATGACCTCGAACTCCTTGTTGCGCGCCCGCAGGCCTGCCGTGGCCTCGGCGAGCATCTTCTGCTGCTCGACCCGCTCGGACTCGGCCATCTTGCGCAGGGTCTCGAGTTCCTTCTCTCGCGCTGCCAGACCTGCCTTGGCCTCCTCCGCAACCTCCTTCAGGCGGGCCTTGAGTCCCGCGAGTTCCTTGTCGCGGGCTGCGAGTTCCGCCTTCGAGCGTTCCTGGGTGCCTTGCAACTTCTGCTGCAGCTCCTGTTGGCCCTGCTTCAGGCTGTCGGCGCTCGCCTTCGACCTTGCGAGCTCCTGACGCTCCTTGCCCAGGTCTGCGGCCGTTGCGTCGAGCTTCATGCGGAGGTGGGTCGCCAGTTCGGACGCAGACTTCTTCTCCGCTGCGGCAAGGGACTCGACCTCCCGGTGCTTGCGCTCGAGGCTCTGCAGCTCGTTCTGCAGCTCGCGGATCTTCGCCTCCTGCGCAGCGCGTGCCTCGGGTGACTGCAGGCGCTCCAGGTAGCGGTCCATCCGCTCGAGACGCAGCGAGAGGTCCTGGAAGGCCCGTGCGAGTGGGTCCTGTTCCACACGGCGGTCCTGCGCGTCGAGGACCGACGCGAGGGCGAGTGCGCTGGAGAACAACAGTGGCAGCAGGCGGGTCATGGTGCGGTGCAGGGGCGGAACTGCTCTGGAGCCGTTGCAGTCCGGCCGAGGCCACCCCAAGCTATCAGATGCCGGCCGGTTTGCGCCGGTCCCCTCTCATGCCGGTCGCTCGACATCTCGGTGCAGCGTGGGCCTCGGTGCACGCACCGCACGACCCACGCAGCCTCCTCGTCTGGTTGTTGGAACGCGAGTTCCGTGGCCTCGGGGCGGCGCCAGCTGCGCGCACCATGGACTGGGCTGCCCTGCGCGAGGTGGCATCGGACCTTCCCGTGGCATTTCCGGTCGTCCGCGCAGGCTCTGCGTTGGCCGAGGTCGACGCAACCGGGGGCGCAGGCTCCGCCAACGAAGGCGAGCAGCAGGTCGCGTTTGCCGCGGTCGCCGAGGCCGTCCGGGTTGCACGGGTCCTGGGCACGCCGCACGTCGTTCTCGCCCCGGGACTGGTCCCGGTGCTGGGGGAGATCGAGCGCCAGGACCTGGGGGACCCCTCGGCAGGCTGGACGAGGGAACGTGCCCAGGCCCTGCTCGCACGGCGCGCGACGGGGCTGGCCCCAGCCCTCGACCGCGTGTGCCGTTTCCTGCACGCGGTCGTGCGCAGGTACCCTGAGTTCAGGTTCTCGCTGACCACGAGCCGCAACCTGCGCACCGTGGCGGACCGCAGCGGCCTGGAGGCGGTCTTCGAGGACCTGTCGAGTCTCGGCCTCGGCTACTGGCACGACGCCGCGGTGGTCGCGCGTCGCGAGCAGTTGCTCGGCGAGAGCCAGGGCGAGTGGCTCGAGACGTTTGCACGGAGGCTCCGCGGAGGCAGCATGGCGGACGCATCGGAGGAGGGGCTCGGGCTGCTGCCGGGCACGGGCGTGGTCGACTGGCCCGCGCTGGCTGCTGCGGTGCCCCGCATGGCGCAACCCATGCCATGGGTGCTCGAGCTCGACCCCTCCGTCGACCCCCGTGAAATGCAGGGTGCCCGCTCCTTCCTCGACCGCCACGGGCTGTAGCCTCTGCACACCACCCAGCGATGGACCCCACGGCCCCGCACCCCGAAAGCCAGCCCGTTTACGACGCGGCGGCCCGCACGCGCGATCTCCTGGCACTGCTGCGCGGTCGCAAGCGGCTGTTGGTGATGACGCACACCAACCCGGACCCGGACTCCCTGGGCAGTGCGATGGGGCTCTGCGAACTCGCCGAGCAGGTGGCAGGCATCCCCAGCACGATCGCGATGACGGGGCAGATCCTGCGTGCCGAGAACCAGGCAATGGTTCGCGAGCTGGAGATCCCGCTCACCGCCGTTGCCGACGTGGACTTCGCCGCCCACGACTGCATCGCGCTGGTGGACGCACAGCCGGCCTTCGGCAACACGTTGGTGCCCACGGGAACGAAGCTCGACATCGTGGTGGACCACCACGTCTGCGCCGATCCCAACCAGCAGCACCCCGAGGTGCCGTTCCACGACGTGCGGATCGGCATCGGTGCCACCAGCACGGTGGTGACGAGCTACCTCATGGAGGCCGGCGTGCAGCCCTCGCGGCGGGTCGCCACGGCACTTGCCTACGGGCTGCGCACGGACACAGCAGACCTGTCGCGCAACGTGAGTGACCTCGACCTGCGAGCCTTCGACTTCCTGCTGCCGCACGTCGACCGCCAGAAGATGGTGGCGATCACCCGGCCTCGGCTGCCACCGGCCTACTACGTCACGCTGCGGGCGGCACTGTCCAAGGTGCGCATCTACGGCGACCTCGTGCTGTGCTCGATCGGTCGCACCCGCAGTGCGGAGATGGTTGCAGAGGTGGCCGACCTGCTGATCCGCATGCAGGGCGCGCGCGCCGTCTTCTGTGGCGGCATGGCCGACAACACCTACTTCGTCTCGGTCCGCACCGACCCCGCCTACGCCGACGCATGGCGACTGATCCGCGAGGCGATTGGGGACGAGCCGGGCAGCTGTGGCGGCCACGGTTCGGTGGCGGGCGGCAGCATCCGGTTGCCCGACGGCGACCACCGCACCCTGATGCGCCTCGAGCGCCGGCTCGACCGCAACATCCGCAAGGCCCTGGACGTGATGGACGTCAACCCGGGATTCCTCGGTGACACCGACGACTGAGTCGGGGCCTGGCCGGGTGCCACGGGCGCCTGGCCCGGGCCCGTCCCTCCCTGAGGCAGTTTCGCTCCCGCGGGGGCGTTCCCGCCCAGCGCGACCCGACTACTGTGTGACCCCTGCATGAACCCCGGCCTGCTCTCCACCCTGCTGGCGCTGGCTGCAGCTGCCTTGCTCCCCGGTCTCCCGGCGGCGCAGGGCAAGGCCGTGCCGGGTGAGCCGACGGGAGTCGCCGCCGCACCGCGGGCGCCGCTCTGCTTCCTGCCCAACGGGGGGCAGTGGGATGCAGCTGTCCGTCATGCCCTGCGCGGCAGCGGTGCGGACGGGTGGGTGCACGACGACGGGTTCACCCTGCGCTGGCAGCACTGGGAGTCCGCGGCGGCAGGCGCGGCACGCACGTCCCGCGGCGCCGTGGTGCGGTTGCGCCTCGAGGGCGGCAGTGCAAAGCGGATCAGGACCGAGCAGCCGCTGCCTGGGGTCCACCACGTCCTGGTGGGTGACGACCGCAGTCGTCATGCGACGGGCCTGCGAGGCCATGGCGTGCTCGTCCTCGACGAGGTCCTGCCGGGAGTCGGCATGAGGCTGCGCGCCATGCCCGCTGCCGAGGGAGCGATCGAGTACGACCTGCTGCTGGCGCCTGGCGCGGACCTGCGCACCCTCCGCATGTGCGTCGAGGGAGCTGGCGCGCTCGCCGTCGAGGCCGACGGTTCGCTCCGCACCGAGGTCAGGCTCACCGACGGCAGCCAGCTCTCGCTGCGCCAGCCGCCTCCGGTGGTCTGGCAAGAGCAGGGAACTCGGCGCGTGCCCGTCCGCTGCACGTTCCGCCTCCTGGACGCCACCAGCTACGGGTTCGAAGCGGTCGGTGTCGACCCGGCACTGCCGCTGGTGGTGGACCCGGGCATCGTGTGGAGCAGCTTCCTCGGCGGCAGTGCCTCCGACGCGGTCAACGACGTCGAGTGGGTGCCCGGCGTCGGCGTCTTCTGTGGCGGCTGGGCGAGCGCCTCCGACTTCCCCACGACCACGGGGGCCTTCCAGCGCACCGGCTCACAGGACGGATTCGTCGCGTGCTTCGCCGAGGACGGCACGACCTTGCTCCACGCGACCTACCTGGGAGGCAGCGGCGCCGAGGAGGTGCGCGGCATCGCCGTCGACGCCCAGCAACGGATCGTGGCCGTTGGCTTCACCAACTCCACCTCGTTCCCGGTCACCGCAGGTGCGTTCCAGCCTGCCTACCGCGGTGCGAGTTCCTTCCTGCAGGTCGGCGACGGCTTCGTCGCGAGGCTCGGCACTGGCGGCAGCACCTTGGTGGGCTCGACCTACCTGGGCGGTTTCCTCGACGACGTGGCCGAGGCCGTGGCCGTCGACGCACTCGGTCACGCACTCGTCGCGGGCTGGGCCGCGTCGCCCGACCTGCCTGTCACGCCCGGAGCGTTCCAGCCAGGACTCGGCGGCGCGCTCACCGGGCAGACCGACGGGTTCGTCGCACGCATCGCGCCCGACGCGCGCAGCGCAACGTACGTCACCTACCTCGGGGGCGGCCTGCCTGACCAGCTCCTCGGCATCGCGGTCGACACAACCGGCAACGCAGTCGTGTGTGGCCGTTCGCAGTCCGCCAACTACCCGACCTCGCTGCAGGCCTACCGACCCAGCAACGCTGGCGGCACCGACATGGTGCTCACGCGGCTCAACGCCAACGGCACCGCACTCGGCGCGTCCACCTACCTCGGCGGTCTCGCCGCGGACTCCGCCCAGGACGTGGTGGTTGCCGCGGACGGGTCACTGTGGGTCGGAGGCTCGTCCGAGAGCGCGAACTTCCCGACCACCGGGGGCGCAGTGCAGCCCACGCACGGTGGCCGGCAGGATGCCGTGCTGGTGCGGTTCGACGCCAACGCCACCCAGCTGCTGTGGAGCTCGTACCTCGGCGGCAGCGGAGACGACGCCGCGCACGGCATTGCAGTCGACCCCAGCGGGCGCGTGGTGGCGGTCGGCAACAGTGGCGGCGGCCTGCCGGTGACCGGGTCCGGTGCGAACGCGACGTACGGCGGCAGCAGCTCGGATGGTTTTGCCGTCGTGCTCGAACCCGCGTCCGCGAACCCGCTCCAGTGGCTGTCGTTTCTCGGTGGCAGCGAGGTCGACCTGCTGCTTGCCGTGAGCGCCCCGGTGCCCGGCATGTTCGTGTGCGGTGGCGCGACTTGGTCTGCCAACTGGCCGACGACCGCCGGCTCGTTCCAGACGGCGATGCGTGGCAGCGCGGACGGCGTGGTCGCGATGGTCGACCTGCTGGCAGACCTCGGCAGCGGTGTCCAGGTGCTGCCACCGCTGCCCCTCCCGGAGACCGTGTTCCTGCCCGCCGGTTCCACCCGTGTGCTCGGTGCCACCCTGCGCAACGTGTCGCCCCGCTCCCTGAGCCTGCGCTCGCTGCAGCTCTTCGTGGGCGGTAGTGCCGACAACGTGCAACACCTCGCGCACCTCGTGCTGTGGCGCGACGACCCTGCAACGGGCCCGTGGGCGGACCAACTGCTCGCAGGACCTGCTGCCGTGCCCGTCGACAACGCCACGGTGCAGGTGGTGCTGGCCAGCCCGCTGACCCTTGCTCCCGGCGCGGAAGCCGTGGTGTGGGTCGAGGTGGTTGCAAGTCCCTCGTGTCCTGCAGGAGCACAGTTCGCCGTGAGCATCCCGGACTACGAGGCCTGGGAACTGGCCGCGGTCGGCACCGTGCAGCGCGTCCCGCGCACCGGGACGAGCTTCGTGCAGGGGCTGGCAGTCAGCTGTGTCCGGGTGCCCGACGTGGACGGCGACGCGGACGGCGACGGGGCCGTGACCGTGAGCGACATGAGGCGCCTTTGCGCCCAGCTGGGCGGTCCTGCGAGTGGCGTCGACCCGGACGGCAACGGCTTCGTGACCACCGCCGACCTCGCGATCGTCCAGGACCGCATCCTGCGTCGTCCGATCGTGCGTTCGGCACCGTCGGTCGTCGTGCGCGGCACCACCCTCACGATTGCCGGCTTCGGTCTCGCGGGTGGCACGCCCACTGCCGTGCTCGGCAACCGCATCCTGCCGTTGCGCGCAGCGAGCGATGCCGAGCTCAGTTTCCTCGTCGACACTTCGGTCGTTGCCGGCAGTGCCGAGCTGCGCGTGACGCTTGGCGACCGTGTGATCCTCCAGCAGCAGGTGCCGGTCCAGTGATGCCCCGAGTGCTGGTGCTCGGTGGGCTCGACCCCACGGGTGGTGCCGGCATCTCAGCCGACGCCCGTGCCCTGCTGGCAGTGGGTTGCCATGCCATGCCCGTGGCCATGACGCTCACCGTCCAGAGTCGGCGCGGCATGCGCGACGTGCAGGACGTTCCCGTGGCCCACTGGCAGTCTGCACTGCTCGCCGTCCTCGAGGACGGACCCGTGCACGCGGTCAAGACAGGGTTGCTCGGCAGTGCTGCACAGGTGCGAGTCCTCGCGCAGGCCCTCCGAGTGCTCGGCCCGGGGGTGCCGCTGGTGGTGGACCCGGTCATGTCCGCCACGGCAGGCGGCTGGCATGCAGCCGGTGACCTTGCCGTCGCGTACCGCGAGAGCCTCCTGCCGATGGCGGCACTCGCACTGCCCAACCTGCCCGAACTGGCCCGTCTCGGCGCAGTCGATGCCGCAGAACTGTTGTCAGAGGGTGTCGGCGCCGTGCTGGTCAAGGGCGGCCACGGCGAGGCAGCAGAGCTCACCGACGTGTTGCACTCGCAAGGCGGTGTGCGCGCGTGGTCGCACCCGCGGCAGCAGGTGGGGCCAGTCCACGGCACCGGCTGCGCGCTGGCGAGCTTCGTCGCAGGTCGGCTTGCCACCGGCTTCGACCTCGAGGATGCCGTCGATGGGTCGATCCGCCTGTTGCAGCACTGCCTGCGGCACATGGGGCCGCCCGTGCCGGACGGCCTGTCCCGGCCGCTTGCGTTGCGCCTCGGCTGAGCAGGCTCAGTCGAACATCGAACGGAGCACGGGACCGAGCTGCTTCTGCACCTCGTGGCGCTTCACCTTGAGCGTCTGCGTGAGCATGCCGTTCTCGACCGTGAGGGCCTGGTCCAGCACGCGGAACGGCCCGATGTGCTCGCACGCGCGGCACCCGTTGTCGCGCGTGACCAGTCGGTCGAGCTCTGCGCGGAACAGCTCGCGCACCCGTGTGCCGGTGAGCACGCCACCCTCTGCGCCCCACTCCTCGCGCGCCACCTTGGTCTCCAGCAGCTCGAAGCGCGGCACCAGCAGCACACCAAGGGCCTTCTGGTCCTGGCCCACGACGACGGCCTGCTCGACCAGCGGCGACGTCTTGACCACGGCCTCGACGCGCTCGGGCTCGACGTTCTCGCCACCCGCGAGGACGATCGTGTCCTTCGCCCGTCCCGTGATCCACACGGTGCCGTCGGCATCCACGTGGCCGAGGTCACCGGAGCAGAACCAGTGGTTCGCGTCCAGGGCCTCTGCGGTCTTGGTCGGGTTGGCGTAGTAGCCCTGCATGACCTGTGGCCCGTGGATCCACAGCACGCCTGTCTGGCCGGGCGGCAGGTCGTTGCCCTGCGGGTCGCGCGCGACGATGCGGGTATGGGGGATCGGCAGTCCGATGTGACCTGGACCGTTTGCCTCGGGCCGGCGCACGGAGGCCACCGGACTCGTCTCCGTGAGCCCGTAGCCGTTGAGGATCGGGATGCCAAGGCCCAGCAGGCACTCGTCCACGTGGCGCGGCAGCGAGCCACCGCCGCTCACCGCCACCCGCAGCCTGCCGCCCAGCATCGCATGCACCTTCTTGTGCACCGTGGCACACGCCAGCCGGTGCAGCAGCCGCTGCACGAGGGTCGCACGACGGGCGCCCATCGCCCGCGCGAGCGAGAGCACGCCGCGCAACAGTGCGCCGCGCCAGCCGGCCTGCTTGTGTGCCGCGTCGACGATGCCGTCGTGCAGCATCTCCCAGATGCGAGGCACTGCGGCAAACACGGTGGGGCCCACAGAACGCAGGTCCTCCTTGATGCGGCGCCGGTCGGTGTAGACGAGCTGGGCACCGATGGACATCGCGAGGTAGTCCATCAACCGTTCGTACATGTGCCACGCGGGCAGCACCGAGAGGAACGAGTCGTGTTCGTCGAACCGGAGCACCGCGAGCGTGTGTGCCACGTTGGACGTCACGTTGGCGTGAGTGAGCATCACACCCTTCGGGTCCGCCGTCGTGCCGCTCGTGTAGACGATCGTGAGCAAGTCCGTCGGCTGCACGCGCTCGCGCAGTCGCTCGACCAGCCCGGGGTCTGATGCCATTGCCTTGCGCCCGTGCTCGAGCAGCTCGGCCAGCGGCAGCACTCCTGCAACGCGGGTCGCCTCGGAGAGGCTGAACAGCAGGCGCAGCTCCGGCATCTCGGCACGCCGTGCCACCAGGGCCTCGGCCACCTTGTCGTCCTCGACGAAGGCAGCCTTGCACCCGGAGTGACGCATGAGGAACGCCATCTCCACGGGGGTGGTGTCGGCACCGCGTGGCACGTCGACGGCTCCCAGCCCTGCGATGCCGAGGTCGGCCACCAGCCACTCACACCGGTTCTCTGCCAGCAGCCCGACCCGGTCGCCGTGGCGGATGCCGAAGGCGTGCAGGGCAGCAGTCACCAGACCTGCCTGCGCGTCGAGGTCCGCAAACGTGACGGGGTCCCCGCCCCGGGCGCTGCGGCGCGGCAGGAACACCCTCGGTCCATGCCGCCGGGCCGACCGGACCATCAGGGCCGTTAGGGTCGAGACCGAGGCGTCCGCCGGTGGGTTCATGGGCTACAGTGCTCTTGACTTGGGGTGCCGAGATGTCTACAGATTTGCGCCCTCGTTCGCCGGTTCAACCGTCGGACGGCCGTTCTTTCTCCGACAACCAGGATGCGGGCGTAGCTCAGTGGTAGAGCATCACGTTGCCAACGTGAGGGTCGAGAGTTCAAGTCTCTTCGCCCGCTCCAGTATCCCTCCCCAGCCCGGGGCTCCCCGGGTGCACGGAGGGTCAGGTTGAGTCGGAAGCATCCTTCGGTCCACGTGGCCTCGCGGCCGCAGGTTCCGGGGGAGACGAACGGCAACCGCCCGCGGCAACGCGGGCGTGTTCGTTTCTGGGCAGCTGTTTGTTCTCGGCCAACTGCTCGTGCCCTGAGGGCGGCACCCCGGCCCGCCTGCCTTGCCCGAGGTCGGGGCCCCGTTGGGCCGGGTTACCGCGAGTGGGCCGGCAGGATGGTCTGGAACTCGTTCCAGACCGGCAGGCCACCGCGGCTGGTCTCGACCAGGACGAGGCGCACGAGGACCTTGCGGGCTGAGGTGGGTCCCACCACCTGGACCTCGAACCCGTGGGGAAAGCCCTGCTGCAGGTCGAGCAGGCCCAGACGGCCCTCGGACCCGGCAAAGGAGTCGAAGTTGGATGCCACCGAGGCCCTGCGGAGGGCGAGCAGGCAAACCGCCCCCTCCCGCCCGGTCAGGATCCTCCAGACCGACGGCCGTCCGGTGCCGGGGATCACGCTCTCGCTGAGGACGCCGCTCGTCCGGTCGATCTGCTTCAGCGCACCCGGCGTGTTCACCTCCACGTTGCGGTGCCACACCACATGGGCCGGGTCCTTGGTGTCGTCGTTCACGTCCGGTGTCGCGTTGCAAAGGTGCACCAGCACCTCTGCACGGTCCACGGGGTCGGTGATGGCGTAGACCGAGTCCGCGTCGATCAGCGGCTCGCTCACGAAGCGCACGAGGTCGAGTCCGCCGGGCTCCTGCTCCGAGGGGCCAGTGCCGACCGGACTCAGATAGAGGTGCACGACGCGGAAGACGTCGACGAGGTACTGCTTGCCGGACGTGCACTGGAACTCGTCGCGCCATGCGAGGTACGAGAACAGCAACGTGTTGCCGGTGAGCAGGTCACCTGGGCGGTCTTCGCGGAAGGAACCCTCGAAGTCGATGGTCGGCAGCCTTCTGACGCCGGTCCGCTGGGGCGAGTGGGAGAGGTCGAGCATCATCATCATCGCGTTGCCGCCCTCGTCGTTCCCGTACACGCGCGTCGAGGCCAGCATGCGCGAGCGCACCTCGTCCGTGACCTCTTGTGACAGTTCCGTGAGCCTGCGCATGCGCTTGCCCTGGTCCTGCGCGCTCGCCCCTGTCTGCATCAGGCTCGAGATCGACAGCACCACGGATGCGAGGATCGCGAGTGCGATCACCATTTCGACGAAGCCAAAACCTGATTCTCGTGTGCTGGTCATGGCGTCTCCTCAGCGGCGGATGAACAGTTTGGTCTTGTGGTACGAGTAGTGCAGCGAGGCCCCACGCCGGAAGCAGTCCACCCTCAGCTGGTAGCTGCCCTGCGGGAACTGCACGGAGGGGACCGTCCAGCTGAAGGTCTCCCGGCCGGTGCCGCTGTCGGGCAACAGCAGGTTGTTGGATGCAGGCCGTTCCCCGGGTACGGCTTCCGAGTCGTCGATGACGTTGCGCCACGTGGTGCCGCCGTCGTTCGAGTACGTGATCAGGTAGTCGAGCTGGGACTCCTGCTCGGTTGCAGTGCTGGTGGTCGTGTAGGGGAGACCGTCCCAGCGTTTCCAGGAGGTCTCGAAGCTGATCGTGATCTGGTCCGGGTCCAGCAACTCCGAGATGTCCGTCGGGTGCAGTATCTCGACACGCGCAGGTTGTGGGATCCGGTTGGCAAGGCCGGACCTGCCTGCCTCGAAAAACGAGTGGACAAGGGACAGGATGGAGTAGCGGGCAATGAAGGTCGAGCCCGACTCGACGGTGCGGTCGATGCCGTTCACCGTGATGTAGGCAGAGCTCGTTCCACCCGGGGCCGTGAGTCGCACCAGCCCGGACCCGATGTTGCCGTTCGGGTGGTTGAAGTAGGTCCCCAGCATCTGCGACGTGTACCTCGCACTGCTGTACGGAGTCAGTGAGAACTCGTTGCCCACCGTGCCGCTCGCGTTGGTTGCGATGCCGAAGGGACGGCTGATGGGCGCCGTCGTGGGCATGTTGAAGTTGTAGTTGCTGGCGATCTGCGTCCCTGAGCCGGTTACCGAGCCGGTGCCTGCTGCGTACTGGTGGTGAAACGTGCTTGTCGTCGTGCCCGTGTTGAAGAAGGAGGTGCAACCCTCGTCACCAAGTCGCTGGTGCGAGTTGGTCATGCGCGTCCCGTATCCTGCACGGGAACTGCCGGAGTGGACCGTCTGTGCCGCCACGTGGCGGAATGCGTTGGTCGCAGAACCGGCAGCCAGGTTGCCGCGTGGGTTGCCCTCGGCGTCCTCGGCGTACCATGCCGAGGCAGCCGCATCTGGATAGAGCTCGCCGAGCCATGGCATGCCCCACCAGTAGGTGTTGCCGGTGGTGTTGCCCCGGACCAGTGTGCGAGCACCAGTGATGTTGTTGCCGAACCCGCTTGTGCCAGGGCTGCCGTAGGGTGTCTGGTCGAGTGGGATGGAGTTCGGGTAGCCGTTCGCGGCGTCGTAGCCGATGTCGCATCCCAGCCCGAGGTAGAAGTAGGAGAAGCCCGTGAGGGTCGTGTAGACGCAGTTGCTGTCCACCACGCCCTTGCGGAGCATCCCGAGGAAGCGAGGGACGTCGCAACTCACCACGCCACGCCAGTTGTTCGCGAGCCTTGCTGTCGAGAGGCCGGGGTTGTCCGGTCGCGCGTCGTTCGTGTTGTTGAGTGCGTCGAAGTACCAGTTGTAACCGTCGGCGAAGTCGGGTGCCGGGGCTGGGTGGTCCGGGTCCCCGGTCTGCGAAGCGCGCATCAGGTCTGCGTACGGGCAGTGGCGCGGGTCGCCCAGGAACTGCGACCGCTCGGTGAATGGGACGTCCTGCAGGTTGTCACACCACCACGTGTAGGTGGTGGTGAGGTTCTCTGGGGCGTTGCGGGCCTCCGGTGGCCACATCGTGCCCGAAGTCGCTGCATCAGGCCCGGTCCAGATCCGTGTGCGCACCGCCAGCACCACGTCGGACTGCGGGTTGTGGCGCCCGGTCCGCGGGTGCACGAACAACTGGTTCTCGAATGCCGCGGCTGGCACCTCAAGCGTCCAGCGCGCCGTGTTCTTCGGGCGCGACCCCGTTGGCGCCGCGTAAAGGTCGTACGAGAAGTCGCGGCGTGGCGAACAGGGCCCCGGCACGTAGGCCATGCCGTAGAGCAGCGAGCGCGCGTCGTTGGCGAGCCCGCGACCGTTCACGAGTGGCGCCACGCACGGCGTGTTGCGAAGCAGGATCCTGGTGAAGGGCGTGCTGCCGTTGCCCCCGTCGACGTACTCCGCTCGGTAGCTCATCTCGCCGGGCTGCAGGGTGGGGTCGCCGTCCAGCTTCGCGCCTGAGAACGGGTAGTAGGCACTGTCGCCACCCACCGGCACTCCGCCGCGGAGGTTCTGCAGCCGCACGTTCGGCAACAGGTCGGGTGCCTGCGTGGCAGGGTTGGTGAGGTCCATTCCCATCACCTCGAGAGCGATGGCCGGCACTGCTTGCGGGCCCGGTGCCACATTCGTGGTCCAAGCGTGCACGCGGAACCGCGCAGGATCGGTGGTCGATGCACTGGTGCCTCTCCTCGTCCGGATCCGCTCGCTGTGGGTCACGACCCGGACCTCGGGGGCCAGCAGTGGGTCCTTCGCCGCGTCGGAGAAGTTTCGTAGTGCCGGCATCGGCAGCAGTTCGCCGTGCAGGTTCACGATCAGTGCGTTGCGGTACTTCTGCGGGTTCGTGCAGAGGTCCTCAAGGAGCAGTCGCAGCGTGGGTTCC
Organism: Planctomycetota bacterium; assembly: GCA_041178545.1. Classification (GTDB taxonomy): domain Bacteria; phylum Planctomycetota; class UBA1135; order UBA1135; family UBA2386; genus JBEATZ01. The sequence goes on from JBEGVB010000065.1 coordinate 21,538, forward strand.
TTCGACATGTCGTCGAGCGGCGCCGGTGGCTCATCGCCGTTCTGCATGGCCGCGAGGATCTCCCGTTCACGCTGCTCGACTGCAGCGACCCGGGCCTGCCAGAGGGCAAGTTCCTCGGGGTGCCGCATCGCATGGTTGAACCAGTCCGCAAGTGCGTAGGGGTGCGGGTTGGTGTTGTCGTCGAACCCGTTGCGTTCCGTTCCGTCCTGGGAGACCCGGCCGCGGATGCTGCTCGGCACGTAGTAGTGGGTCGAGGCAGATCCAGCAGGCATGCGCCCAGGGTAGAAGTAGACGTCCGGGATCGGCTGCAGGCTGTCCACGGTCTCGTTGATCCGGGGACGGTAGGTGGGGTTGCGGCCAAAGCTCGCCTTCGTGATCCAGTGGGCTCGGATCTCCAGCCCGGGGTTCCGGGTCTCCAGGTCCGTGATGGTGGAGCCCACGAACGGCTTGATGGAGTCCATGAACACCCACCACCCGGGGATGTTCTCGACGGCGATCAGGTACAGGTCGAAGACCTGTGTGGTGGGGAATGCAGTTGCCGGTGAGTTGACGATGGCAGAGAGGTTGGCTGCCTCCCGCGCCACACCGCTCGTGTCCTTGCGGAAGATCCTTACGGTCACGTAGCGAACGTTGCGGTTGTCCATGCCGGGGAGCGGCTGGACGCTGATACGACGCGACCACACCCACTCGTTGCCGCGGCGCACGTTCTTGGAGAGTTCGTGGTCGGGGGAGACGAGCTTGCCGCGAACATCCACCGCAATGGTGAGGGTTGGCTTCGTGGTGATGCCGTCGTCCAGCCCATCGAGGTCGTCCGGGTCACGGCCGGTGCCGCGGTCGACGTGGCTCTGCACTTCCGCGAGGATCGCCTGGGCCTTGCTGAACGCGAACAGTCGCTCCTTCTCGGTAAGCGTGTTCTTCAACTGCAAGCTGACGGTGCCGAGCAGCAACGATGCGACCATGGCAAGGATCGCCAGTGCCAGCATCAGTTCGACCAGCGAGAACCCTTGCATCCCACTCCTCGTCCGGGTGGCCGGTGCGCAAGGTCGGTTGGTACAAGAATCCGCAGGAGGCGTGTAGGACGGTCGCATGGGATCACCTGAAGGAAATGTCAGGTCTTCATCGGATTTCGGCCCATTTCTCCTGCGTTCCCGTGCATGGGAAATCCCCGGGAGGGATCTCCGGCAGGTGGGGTCGTCCGGGGGACTACAGGGCCCAGTAGGGGGTCAGCGCTGGTCGCCCCAGTTTGGGCGGGTGGTTGCCGTGGATTGGCGGTAGGTGCCGATGGTCTGCCGCAAGCGGTTGAGCACGCCCTCGTCGAATGCGATGGTGGCGAAGTCGCTGGCTCCTTGGACCGTGACCGACCCGGTGACCACCACGGTCCCCTGCAGTTCCGACGGTTCCCGCAGCACGAGGTTGCCGTTCACGTAGAGCAGGCCCGAGAAGCTCGAGTTGCTCGCAGGCTGGATCGTGACATTGCCTTGGACGACCAGCACCCCGGTCCCGGTGAGTGGCGCGGTGGGCGTGAACACCAAGTCGGTGTTGGCCACGACCAGCGTGTTCTTCACCAGCGGGCTCGGGAACTCGTCAGGGTCGAGGATGATCGCGTCCGCCATGCCCTGCAACTCGGCGAGGTTCACGCCGAACACCGCGTTGAGGCTGTCGTCGTAGCTGGCACTGGAGGAGATGCCGCCGGTCACCGAGGCACCGGTGCCGGAGACGGTCACGTTGCCCGTGCCGGCGCGGACGTACACACCGCCTGCCGTCGTGCCACCGAGGACCCTGCCCCGGGTGAGGATCCTGCAGGTGCTTGCCGTCCTTGCGTTGAGGGCCGCGCGACCCGGTGGTTGCAGTGCCATGCGGCGGATCTCCATCTCCACGACCTCCTTGCCAATCACGTGGTTGGCGCCCTGGTCGAAGGCCTGGGTCGGGTCCATCCTGCGGAACACGTAGCCGACGCTGCGCAGGCGCCAGACCGATCCAGGGGTGAGTTCGCCGCGCTCCTGCGAGATGTCCCTGCAGCAGAGCGCATCCCGGTACAGCTTGCGGGTCTCGTCCGGGTCCTCGGGCCACTCCTTCCAGACCTCGTAACGTCCCCACGTGGAGCCGCTGATCTCGAACTCACGCACCAATCCCACCTGTGGGTCGATGGTGTCGAGGGCTGGTGGGGTGCTGGTCTCGTCCAAGCGCGGGTTGAAGACCGTGACAGGTTGCGCAGTCTGGCGGCGGAACCAACCCACGGCCTCGGTCAGTCCGGAGCGGGCGAACTCCGCTGCCTGGCTGCCCTGTGCGAACCGGGTCTTGGTCAGGTCGCGATGGGACTTGGTCAGGGTGAGGCTGGAGACGGACATCCCCATCGCCACGATGGCCAGCAGCAGGGCAAACACGAGGGCCATGCCCTGCTCGCCGGCGTGCGGACGGGAACAAACCGCAGAAGAAGGAACTCCCCCATGGCAGGACTCCATGTGCATGGCAGAGCTATCGGTGCGACTCGCTGCGAAGAGCGACAGTGGTGTCCAGAAGCGATACACTCCCGCGCAGTCGCCCGGTGGGACCGGGGCGTTGGCCGCGCAGCCGGGTTGCGGAGTCAGAGCCCGACGGGCAGCAGCCCGTCGGCCTCGACGCCTTCGAGGGTGACCTTCGCGCGCACCGCGACCAGTTCCACGCCTGCACCCGCCGCCTCGTGCAGCAGCCGGCCGTACTCCGGGTCGATGTCACTGGCGGGCCGCACCTCGGTGCAGTCGCCGCGGAACACCCAGAACACAAGTGCTGCACGGTGGCCAGCTGCCTTGACCGCCATGAGTTCCCGCAGGTGCTTCTGGCCGCGCGTGGTGACGGAGTCCGGGAACCGTGCCACCGGTCCCTCGGTCATGGTCACGTTCTTCACCTCGACGTACACGTCGGGGCGGCCGTTGCCCTGCAGCAGCAGGTCGATGCGGCTGCCGGTGCCGTAGGGGACCTCGCGTCGCAGCGTGGTCCAACCCGCCAGCGCGGGGATGCGGCCCTGCTCCAGCGCCTCCTCGACGAGCCGGTTGGGCAGCGAGGTGTTCACGCCGACCCAGTGCCTGCCGAGACGCACCAACTCCCAGCTCCACTCCAGCGCACGGCCCTTGCCGGGGTGGTGGGAGAGTGCCACGCGGCTTCCCGGCACCGCCACGCCCTTCATCGAGCCGCTGTTCGCGCAGTGGGCCGTGACCCGGGTGCCGTCGGCGAGGTCCACGTCCGCGAGGAACCGCTTGTGGCGGCGCACGAGGATGCCCTCGCACAGGGGCGGATCGAAGCGCATGGCACGGTTATCCTGCCGCGCACGCGATGGATCCAGTCCGGCTCACCTACTGCGGCAACGTCCACCCGGCCATGGGACTGGATGCGTGGCTGGCGGACCTGCGCACCCATGCGGCACCCGTGGCTGCTGCGGCCAGGGCGCGCGGGCGCGCCTTCGGCCTCGGCGCATGGTGGCACGCGGGGATGGCAGCACAACTTGCCGGGGACGCTGCAGCCCGCGACCGCGTTGCCCGCGCGCTCGAAGAGCACGGCACCCAGCTGTGGACGCTCAACGTCTTCCCGCACGGTGCCTTCCATGCCGACGTGGTGAAGGCAGCGGTGTACGCGCCTGACTGGGCGAGCGAGGAGCGGCTCGTCTACACGCGCGACTGCGCGGAGGCAGGCGCGCAGCTCGCCCCGCGCGGCGCGGTACTGCCCTTGTCCACGTTGCCGCTGGGCCATCGAGCGCCAGGCGACGAGCCAGCCGACCTGCGCGTGATGGCACGCAACCTCGCGCGTGCAGCCAGCATGCTCGCAGGGGTCGAGGAGCGCACGGGGGTGCGCTGCGTGCTGGCACTGGAGCCGGAACCGTTCTGCCTGCTGGAGACCGTGGCGCAGGCCGCTCGGTTCCTCGAGGAATGGGTGTTCGAGGAAGGCGCATGGGTCACGGTCCCGCATGACGTGCTGCGCCGCCACCTCGGGGTGTGCGTCGACCTGTGCCACCTGTTCGTGGTGGGTGAGGACCCGCTCGCGGCCCTCGCCGACCTGCGCGCCCGCCGCATCGAGGTGCCCAAGGTGCAGGTGAGCAGTTGTCTCGAGGTGCGCGACCCTGCCGGCCTCGACGCGCTGCTGGCCTTCGACGAGCCGCGCTGGCTGCACCAGACGGTGGCGGCGGACGGCACGCGGGCGCTGGACCTGCAGGAGGTGCGGGCACGGCAGGCGGCATTCCGTTCGGGCGGCAGGGTCCGGACGCATTTCCACGTGCCGCTCTACTGGGACCTCGACGGCCCGTTCGGCTCGACCCGGGGCGAGGTGGAACGGTGCCTGCGCGGCCTGGAGCCGCCCTTGCCCCTGCTGGAGGTCGAGACCTACACATGGCCCGTGCTCGGGGCCCTCGGCGGCACCGAGCCGCTCGCAGCAAGGCTCGTGCGCGAACTGGAGTTCGCAGCCGGGCTGCTCGTGCACTGAATCGCACCTGCGTTTCCCGTACCCTCCGCCCCCCGATGATCCGACTGCGCAACGTCACCAAGACCTACGGCAGCGGCACCTCGTGCGTGCTCGCGTGCCAGGTCGACGCCCTCGACGTGGCCCAGGGCGAACAGGTCGCCCTCGTCGGCCGCAGCGGCACCGGCAAGACCACGCTGCTCCACATCCTCGCCGGCATCCTGCACCCGGACGCAGGCGAGGTCACGGTGGCCGGTGCACGCATCGACCAGCTCGGTGAGTCCGCGTGCGACCGCTTCCGCGGCCGCCACATCGGGATGGTCTACCAGACCTTCAACCTGCTGCAGCCCTTCAGTGCGCTGGAGAACGTGCTGCTGGGCGCGCTGTTCGGCCGCGGTGCCGGCAGTGCCGCCCGCCACCGCGCCGAGGACCTGCTGGCGCGCGTGGGGCTCGGGGACCGGATGCACCACCGTCCGAGCCAGTTGTCCGTCGGCCAGGTGCAGCGGGTGGCCATCTGCCGCGCGCTGGTCAACGACCCCGAGGTCGTGCTGATGGACGAGCCGCTCGGCAACCAGGACCGCGAGACGGGCGGGGTGGTGCTCGACCTGCTGCTCGAGCTCGCTGCCGAGGGTGGCAAGACCGTGGTCATGGTGACGCACGACCCCGAGTCCGCGAAGCGCATGCAGCGCACCGTGGACCTCGCCACGCTGCGGAGGCCTGCTTGAACCTCGCCTCCATCAGCCTGCGCAACCTTGCCATCCGCAAGGTTTCGTCGACGCTCACCACCCTCTCGATCGCCGTGGCCGCCGGGCTCTATGCCGCGATCATGATCATGGCCGAGCAGACGCGGCAGCGGTTCGAGGGCTCGATCAGCGGCTACCAGGCCGTGGTCGGGCCCAAGGACGCCTCGCAACTGGAGGTGGTGCTCAACGCCATCCTCAACGTGGGCGATGCACCCGGCCTGATCCCGCTCGGCGTGTGCAAGGACCTGCGCGAGGGGCGCGTCGGCCGTCGGTCCGCGGTGCGGCACGCGATCCCGCAGGCGCGCGGCGACTCCATCAGCAAGTACTCGTTCCCGGTGGTCGGCACCATCGACGAGATGTTCACCAAGTTCGAGCGCAGCGGGCAGCCGCTGCAGTTCGACCAGGGTGGCCCGTGGAGCTTCACGTGGGACGAGCTGTGGGTCGTCGCCGAGCAGCTCGCCGCGCACGAGTCGGCCAAGCGCACCAAGTCCCAGCCCGTACCGCCGAAGCCGTCGTTCCAGCCGTCGTGGAAGCAGGCGGTCGTCGGCTCGCGCGTCGCGCGCACCCTCGGTCTCACGGTCGGGTCCGAGATCGTGCCCGTGCACGGCAAGTACGGCGAGTTCGACTTCCACGAGCACCCCGAGGCGACGTGCCGTGTCACGGGCATCCTCGCGCCCACCAATTCGCCGCTCGACACCACGGTGTTCCTGCCGCTCGCAACCCACCTGCTGGTGGACGGCCACGAGGGCGGGCTCTTCAAGGTCGAGGTGCCCCGCGGCAAGAACCCCGATGCCGTGAAGGAACTGCCCGTGCGGGCCGACCAGGTCGGCCTCACTGCCGTCGTCGTCGACCCGCTCGACCACATGGGTGCGCAGTTCCTGCGGCTGGAGTTCGGCACGCGTCCCGATGCCCAGGTCTGCTGGCCTGGCAACGTGATCCCGCGCTTCCTGCAACAGGTCGGCAACGCCGCCGACGCGCTCACGGTCATCGCATGGCTCGTCCTGGTGGTGGCGGCCATCGCCATCGCCGTGGCCATCTACAACACGATGAACGAGCGTCGGCGGGAGATCGCCATCATGCGTTCCCTGGGCGCCCGCAGGCTGCAGATCAGTGCCATCATCGTCGGCGAGGCCGCGATGCTGTCGTTCGTGGGCTCGGTGGTGGGGGTGATTGCCTGCCACGTGGCCTGCCTGCTGCTGCAGGGTCTGGTGGAGGACATGACCGGGGTCTACCTTGAGTGGGCCGTGTTCTCGGTCCGCGAGGTCTGGCTGGTGGTGGGCGTCACCCTGCTGGGGGCCCTTGCCGGCCTGCTGCCCGCCGTGAAGGGCTCCTTCACGCAGGTTGCGGACAACCTGGCCCCGAACTACTGAGCTGCTGTCCAGAGGTTCTCACGATGCGCATCCCGATCCTCCTCCTCCCCGTTGCCGGTGCACTGGTGTTCTCCTGCTCCCCGGTCGCGGCGCAGGACCCGGCGCCCAAGCCCGCCCCCAAGCCCGTCGTGGTGGAGCCAACCAAGCAGGAGTCGCCCAAGCCCCGCACCGAGCCAGCTCCCGCACCGGCCAAGCAGGACCCCGCGAAGCAGGAGCCGCCCAAGCCCGGCACCGAGCCGACCCCCGCGCCCGGCAAGAACGACAAGCCGATCCCCGCTGGCACCGATCCTGCGGACCTTGCCGCCATCCGCAGCGCGGAGGCGATGATCGAGGCCGAGCGCAAGCTCGCCGAGCAGATCAAGTCCGGCAAGATCACGGGCCTCGACAAGATCGTCACCTTCGACGAACTGGCCGGCTGGGCCTACGAGGACGGGCTCAAGAACATGCCCAAGCCGGTGAAGGACCTGCACGGCAAGAAGGTCCTCATGACCGGCTTCATGCTGCCCATCGACGAGGTGCAGAACATCAAGGAGTTCCTGCTCGTGCAGTCGCTGTGGGCCTGCTGCTACGGCACGCCGCCCGACATCAACGGCCTCGTGCGCGTGGTGATGCCCAAGGGCAAGACGACGGACTACTTCTTCGACCCGCTCAAGCTCACGGGCACGTTCAAGGTCGAGGCCACCGTGCTCGACGGCTACTGCGTCGACATCTACCAGCTGCACGTCGACACGGTCGAAGTGATCCGCTGAGCCAGCAGCCCGCCTCCCTCACTGCAAGCGGCCGCACAACGTGACGGGTGTGGTGCCGCTCGCGTAGTCCCAGCGGAAGCCCAGCGTCGACCCTGCGGGCACGTACACCCCGGCCGAGAGGTGCAACGAGTCGGAGTGGGAGTACGCGTTGAGCGTGCCCGAGGATGAGCTGCGAGAGAAGGTCGCCACCGGGCAGGTGAGGACCGGCGTGCCGTTCACCGTCACCACCCCGCCGTTGACGCTCATGCTGCCCAGCACGACGTCGGTGAGGACGAAGTCGAGGGCCACCGTTCCCAGGGTCACGGAGCCGGCACCGGCTGTGGCCGGGACCGTGCCGTGCAGGGAGTGGGCTCGGGTGACCTGGAAGTGGACCGGGTCGGGCAGGCCGGGGATGGCGTGGACCCCGAGGGCGGCGCCGAGGAACGAGGCCAGCAGGAGTTGCTTCATGTCGCCAGCTTTGCAACGGGTGTGCCACGGGGAGTCCTGATGCCGATGGCACCGGTCTGCTGGGGCTCCCGCCCTAAGGTGCCAGCCGGTCCACAGCCGATAGAACGGCCCATGCGACCGCTCCGTCCCGTGCTGCAGCCTGCGTCGATGCCTGCGCGCGTCGCCTCGTGGACGCTCGGGGCCGCCCTGTGTGTCGCGCTGCTGGTGGCCTGGGTCTGGTCCGGTCGCGGTGCCGAGGCAGACCCGCGAGCCCCGTCCGGGCAGCAGGCCGAGTTGCTGAACACCACTGCCGAGCGCGCTGCCCCGCTGGTCGCCCGTGCCGACGTGCTGCGCCTCGCCGTCGTCGCCACCGCCCTCGCGGACCTCACCGGGGGACGCGTCGCGGTCCGTGGGGCCGATGGCAGCGTGCTGGTCGACACCCGCATCGCTCTCGAGCCCGCGGTCGGTCCAGCCTCGGACCATGCCTGTGCCACGGTGGACGTCGTCCACGCGGGACAGCGGGTGGGCGAGTTGATGCTCTGGCAGGACAAGGCAAGCTCGACGGTGGCGTTTCCCTGGTCGCTGGTCGCCCTCGTCTTCCTCTGCACCATGCTGGTGGTGGGCATCGCCACGGTGCTGGCGCACCGTGCCGGCGCCACGGTGCGCGCTGCGACCACGGCAGTGCAGGGCCATCTCTCCGGTCGCCCGGTGCGCCTGCCCACAGGGCGAGTGCCCGCCAGCGCAGAACTCGCGGCTCTCGACCGTGCCGTGCGTCAGCTGGAACACGCGGCCCCTGCGAGTGGCGCTGCAGCAGCAGCCCCCGTGCTCGACCTCGCCCATCGGCTGGTGGTGTCCCTCGAGCGGCAGCACCTGCTGGTGCAAGGACATGCAGAACGCACTGCGCGCCTTGCAACCGTGCTCGCCGAACGCCTCGGCCTGATCGAGGACGACCGTCGGGACCTGGACCTGGCTTGCAGGCTCCACGAACTCGGCAAGGCCTGGCTGCGTCCCGGCCTGCTCCGCAAGGAAGGCGTCTGGGACGACTCCGACCGCGACTCGTTGCGGAACCATCCGGCGCGTGCCGCTGCACTGCTCGAGTCCGTTGCCTGCCTGCGTCGCGTTGCCGCCATCGTGCGCAGCCAGTGTGAGCGCCATGACGGGGCGGGCTGGCCCGACGGGCTGCGCGGTGACCGCATCCCGCTCGGCGCGCGCATCCTCGCCGTCGCCGCACGCTTCGACCTCATCCGCTGCGGCATCCACGGCTGGGCGCTCGGCACCGAGGCTGCCGTCGAGCAGCTCCGCGAGCTGCGCGGTTCGGAGCTGGACCCATGGCTCGTCGACCTCTTTGCCGAAGCGGTGCAGCGAGCCCCTGGCGACGAGGCGGACAAGACCGTGAGCCTCGGCATGCGTGGCGTGAACGCCTCCTACCTCGGTGCAGCAGCCCAGTCCGACGACGGGGTCGACGCCGAGGGCGGGGAGGAGATCGAACTGATGGCCGACGGCACTGCCCGGGAGGGCACGTGAGGCACGCGCTGGCGACCCTGGCCCTGCTGGCCTGTGCGGCATGCACGGCCACTGGCGGCAGTGGCACCCCGGCTGCTGCCCTCCAGGTCGGGGGAGGCGACCTCGTGGCCGAACTTGCCGCCTGCGATGCCGTGGCACCGACCGACCCCGGCTACCCGGAGGCGCGCAGCCGCGCGCTCCAGGTCGAGTCGCGCCTGCGCGAGAGCCACCAACTCCTGCACGAGGGACTGCTGCTGCGCAGCGAGGGCCGGGACGAGTCCGCGCTGCACTGCTTCCGTGCCGCGCGCGCGATCTGGCCTGCGATGCCCGGACTCGAGGACTGGATCCGTGCCACCGAGGCGCGGCAGCGCATCTTCGTGGCAAGCGCACCTGACCCGGTGCGCGGTATGGAACTCGACGGTGCACATGCTGCGGTTCCGGCTCCACTCGCGGAAACCGCTGCTCCGACTGCATTGCGCCCTGCAAGTGCGGACCAACTGCTCGCCACGGCCCGGGCCCACCTGGAACGGGGAGAGCCCGATGCTGCCGTGGCCGCGTTGCGCGGCCCCGGGGGTCGCGCACCCGCCGAGACCTGGCGACGCGACGCGCTCGCGCAGGTGCTGCGTCAGCGCGGGCTGCTTGCCTACGGACGCGGCGACCTGGATCGTGCGGTGTCCGACTGGTCCGAGGCCCTCGACCTCGCACCCAGCGCCATCGACGTGCGGCGCTGGCTCAGTGCTGCGCGTGCCGAGCAGCAGACGGCTGGAAACACACACGCCGCAACGGCCCGCTGAAGGGGCGCTGCGGCGCGAGAAGAGTCCGGGGGCAAAACTTCGGGAAAAGGGGAAGAAGGAGAGTCAAGTTTTTACGTCCGTGGCGGACAACCCCCGGCGGAGTGTGCTTGAAACGGAAACCTCAGTGAGGTCGACCGCTTCGGAATGCCACGTTGGGCCCCAGATTTTGGTTCCGGGCGCAGAAATCGCCGGAAATCGGAGACCGCGAGAACCATAACCCTGAACTCGCGCGAGTCAAGGTCAGCGGCTCAGGATGTGGTGATTTGGAGACCTTCCGATGCCACCACAGCCTGCATGCCAGCAGGAACGAACGTCGTGCCGCTGAATTCCTCGATGGCACAGGGACCGTGGCAGACCGCGCCGCGCGGCAGTTCGTCGCGGTGGTGTACCGCAACTGTGCTCCCGCCCACGGGTGCGCGCCTGCGTCGCGCCCGCGGTGTGCGACCGTGCGGCAGTTCGTGTCTCGGCAGTGCCGGGCCGGGCAACTCGCACCGCACGCGCAACTGGACGACTTCGATCGTTCCTTGCTCCGGCGCAAACCCGAACGAACGCAAGTGTTCCTTGCGGAAGCGCCGGGCCAGGTCCGTGCCGCGCCCGAGTGCGAGCGAGAGCCCAGCACCCTGACCGCGGAAGCGCAGCGTGACCCATGCTTGCGCACGGGCGCGTGCAATGCCCAGTGCCTCGCGGCCCTGTGCGGCGAGTGCACGCGCGTTCGTGAGCAGCATGCGTGTGCACGGCGCATCGAGGGTGCGCATGCAGGCAACAGAACGCTCCTCTGACTCGCCGGCGAGGCAAAGGCCGAGCGCGGAGAACGCACCGGGATGGTGGGGGACGAGGGCGCACGGCATGTGCAGGCGCGCAGCAAGGCTCGCAGCGTGCAGGCCGCCTGCGCCGCCGTAGGCGATCAGCGGCACCTTCTGCGGGTCCATGGCCTGCTCCGCCGTGATCACCATCAGGGCGCGCGCCATGTGCACGTCGGCAACCTGCAGGATGCCCTCTGCCGTCGCGCGCAAGCCGATGCCGAGGCGCCGTGCCAGCCGGTCGATCGCGCGCACCGCAGCGTCCACGTCGACGTGGAATGCGCCGCCCAGCAGCGTGTCCGGACCGAGGTGGCCCAGCGCGAGGTGCGCATCGGTGACCGTGGGTTCGGTGCCGCGGCCGTAGCAGGCGGGGCCCGGGTCGGCACCAGCACTCTGTGGGCCCACGCGCAGGGCACCGGCAGCGTCGGTGTGCGCGATGGAGCCGCCGCCGCAGCCCACGGTGTGCACGGCAGCCGTCGGCAGTGGCAGCGGCAGGCCGCCGATGGTGCCACGGTCGGTGAGCAACTCGCCGTACCCGACGAGGCACACGTCCGTCGACGTGCCGCCCATGTCGAAGGCTGCGGCGCACTCGAACCCGGCAGCTGCTGCAACCCTTGCGGTGGCGAGCACGCCGCCCGCCGGGCCGCTGAACATCGCACGCGCCGGGAACCGCTCGGCCTCGTCGGCGGGCAGGATGCCCATGCTGCTGCGAAGCAGCCGGAAGGTGCCGTTGCCGAGGTTGTCGGCAATGCGTCGCGTGTAGCGGCTCACGAGCGGCACGACTGCGGCATTGAGGATCGCTGCAGTGAAGCGCTCGAACTCGCCGTGGGCCGGGTGCAGCTCACTGCTGCAGGTCACGGCGATGCCGGGTATCGCGCGCTCCAGCGCGCGCGCCAGCGTCCGTTCGTCCTCGGGGTGGGCTGCCGAGTGCAGCAGTCCAACCGCCACCGACTGTGCGCCCGTGCGCCGGACCGCGGCCACGGCGCGCTCGACTGCCTTGCGCGAGAGCTTCACGACCGCACGGCCGTCTGCACCGCGCCTGCAGGCGACGCCGATGCGCAGCTCGCGCGGCACCGGCACCACCGGGCGTGTGGGCTCCAGTGCATAGAGGTCGAGCCGGTCCTGGCGGCCGACCTCGACCAGGTCCTCGAATCCCTCGTTGGTGACGAAGGCCGTGCGCGCGAGCCTGCCGGTCAGCACGGCATTGAGCCCGACGGTGGTGCCGTGCACCAGGTCGACGGGCTCGTCGGGCCGTGTGCGGACGGCTGACAGCCCTTCGAGCACGGCCTTGCCGGGATCCGCAGGGGTGGACGGGAGCTTGTGGACCTCGATACCGCCGCGGTGCAGGCGCACCACGTCGGTGAAGGTCCCGCCGGTGTCGATGCCGATGCGAACGGTCACGACAGGGAGCCTACGGGGCCACGCGTCCAAGTCGAAGGTTGTCAGTACAGGGGCCCCGCTCGTAGCCTGCTCGGCGATGTTGCTCGTCCTGGGCTGCCTGTGTGCCTACCTGCTGGGCGGAGTGCCGTTCGCCTACCTGGCGGTGCGGCTCTGCAAGGGCACCGACCTGCGCACCATCGGCTCCGGCAACGTGGGGGCCACCAACGCGAGCCGTGCCTTCGAGGGC
>JBEGVB010000066.1:0-2701 GCA_041178545.1 Planctomycetota bacterium
GCGAACACCTCGTTGGTGGCTTCCGGCCGGACGGGCCCCCGCCAGCGCGGGCCCGGGCCCAGTTCCTTCCTCTCCTGCGCGCCTTGCGAAGCTGCCTGTGGGTCCTGCGGCAGCGACAGCATGGACCCACTGCCGGCCGGGGCCATGAACGGGATGGCCGCGAGCAGCAGGCTTGCGGCGACGGTGCGGCGGGGGTTCATGCGCACATCCTAGCGGGCAAGGAGACCGCCGGCGACCGGGCGACAGGGGCACCGTCGGCTGCGTCAGGCCGCGCCCCTCAGGAGGGCAGGAACTCGGCGAGGTACTGCGGCAGCATCCTGCGCCAGGTCACCCAGTCATGGCGCCACTCCTTGCCCCACGCGTCGACACGGTTGGGCACGTTCCTGCCACCGAGTGCACTGGCCACACGCCAGCTCTGGTCCGGGTCCTCGTAGTCCCCCTCGCCGTGGGCCAACAGCACGAAGCGGTCGCGCAACCGCTTGAGCTGGTCCGATGCCTCCGGGAGGTGCGGCACGAAGTGCAGCGGCGAGCTGTGATGGTATTCGACGGTGTGCCGGCCCTCGAGGAACCGCTCCATGTCATAGGTGCCGCTCATGCAGATGGCGGCACGGAACGTCTCGGGATGGCGGCACTGGACGGCCAGCGCGTTGAAGGCACCGATCGAGGCTCCCGTGGTGAGGATCTCCACTGAGTCGTCCTGGCAGTCGCGGCGGATGTGCGGCACGACTTCCTTCATCACGCAGTCGTCGAAACGGTTCTGCACACGCGCGGCCTCCTCGAGGCTCTTGCACTCCTTGAGCCATGCCTGGCCTGCCACCGAGTCGACGGTGTAGACCTTGAGGCGCTGCGCCGCGATGAGGTCGCCGATCGCGTCGATCAGGTGGAACCGCTCCGGCTCCTCGGCATCGCCGCCCGCGGTCGGGAACAGCAGCAACGGCGTGCCCATGACGCCGTAGCGGCACACCGTGATCTCGCGGCCGAGGGACGGGGAACGCCACTGAACCTTCCACTTGCTCATGCGGATGCTCCTGCGCGCCCCTCGTCGTTGCGCCACTGCTGGATCTTCTGCCAGAACAGCTCGGTGAACTCGTCCACCTCGTGCGCCGGGTAGATGTTCGCCACCTTCCTGCGCACGGCATCGCGCGCGCGGTCGGTCGCGAAGTAGGCCCACACCACCTCGTCGAGGTTGCCGAGCTGCTTGGCGCAGAACTCCTCGAAGCGGTCCGCGTCGAACCGCTCGCGCGCGATGCGGCCGTACTCGCGCAGCTTGTCGCGCCAGGACATGTCCTTGGCCGCCACCTTGTAGAAGGGTTCGTAGTCGAGGTTCTTGCGCATCGCGCGCCGCGTCGCGGCCACGAAGAGCGACCAGCGGACATGGGCGCGCACGTACCACGGGAAGTGGTAGTGGATCGAGTTGACCTGCGAGTCCGGGCAGGGATTGGCGTAGTCGATCGGGTACCAGGTGCCGTCCTTGCGCAGCGACTCGCAGCTGTTGAAGTCCCAGCCGAAGAACGCGTTGATCGTCAGGCAGATGTCGGTGAGCACCTGCTGGTCGTCCTTGCTCGCGAAGTCCTTCGAGGCCACGTACCTGCCGTGCAGCGGCTGCGACGGGTCGTACTGGATGAGGCGAACCTGCGGTCCCAATCCGACCGCGCGCACGAAGGAGTCGTAACCGCTCACCGCGGCCTGCACGTGCATGAGGTGCCTGCCGCTCGACTCATAGGCCTCGCGCAGTTCCTTCTCGTCGTCGCACTTGGTGACCGCGTTCCAGCCGCCGCCGTCGTACGGTTTCATGAACACCGGGTACGGCATGCCCTCGACCGCCTTGCCCAGGTCGAACAGGTCGGCATAGGCACGCAGCGTGTAGTCGAGGTCCGGCTTCGGCTCGTACGACTTGGGCGGCACCATGAAGGTGTCCGGGATCGGCATGCCGAGTGCCATCATGGCCGCGTAGCTCGCGTGCTTCTCGTTCGACTGCACCGACCACGGGTTGTTGTAGACGTAGAGGCCGTCCATCAGGACCGACTTCTTGATCCACTCGCGGGCAGGCGCGTACCAGTGCGTGAGGCGGTCGATGACGAGGTCGTACCTGCAGCGGTCGCGCAGCGAGTAGGGACCGATGCGCACGCGTTCACAGGCGAACCGGATCACCTCCTTGCCCAGCTTCACCTCCGGCTTCAGGTCCGAGAGGATGTCCTCGTAGCATGCGGGCCAGCAGATGTCGGCGCCGAGGGAGAGTCCGATGTTTCGTGTCGTCACGGGCATGGAGCGTGTCATTCGTAGACCATCCAGAGCGGTCCGGGGAACAGGTAGGAGAGGCCGTCGCGCAGGCGGTCGCGCCAGTTCTCCCAGTTGTGGCCGTCGTTCGCCTCGCGCAACCGCACCTGCATCCCCGTCTCCTGCAGCAGGGGGACGAGCGAACGATTGTAGTAGATGAGGGATTCGTAGACACCGCAGCTGAGGAACACCTGCTCGGACGGCTTGCCTGGCACCTTGCGGAACTCGTTCACGAACTTCACCACCGGGTCGAACACCGGGCCGCGGTCGTGGCTGCCGATCTCGGTGAACACGAACGAACCGGACTGCAGCAGCAGCTTGCCGAAGGTGCCGGGGTGGCGCCACGCACAGTGGAGGCTCGCGACCGCACCGAAGCTGGCACCCAGCAGGGCGCGCGCCGAGGGCTGCCGGACCAGCGGCAGCG
>JBEGVB010000067.1:0-5031 GCA_041178545.1 Planctomycetota bacterium
CACGCCCTCTACGGCGACACGCTGGCCGCCCACTCCGTGGTGGCGGTGGGCGTGTTCGACGGCGTGCACCTTGGGCACCAGCGGTTGCTGCACGAACTGCTGCTGCTCGCGTCCAGCCACGGCGGCGTGCCCACCGTGGTCACCTTCCGCAACCACCCGGACGAGGTGCTGCGCGGCACCCAGCCCCAGCTCCTCGTGAGCGTGCCGCACCGCTTGCGCCTGCTGCGGCGCGCCGGCGTCCAGCGCCTCGTGCTGCTGGACTTCGAGCCGCGGCTGCAGTCGATGACCGCACGCGAGTTCGCGCAGCGCATCCTCGTCGATCGGCTGCACGCACGCGCCCTGTTGCTCGGCTACGACTCTGCGCTCGGCCGCGACCGCGAGGGCACACCCGGGCGCTTTGCCGAACTGGGGCGCGAACTCGGCTTCGAGGTGCGGCGCGGCGAGCCCTTCCTCGTCGACGGCAGGGTGGTCTCCTCCACCGCGATCCGCACCGCGGTCACCACGGGCGACCTCGCGCTCGCCCAGCGTTACCTCGGCCGCTGGCCGTCCACGTTCGGAACCGTGGTGCGCGGCGACGGCCGCGGCAAGCACCTGGGCTGGCCGACAGCCAACCTCGTGCCGCAGGCAGGCGTGCAGCCGCCCGCGGGGGTGTACGCGGTGCAGGTGCTCCTCGACGGCAACGTGCACGGCGGCATCGCCAACCTCGGCGTCCACCCCACCTTCGGGGCGGCGGACAAGCCGCTGCTGGAGGTGCACCTGTTCGACTTCGACGCCGACCTCTACGGCCGCGAGCTGGAGGTGTGCTTCCTCGCGCACCTGCGCGGCGAGCAGCGCTTTGCTGGTGCCGAACAACTCAAGGCGCAGGTGGCAGCCGATGTCGTGCGCGCGCGCGGCATCCTGCGGTCCTGACGCGGCCTCAAAGGCCGCGGCCGGTCAGCGCAGCGCCGGCAGGTCGGCCACCGCGAGCCGCGAGCCGGGCTTCACGAACACCATCTGGCACACGCCGAGGTGGCGTTCGGCAAAACCGCCCTCGCAGTAGGCGAAGTACCATTCGTAGGCGCGCAGCAGCGACGCGGGGTAGCCGAGTTCGAGCGCGTCGTCCCACCGCTCGCGCAGTGCGATCCGCCAGCGCCGCAGCGTCTCCGCATAGTGGTCGCCGATGTTCTCCAGGTGGAACAGCCGCAGGTCGGTGGCTTTGGTGGCCGCGTCGACGAGGGCCGTCACCGAGGGGATGAAGCTGCCCGGGAAGATGTGCTTCTGGATGTAGTCCACGCTGCGCAGGGCCGCGGCGTAGTACTGGTCCGCGAGGGTGATGGCCTGCAGCACCATGGCGCCGCCGGGCCTCAACAGGCTGCTGCACTTGGCGAGGTAGCCGGGCAGGAACTGGTGGCCCACCGCCTCCACCATCTCCACGCTCACCAGCTTGTCGAAGGTGCCCTGCAGGTCGCGGTAGTCCTGCTCCAGCAGGGTGATGCGGTCGCCCAGCCCGGCCGTCGCGATGCGCTCGCGCGCCACCTGAGCCTGCCGGCGGGAGATCGTGGTGGTCGTGACGTGCGCACCAAACCTGCCTGCCGCGCACAGCGCCATCGAGCCCCAGCCGGTGCCGATCTCGACGAGTCGGTCCGCGGGGCCGAGCGCGATCTTGTTGCAGAGCCGCTCGAGCTTGGCCTGCTGTGCCTGTTCCAGCGACACCTGCTCGCTGGCGAACAAGGCCGACGAGTAGGTCATGGTGGGGTCGAGGATCAGGCTGAAGAAGTCGTTGCCGAGGTCGTAGTGCGCCGCGATGTTGCGGCGGCTGCCGCTGCGGTGGTTGCGGTTGCACCAGTGGACGAGGCGTGCGAGTGGCTGGGTCAGCCGTGCCAGCCCCGACTCGACGCCGTCCAGCACCTCGCGGTCGCGCACGAACAGCCGCACCAGGCGTGCAGGCTCAACGCAGGTCCAGTGCCCCTCGACCCAGCTCTCACCCGCGCCGAGCGAGCCGCCGAAGGCCACGGCCTTCCAGAACGCGCCATCCATCACCTCGATGGTCACGGGGCCCAACGGGCCCTGCGCGTTGCCGACCATGGTCTCCGCATCCCCCTCCCGGACCACGAGCGCCCCGGACCGCAGCCCCTCCAGCCGCCGCAGGACCCGCGCGCGCAGCCAGCTCTGCACGAGGGTGCGCGGGCGCGCATCGCTGCGGGTTGCGGCGAGTTGGGTCATGGGGAGGAGGCTGTGCGCTTGGCAGGATGGGTGTGGAACGGGACGCGCTTCCACCACAGGAGCAGGGCGTTCCAGTGGATGGCGAGGACCACCTTCAGGGTGATCCACGGGTGCACCACCAGTGCCTTGGCGAGGTTGTACCCGGAGAGAGGCTGCCGCCGCAGCGACAATCGGGCCCCGAACCACACCGCGCCGTCCCTGCGGTTGACCATGTCCACCGAGAGGGTGTCGCCGGGGACGCTGAACTGCCACGCGTAGTCCATGTCCATGGGCAGGAACGGGCTGACGTGGAACTCCTTTGCGAACCCGCGGCGCAACGGTGCTCCGGGTGCGGCATCGGGGGCAGCCTGCACCAGGTACCGGTGGCGTTCCTGCCACGGCGTGTTGGTGATCTCGGCGAGGACCGAGACCAGCTGCCCGGAGCGGTCGTGGCAGTAGTAGAAGGTGACCGGGTTGAAGCAGTAGCCCCAGTACCGGAGGCTGGTGAGCACCTGGACCCGTCCGTCGGGCCGGTTCCCCCCGAGCCGCTCCACCTCGTCGAGCACGGCCTGCTTGAGCGGGACGTCCGCGGGGCCGAGGTAGTCGGCGCGCCGGAACCACGCCGGGGCCATGCGCCGCGCGGACCAGAACCAGCGTCCGTCGAGGGCGTGGGGCAGTTCGTCGAGGTCGAGACCCACCAGGAAGAGCCGGTAGCGGAAACCGTGCGGCACCGGCAGGTGGCGCTGGTGCTCCACCTCGCCGAACCAGAGCGCGCTGGCGAGCGGGTGCGGGTCGGGCCGTGCGGTGCCGGTCGTCACGGTGCGCAGCATGCGCGGCGGCATGCGCGCGGTCGAGCGATGTGTAGGGCAACCCGACGGCCCAGAACGTCCCGAGTCGGGCCATTCGCACCAGAGCCCCCACTGCCCTACGGAATCCAGCGGGCTAGAATCCGGGACACGATCGTCGCAAGTTGCCGCCTCGAGCTGACCACTGGACCATTTCATGAACTTGAACTCCCTGCTCCCACTCTCATTCCTGCTCGGCATCGCCTGCGCAGGCTCCCTTGCCATGCCGGTTTCCGCGCAGAAGCAGGCTCCCGAGGCCGTGCTCCAGGAAGCCGCCTGGCGAAGCACCCCGGAGTGGCAGGACTTCGTCCAGCGCTACAGCCCGGCCTGGCAGGTCGAGTGGCACCCCGCCACCTCGTCGCCGAAGGCGATCTGGGGCAAGGGCATCCCGCTCGCAGACTGGCGTGAGAACTCCATCCAGGAGGCCCGCCGTCACGCGCACCAGCTGCTGCAGGACAACGCCCAGGTCCTGCGCCTCGGCCGCTCCGAGTTCCGCGAGACCATCGGCGCGCGGATGCACAAGACCTGGACCTTCACGTTCCAGCAGTACTACCAGGGCCTTGAGGTGATTGGCGGCCGCGCAGACGTGCGCGTGAACATGGTCGGCCGCGTGCCGATGTTCGGCGCAACGGCATGGCAGATCCCACAAGGCTTCGAGACCACCCCCGCCATCACCGGCGGCACCGCCTGGCTGATCGCCTGGCAGAAGATGGGCACCGTGCCCACCGGCGCGCCGCAGCCCGCCGAGATCCCGGAGCCGCGCCTCGTGGTCTGGGGTGACCTCGACGCACAGTCGCCCGCAGCGGTCCACCTCGCCTGGGAGGTGCCCGTGAGCAACGTCGACGCCGAGGGCCGCGGCCCGATCGGCCGCTACTACGTCGACGCACGCAAGGGCGAGATCCTCGACTTCGTCAACGACAAGCACGAGTGCGGCCTTGCGACGTGCAACTTCGCGGGCCACAAGGCCACGCCCAAGGACGTGGTCGTGCCCGCCATCGTCGCCGGCCCCGCACCCGCACCGGCCCCCGAGGGCTCGGCCCTCGTCGCCACCACGGTGACGGTGATGGCCTGGACCCGCACGGGCGTCGATGCCTTCGACCCGCTCGTGAACGTGCCCATGCCCGGCCTCGTGCTGAGCGTGCCCGGCATCGGCAACGTGACCACGGACGACAACGGCCAGTTCACCATCGACATCGCGGCGGACACGACGATCGCCGTGGGCAGCCTCGACGGACGCCACCACAACCCGATCTCGGGTGCCAACGCCCCCAGCGGCTCGTTCCTGGTCCAGCCGGGCGTGCCCAACACGATCCAGCTGCTGAACGCAGCATCGACCACCAACGAGGGCGCGCACACCACCACCTCGTACTGGGTCGACCGCACCAACCAGTACGTGCGCGGCATCCTCGGCAACACCGCGCAGCTCAACACCATCTCGGGCATGGGCGTGACGGTGAACATCGCGTCCACCTGCAACGCCTACTACACCGGCAACACGATCAACTTCTACCAAGCCGGCGGCGGCTGCTCGAACACGGCATTCTCGACGGTCGTCGCCCACGAGTGGGGCCACGGCATCGACGACCGCTACGGCGGCATCTCCCAGACCGACGGCCTGAGCGAGGGCTGGGGTGACGTCCTCGGCTGCTACCTGCTGGACACGCCCAGCCTGGGCAGCGGGTTCCAGACCGCCGGCGTGCCCCTGCGCAGCGGCAACAACACCGTGCAGTACCCGTGCTCGGGCTGCGGCGTGCACACCGCCGGCCAGTCGTGGATGGGCTTCGCGTGGAAGCTGCGCAACAAGCTCGCCACCACCTTCGCCAACCGCGCCCAGGCCATCGCCCTCACCAACGACATCGTGGTGAGCACGCTGGCCGCCAACGCCCTCAACCAGCGCGACGCGGTCCGCGAGGTGTTCGTCGCCGACGACAACGACGGCGACCTCACCAACCAGACGCCCAACTGGAACGACCTGGTCTGGGCCTGCAACCAGCACTCGCTGCCC
>JBEGVB010000068.1:0-29833 GCA_041178545.1 Planctomycetota bacterium
CGGCTGCCGGGGCGAAGTGGTCCGTGTCGTGGCAGCGCGCGCAACCGGTGCGGCCCTCGACGGACGTCGGCAGTCGGCTTGCGTCGAACCTGCCGCCGTGCACGTCGCGGTGGCAACTGTCGCATGCCGAGGCGGTGCCGTGGAACTTCCGCACGTCCAGGACCAGTTCCGGGTGCTTGGTGGTCTCGTCGTGGCAGTCCTCGCACCGGGCGCGGACGTGCGCACCCGTGAGCGGGAACGCGGTCACGGCGTGCATCGCGAGGTCGAAGCGGTGGGGCACGAAGCGGTCCGGCTGGTGGCAGCTCGTGCACTGCGCGTGCCTCGGGTCGTGGTCGAACTGCCCGGCATGGACGTCGGCATGGCAGGCACGGCAGTCCGAGGGGCTACGGTCGCGGAACCTGCTCGCATAGGGTCGCTGCGCGTCACCGTGGCACTTCGTGCACTCGATGCGCGCGTGGGGGACCTCGAGCGGGAAACCCACGGCTGCATGCTGCTCGACCGTGATCATGCCACTGCGCAGCGAGGAGTCCTCCACGCGGTGGCAGTCAGCGCACCCGTTTGCTGAGGCTGGCGCTGCAGCTGCGAGGCCCAGCAGGACCTGGGTGTGCGGCGATTCGTGGCAGGCAGCGCAGTCGCGCTCGGCTGGTGCTGGCCGGCCGTGCCGGGGCGCACGGGTCGCGTCGCCGTGGCATTCTGCGCACGCGACGGCCGCGTGCGAACCTGCAAGGGCGAAGCCGGTGCGCGCATGGTCCGCAGCACCCATGCGCGCCTCGGCCCACCGGGTCGGCTGGTGGCACCGGCTGCAGTCGGCACTGTCGGGGAACTGCAGGGACACGGGGCCGCGTGCAGCAGTGGCCACGTGCACGTTCTCGTGGCACTCGCTGCACGACCGTGCCTCGGGCCTGCGGGTGCGGTAGGAGACGACGGAGCGGTCGGTGCCCTCGGCATGGCAGGCAGTGCAGGTGGCCTGCGCGTGTGCACCGCTGAGCGCGAACGACTCGTGGCGGAAGCCCGGGGCCTCGCGGAACGGTCGCTCCTGGCCGTGGCAGGTCGTGCAGTCGTTGCCGAAGGCACCGCGGTGCACGTCCTCGTGGCAACTCGCACACGACTGGCTCAGGCCGAGGAACCGTCCGCCTGCGGGAGGCGAAGCGGCCTCCGCCTGCGGATGGCACTCCGTGCATGCGAGGCCCACGTGCCTGCCGACGAGTGCCCAGTCGGCAACGTGGGCGTGGTCGTACCGGGCGCGGTCGGCCGTGCCTGCACGGGCAAAGGCCGAGTCGCGGATCAACCGGGTCTCTGTGCCGTGGTGGTCGTCGTGGCAGGCAGAGCAGTCGCGCGCGAGGGCAGGGTCGAGGGACCCGTGGAGGCCGCGTCGGCTCGTGAGCTGGCTGCCGACCTGCTGGTGGCAGGTGCTGCACGCGGAGGCCATGCCCTGGTGAGTGCCGTCCCCGTGGCAGGCCTCGCAGTTGGCACCACCCTCGAGCTCGACCAGCGCCGCGTGTGCAGGGTGCAGGGGGCCGGGCGAGGTGCGGTGCTCGGACTCCCAGGACACGACGGCGAGCACGAGGGCCAAGGTGACCACGGTCGCGAGCACGCGGAGGAGACTCACCGGGTACCTCCCGGCAACGCCGTGAGCACCGTCCAGTCGACGGCACCCGTGCTGAGGACCGTCCGTACGTGCAGGACGGTGAGCAGCACCATGAGCAGGGCGAGCCATCGGTGCAGCCAGCGCCAACTCGCGAGCAGTCCGCGGATCTCGTCGAAGTGGGCCATCTGTACCGCGAGTCTGTGGGCTGTGCGTGCGAGGCTCATGAGGCGGGCCGCGTCCGCGGCTGTCATCCCATCGGCCACCGCCTCGCGCTCCCACCGCGCGACGCGCCTGCGGAAGGCCCATTCACTCGTGAGCAGGCCCACCAGCCTGCTGGCGAGGTTGCGGCGCCACGGGGCGCTCAGCGCCAGTTGTTCGATCTCGACACGGAGTCGCGAGGCAACGGATCCCTGCTGACGGTCCCACTCGCCGGCGAGGGCCGTCACGCGGGCCTGCACCTCCTCGAGTCCCTGCTGGGCACCGTTCTGCATGCGGGGCACGAACGCGTAGAGCCAGCGACCGACTGCGCCCGCACCCACGACGACAGCGAGTGCCCAGAGCGCATCCGTTCCCGCGGTGCCCTTGGGCAGGAACGCACAGTGCAGTGCAACGAGCAGGAGGGACAGCAACCCGGTTGCGACGTGGAGGTTCATCCACGTACGCAGGCTTGCGGGCAGCCAACCGCCCATTGTGCTGCGGCGCAGCAGGTAGGCGAGGTTTGCGACGAACATCAGTGCGGCCAGCAGGCCGGCACCGAGGCCCACCGTGCCCGAGGGCGCCAGCCATGCGTGCCAGACGGAGTCCTCCCGTGCCGAGGACGAGAGTGCGTAGTAGTCGTCGCGCCACCAGAGCAGGCCGAGCAGCAACGCACTGCCCACGGAGGAAATTGCCAGCGCCCCGGCCAGTCCGCTGCCCGCCGTTGCCACCGGCGACGCCTCCTCGCGCAGTGCGGGGTCGAAGCTCACGCCTGCCGACTGCAGCAGGGGGAAGGGCGGGTTGCCGCCGATGAGCACGAACACGTCGTCGTTGGGCAGGGTCACCGTGCGCGCGCCGTCCGTCCCGAGGACCACAAGTTCCACGCGGTCCTGGTGGACAGCTCGCACCTCGCTGGAGAAGAGCACCTGGATGCGGCCCGCCGCGACGGCCTCGTGGACGGCCTTGTCGTTGCGTGCCTTGAGGCGGAACAGCGCCTGCTTGCGGTAGCTGAGCGTCACTGTCGTGCCGGCCTGCTCGGCGAGCGCGAGTGCTGCCTCCACGGCGCTGTCGCCGCCGCCCACGACCAGCACGCGCCTGCCTGCGTGTCCTTGGGCGTCCAACAGGCCGTAGCTCACCTTGGTGAGGTGTTCGCCGGGCACGCCGAGCCTTCGCGGGCTGCCGCGGCGTCCGGGTGCCATGAGCACGTGGCGCGCGCGCAGGGTCCGGTTCCCGGCGGTCTCCACCGCGAAGGTGCCGTCAGGGTGCCTCTTCAGGGCACGGACCTCGGCCCCCAGCTCGACCGGAAGCTGGTGGCGGGCGGCAAGCTGCTCCCACAGCTCCACCAGTTGCTCCTTGGTCCACGTGAGTTGGCGCAGGGTTCCGTGCAGCGGCAGCTCCATCGGCTGCGTCATCACCAGCTTGCGGCGTGGGTAGCCGGCCACGGTGCCGCCGAGACGCGGCTGCTGCTCCAGGCAGGCGAACTGCAGTCCTGCCTCCTTGGCGGCGAGGCAGGCGGCGATCCCCGCCGGGCCAGCGCCGACGACCAGCAGGTCGAGGCACTCACCGGCAGGGCCCGGGGCCGTTGCGGCAGTGTGGATGCGGCGGGCCACCTCGCGCGCCACCTGGACCCCGTGTGCCACGGCCGTGCGCACGAGCGCGAACCCGGTGATCTCGCCGGCGAGGAAGAGGCCTGGCACCGAGACGGACTGCAGCCCGGCGTCGAGCGCGGGCAGGTCCGTGCGGTCGCGGAGGTCGCCGAGGGTGAGTGCGATGGCACCCGTCGGGCAGGCCTCTGCGCAGCGGCCGTGGCCGACGCAACGGGCGCCGTGGAGCACGACGGCCTGTCCGTAGCTGAGGCCGAGCACGCCGTCCTCCGGGCAGGCCCGCACGCAGCCGCCGCAGCCGATGCACTTCGCAAGGTCGATCTCGGGGTGCTGGAGGCGTGCCTTGTCGCTGCCGCGGCTGCGCGCCAGTGCGCGCTCACGCAGGCTGTGGAGCTGCGCTCGCCTGCTGGCGCGCAGGCTCAGCAGGGTCGCCAGCGCGAGTGCCAGCAACAGAGACGGGAGCAGCCAGGGGAGTTGGGACAAGGGACCGCGAGGATGGGCCGCGGCGAGGTCAATAGTCGGGCCGCAGCAGCCAGCATTCTTCGGCCCGTCGCACTGCGATCAACCTCGTTCCCGACGCTCGTCCCATTTCGTAGGATCCGCGCATGAAGATCCTCGTCGTCGGCGGGGGCGGTCGCGAGCACGCGCTGTGCTGGAAGATCGCCCAGTCGCCCCTGGTCACCAAGGTCTACTGCGCGCCGGGCAACGCCGGCACGGCGCTGGTCGCCGAGAACGTCGACATCCAGGCGGACGACGTCGCCGGCCTGCGGGCCTTTGCCGTGGACCAGAAGATCGACCTCACGGTGGTCGGTCCCGAGGTGCCCTTGTGCCTCGGGCTGGTCGACGCACTCACGGCCGCGAACCGCAAGTGCTTCGGGCCGGACAAGCAGTCGGCCGAGCTGGAGGGATCCAAGGCGTTCGCGCGCGAGCTGTGCCGCAGGCACCGCATCCCCTCGCCGATGCACTGGACCTTTGACGACGCGCTCAAGGCGCGCGCCTTCCTCGACATGCGCGAGGAGGGACCCATCGTGGTGAAGGCCTCGGGCCTCGCGGCAGGCAAGGGCGTGACCGTCGCCAAGAACCTCGAGGAGGCGCGTGCCGCGGTTGCGGACAGTCTCGAGAAGAACCGGTTCGGTTCGGCGGGGACAACGGTCGTGCTCGAGGAGTTCCTCGAGGGGCCCGAGGTCTCGGTGATCACGCTCACCGACGGCCAGACGATCGTGCCGCTGGAATTCGCGCGCGACCACAAGGCGGTGTTCGACGGCGACAAGGGACCCAACACCGGCGGCATGGGAGCCGTCTCCCCGGTCGCGGTGCTGCCGCGCACCATGAGCCAGATCGAGAACCAGGTCGTGTTCCCCACGATCCATGCCATGAACCGCGAGGGACGCCGCTACCGCGGCTTCCTCTACTCGGGCCTGATGCTGACCACGCAGGGACCCAAGGTGCTGGAGTACAACTGCCGGCTCGGCGACCCCGAGACGCAGCCGTTGCTGATGCGGCTGCAGTCGGACCTCGTGCCGCTGCTGCTCGCCACCGTCGAGGGCAAGCTGGACACGCAACAGGCCCCGAAGTGGGACCCTCGTGCCGCGGTTTGCGTCGTCGCGTGCAGCGGCGGCTACCCCGGCGACTACCGCAAGGGCATCCCGGTCTTCGGCCTCGACAAGGTGACGACCGGTCCCGACCTGCAGGTCTTCCACTCGGGGACCGTCCGCAAGGGCGGTGACGTGCTCACCTCCGGCGGGCGCGTGCTGGCGCTCACGGCACTGGGCAAGGACGTGGCAGAGGCACGGCAGCGCGTCTACGCGGAACTCGCCAAGATCGAGTTCCAGGGGATGCACTACCGCAAGGACATCGGCATGCGCCCTTGAGGAGCAGGACCGGGTGAGCCAGGAGCAGGAACTCGAGCAGGTTGCAGGGCACGTCCGCGCGCGCGGGCTGCGCTGGACGAACCAGCGTGAGCTCATCGTGCGCACGGCCCTCGGCGCACACGACCACTTCACTGCCGACGAGCTGCTGGAGCGCTGCAGGAAGCGCGACCCCAACGTGTCGCGCGCCACCGTGTACCGGACGCTCTCGGTGCTCGAGGCCGCGGGCGTGGTGGAGGCGCTCGAGGCGGGCGACGGGGCACGGCGCTTCGAGCACGTGATCAACC
Organism: Planctomycetota bacterium; assembly: GCA_041178545.1. GTDB lineage: Bacteria > Planctomycetota > UBA1135 > UBA1135 > UBA2386 > JBEATZ01. The sequence continues at coordinate 5,543 of JBEGVB010000068.1, forward strand.
ACGACCACCACGACCACATGGTCTGCACCGCATGTGGTGCGATCCTGGAGTTCCACGACGCGCAGCTGGAGCGGCGGCAGGAGGCGGCAGCACGCGCACACGGGTTCACCATCCAGCGCCACAGCCTGCGGATCTACGGCACCTGCAGCCGTTGCACCGAGGCCGTGCGCGTGCCCAAGGGAGCACGCAGCAGGTGACCACCAGCCCGGCACAGCCGATGCGGTTGCTCGTCGTGGACGACGAGGTCGACCTCGCCGAGTCCATTGCGTTCTTCCTCCGGCGCGCAGGCCACCTCGTCTCGGTTGCCACCAATGGCGACGACGCGCTCGAACTCATGCGGCAGCACTCCTTCGCGCTGCTGCTCACCGACCTGCGCATGCCGCGCATGACGGGACTGCAGCTGCTGGCCGCAGCCAAGTCGCACGACCCGGACATCGAGGTGGTCGTGGTCACCGGTTTCCCCGAGATCCAGACGGCCGTGAGTGCCATCAAGCTGGGTGCTTTCGACTACCTGACCAAGCCGGTGCTCGAGAAGGACCTGATGCAGTGCGTCGACAAGGCCATCGCACACCGTCGCATCAAGGACACCAACGAGGCGCTGCGCGAACGGCTCCGCACCGGACCGGAGGGGCGCGGGCTCGTGCACCGGTCGGCTGCGTTCCGAGCGTGCGTCGAGGTGGTGGAGCGCGCTGCGCGCACCGATGCATCGGTCCTGCTGCAGGGCGAGAGCGGCACCGGCAAGGAGCTGCTGGCGCACCACCTGCACGACGCCAGCAACCGGGCTGGCCGGCCATTCGTGCCGGTGGACTGCACCACCATCCCCGAGGCGCTGGTCGAGAGCGAGTTGTTCGGCCACGTGAAGGGCGCCTTCACCGGTGCCACGGCAAACAAGGTCGGGTTGTTCCAGCTCGCAGACGGCGGCACCCTGTTCCTCGACGAGGTGGGGGAGCTGCCGGCATCCTTCCAGCCGCGGCTGCTGCGTGCGATCCAGGAGCGGCAGCTGCGCCCGGTGGGCGGGTCGCAACTGATCCCCTTCGACGTGCGCATCGTCTGTGCCACCAACCGCAACCTGCAGAAGGAGGTCGAGGCGGGACGTTTCCGCGAGGACCTCTTCTACCGGCTGGACGTCATCCGCATCGACGTGCCGCCGTTGCGCGAGCGGCTCGACGACATCGAGAGCCTTGCGCTGCACTTCCTCGAGCGGTTCGGCAGTCCAGCAGGGATCCGCTCCATGGCGCCCGAGGTGTTGGAGGCCCTCCGGGGCCACCACTGGCCAGGCAACGTCCGGCAACTGCGCAACGTGCTGGAGCGCGCCTGTGCGCTCGGCAGCGGGCCGGAACTCGGGGTGAAGGACCTGCCGCCCGAGCTGCGGGGCGGGGTGCCGGAGGTCGAGGTGACGGAGACCGGGCCCGCTGCTCCAGGGACGTTCCAGGAGATCAAGGCGCGCAAGATCGCGGCCATCGAGAGCTCCTACGTCGAGGGCCTGCTGAGAAGGCACCACGGCAACGTCACGCACTGTGCCGAGGAGGCGGGCATGACGCGCAGCGCGTTCCAGAAGCTCATGCAGCGCTACGGGATCCGCTCCAGCGACTTCCGGTCGTCCTCGTGACGCAGCTCAGGTGGCCTGCTTGCGGCGTCGGCGTCGGATGAGCCGCTCGCCCAGCACCCAGCTCGGCTGGATGGCGGGGCGCAACTGCATGCCGAAGCGCTGGACGACCGCATGGTGGACGTGGCGCACGGCCTGTTCGACGTCGTCCGTCACGAGGATCCGGTCGACGTCCTCGGGCTTGATCGTCCCGTGCTGCAACATGGTGTTGCGGACGAACTCCATCAGCGGCTGCCAGTAGTCCACGCCCACCAGGACGAGTGGGAAGTTGGCGATCTTGCCGGTCTGGATCAGCGTCGCGGCCTCGAACAGTTCGTCGAGCGTGCCGAACCCGCCTGGGCACACCACGAAGGCGTAGCTGTACTTCACCAGCATCACCTTGCGGACGAAGAAGTAACGGAACTCGATGAAGCGGTCGACGTAGGGATTGGGCTCCTGCTCGTGCGGCAGCTTGATGTTGCACCCGATCGAGAGCCCGCCGACTTCGTGGGCGCCACGGTTGGCGGCCTCCATGATGCCCGGGCCGCCACCGGTCATCACCGTGAGCCCGCTGCGCGCGAGCTCGGCGCCGACGGCGCGCGCGAGCTGGTAGTAGCGGTGGTTCTCGTCGAAGCGCGCCGAGCCGAAGACCGTCACGCAGGGGGGCAGGAAGTGCAGCGCGCGGAAGCCACGGATGAACTCGCCGAAGATGCGGAGCGCGCGGAGGAGTTCGCCGAGGCGGCTGCGCGGTCCCTCGAGGAACTGCTGCTCTGCGCGCGTCGCAGGGTGCTTGCTCCAGTCCGGGAAGGGCTTCTCCTCGGCGCCACTCATGCCGAGGTCATACCTCGGCAGCCGCCACGCGCACCATGGCACGGAAGAGTTCCATGCCGTCCCCGTCCGCAGGGACTGCACCCTGCGCGAGCGCCGTGTTGCGCCAGTCCGGCATGTGGGTCGGCAGCCAGGCGCGGTCCGGGTGCGGCATCACGCCGAGCACGCGGCCCGTGTGGTTGGTGAGGCCGGCGACCCCGCGCGGCGAGCCGTTGGGGTTGAGCGGGTAGGTCTCGGTTGGCCTGCCGTCCGCGTCCACGTAGCAGAGCGCCACGTGTCCTTGCGTGTGCAGGTACTCGGCCATCGCCGCGTCGCGAGGCACCAGGCGGCCCTCGCCGTGTGCCGCGGGCCAGCGCAGCGTGAGCCCCTCGGGCAGGAACACGCAGCGGGACTTCTGCGAGCGCAAGGTCACCCAGCGGCACTCGTAGTGGTTGCTGAGGTTGTGGGTGAGGGTGACCTCCTCCTCGAGGCGGCCCTTGGTGCAGGGCAGCAGGCCGAGGCGCACCAGCACCTGGAAGCCGTTGCAGATGCCGAGACCCAGCCCGCCGCGTTCGACGAACTGGGTGATCTCGGTGCCGAGCCGTGCCTTGAGCTCCGTCGCGAGGACCCTGCCCGACATGATGTCGTCGCCGTACGAGAAGCCGCCGGGTACCACGAGGACCGAGAAGTCCTGCAGCCGGCTGGGGGAGGCGATGAGCTGGTTGACGTGCAGGTACTCGGGTGCGCCACCCGCGCGTGCGAAGGCCTCGTGGGTCTCGCGCTCACAGTTGATGCCCGGCGCGCGCAGGACGAGGATGCGGGGCTTGCTCACGGGCGCACCTCCGGCACCAGCGTGCCGTCGAAGTCCAGTGGTCGTTTCCAAGCTCGTTCGACCTCCGCGAGGGTTGCCGTGCACCAGGCTGCCTTGCCGCGCGTGAACTCCACGCGGTCGGTGCCGGTCACGCTTCCCACCACTGCGTGGGGGGCGGGACCGAGGTTGGCGACCAGGTCCGCGAGCCGGTCCGGGGCGACCTCCAGCAGGATGCGGCTCTGCGACTCGCTGAAGAGGCTGCGTTCGGGTGCGAGCGCAGAGACCGCATCGAGGTCGACGCGGATGCCCTTGCGGCCGGCCAGTGCCATCTCTGCTGCAGCGGCCCCGAGGCCGCCCTCGCTCAGGTCGTGCGCGGCCAGCACGCAGTGCGACTGCACCGCTCGCGCGACACCGTGCAGCACGTCCGAGCCGAGTCTTGCGTCGACGCGCGGCACGTTGGCACCGAGCTGGCCCTTGGTCTTGTAGTAGACCGAGCCGCCGAGTTCGTCCTTGGTCGTGCCCACGAGCACCAGCAGCGAGCCCGTGCGCTTCAGGTCGCTCGTCACCGTGCGGCCCACGTCCGGGATCACCGACATCGCCGTCACCAGGATGCAGCCGGGGATCGTGATGGTGCGGTCGCCGGCGCGGAACTCGTTGTGCAGCGAGTCCTTGCCCGACACGAACGGCGTGCGGTACGCGATCGCGAGCGAGCACAGGGCCTCGGTCGCCCGCACCAGTTCGCCGAGGCGCTCCGCGTTGCGCGTGTTGCCCCAGCAGTAGTTGTCGAGCACCGCGGTCGTGTCCGGGTCGCCGCCTGCCGCCACCGAGTTGCGCATGGCCTCGTCGAGGGCGCACTCTGCCATCGCAGCGGGGTCGATGCGCGAGTAGCGGGGGTTGAGCCCGTTGGACAGCACCACGCCGCGCTTGCTGCCGAGCTTGGGCGCGATCACCGCCGCGTCGGCAGGGCCGTCGTTCCTCACCCCGCACAGCGGCTTGCCGGCGGAGCCGGCCTGCACCTCGTGGTCGTACTGGCGGATCACCCACTCCTTGGAGCACACGCCGAAGTCGGCCATCACCGCCAGCAGTGCGCTGCGCGGGTCGGACTCCGCGGGAAGGCTCGGTTCCGTGTGCTGCTGCGGCACGTACAAGGCCTGGCGCTCGCGCACCGGCAGGCCCTTGTGCAGGAAGTGCAGGTCCATGTCCGCGTGCACCACGCCGCCGTACTTCACCACCAGCCGGCCGGTGGGCTCGAAGCGGCCCAGCACGACGGCCTCGCAGGACTCCTCGCGGCACACCGTCATCAGCCGGTCGAGCCGTTCGGGCGGCACCGAGAGCACCATGCGCTCCTGCGCCTCGCTGATCCAGATCTCCCAGGGCGCGAGGCCCTGGTACTTGAGCGGTGCGCCCTCCAGTTCGACCGTGGCGCCGAGGTCCTCGGACATCTCGCCTACCGCCGAGCTGAATCCGCCTGCGCCGCAGTCCGTGATCGCGTGGAAGAGGTCCTCGTCCGCCGCGCGCATCACCGCGTCCATCACCTTGCGCTCGGTGATCGGGTCGCCGATCTGCACTGCGCCCGAAGAGACCTTCTCGGACTCCGTGTGCAGGTCCATCGAGCTGAACGTCGCACCGTGGATGCCGTCGCGGCCGGTGCGGCCGCCCAGTGCCACGATGAAGTCGCCTGCGCGCGGCTGCTTGCTCGCGCGCCGCGTCGGCAGGATGCCGATGTTGCCCACGTAGACGAGCGGGTTGCCCACGAAGTTCTCGTCGAAGTGGATCGACCCGTTGACCGTGGGGATGCCCATCGGGTTGCCGTAGTCGCGCACGCCCGACACCACGCCCTTCATGATCGAGGCGGGGTGCATGCACCCTGCCGGGACCTGCGCCGCAGGCATGTCGGGCGGCGCGAAGCAGAACACGTCGGTCGAGGCGATGGGGCGCGCGCCCAGGCCCGTGCCCAGCACGTCGCGGATCACGCCGCCCACGCCGGTGCCGGCGCCGCCGAAGGGCTCGATCGCGCTCGGGCGGTTGTGGGTCTCGACCTTGATGCAGACCGAGTCCTCCTCGTCGAAGCGGATGATCCCCGCGTTGTCGACGAACACGCTCACGCAGAAGTCGCGGTCGAGCGTACGCGTCACGTGTGCGATCGTGCTCTTGAGCAGGTTGTCGTACAGGTGCTCGCGTGCACCGTCGCGGAAGCGCACGCGCCCGGTCAGGGTCTTGTGCTTGCAGTGCTCGGACCAGGTCTGAGCCAGCGTCTCCAGCTCCATCCGGCGCGGGTCGCGGCCCTGCGCGCGGAAGTGCTGCTGGATCGCGAGCATCTCTGCCTCGTCGAGCGCGAGTCCGCCGTCCTGGCTCAGCTTGACCAGTGCGGCCGCGTCCAGCGTGCGGAGCGGGACCTCCTGCACCTGTAGGTCGGCGGCACCGCCGGGGCCAGGCATGCCGGCCGGCCACTGGTCGGGCAGCACCTGCTGGATGACGTCGTTGGCGAGCGCGCGGCGCGCGGCCGCAGCCAGGGCCTTTGCGTCCACCGTGCCCGTCACCTCGTAGGCCTTGTAGGTGGCGGCGGGCACCGCGGGCAGCCCGAGGTCGCGCATCGCCTTCTCCACCGAGTGGGCCACCGGGTCGGTCACGCCGGGGCGCAGCAGCACCGACACCCGGTGGGTGCCCTTGGCGGCGGGCTCCGGCACCGCCTCCGGTGCGAGGACCTCGTACCGGTCCGTGACCGGGTCCATCAGCACCGAGGCCGCGACCTGTTCGGCCTGGGCGGCGTTGAGACCGGCCCCGAGCAGGAAGCCGCGGCGGCTGCGCACGGACGTGATGCCCGTGAGGCCAGCCTGATGGAGGGAGCGGAGAGCCGCGTTGCCTGCCGGGTCCGGCATGTCGGACCGGACCAGGACTTCGATGCGCCAAGCCTGCATGGATGAGGCGAGGAGGATGCGGGTTGGGGGTACTGCAGGCAATGCTGATCGCGGAGTTGTGGGGCGGCACCGGGCGAGGGCGCAGTGCCGGTCTCTCCGCCGCAGGCCCGCCGCGGGCGGTCCGCCCCGTAGGGTCGGCCCGGATCGTTCTCCGTGCTTGCTGGGGGATCCCCGGGGCTCCTAGACTGCCTCGCCCCAACCGCATGTCCACCCAACCTGCCAAGACGTCCTTCCAGGACGGTCTCGCCTTCGAGCGGCCCCTCCTCGAGATGGCCCAGCGGATCGAGGAGCTCAAGAAGCTCGCGTCCAGCACCCACCTCGACCTCGGTGGCGAGATCCAGGGCCTGGAGGACCGGCTCCGGAAGCAGACCCAGGAGGTCTACGCCCAGCTGACCCCCTGGGAGCGGGTCAATGTCGCGCGCCATGCCGACCGCCCCCTGACGTCCGACTACGTCAGCACGATGCTCGACGACTTCGTCGAACTGTCGGGCGACCGGGTGTTCGGCGAGGACCGCGCCATCGTCACCGGCTTTGCCTCCATGGACGGGGTCCGGTTCCTGCTGGTGGGGCACCGCAAGGGCAAGACCGTCAAGGAGCGCCTCGCCTGCAACTTCGGCTGCGCCCACCCCGAGGGGTACCGCAAGGCCATGCAGAAGATGCGCCTGGCCGAGAAGCTCAAGCTCCCGATCGTCACCTTCATCAACACCCCTGGCGCCTACCCCGGCATCGGCGCCGAGGAGCGCGGCCAGGCCGCGGCCATCGCCCAGAACATCCTCGAGATGTTCGAGCTCAAGGTCCCCATCGTCTGCATCGTCATCGGGGAAGGCGGGTCGGGTGGTGCGCTGGGCATCGGTGTGGGGGACCGGGTGGGCATGCTGGAGAACAGCTACTACTCGGTCATCTCCCCGGAGGGCTGTGCCGCCATCCTGTGGAAGAGCGGCGACAAGGCCCCGGAGGCCGCCGAGGCCCTCAAGCTCACCGGCAAGGACCTCCTCCGGCTCGGCCTCGTCGACAAGGTGATCGAGGAACCGCTGGGCGGCGCCCACCGGGACCCGCGCACCACGGTCCAGACCGTGAAGGCCCAGATCCTCGACTGGCTCAAGGAACTGTCCGCACTCCCGACCGAGGAACTGCTGGAGCAGCGGTTCCAGAAGTTCCGCGGGATGGGCGTCCCGCTCGCCTGATCGCGGAGTTGTGGAACCTCAGGTTGCCCGGGCGGTCTTCCCCGCCAAACCGCCCTTGGCAGGCTCCTGGGGACCACCCGCCCCCGTTTCCGACCTCTTGCGGGGGGATGGATTGGGCGACCCCGACCCACCGACCGCCCCTCCACAACTCGGCGATCGGTCTCCAACGCTGGACCCCGGTCCGTCGTAGCATGCCCAGCCCATGCCCCGGCCCGAGTCCAACCCCCTGACTGCAGCACCCGCAGGACTGCCTGCGGCGGTGGTGCGGCTCGCGGCGGACGGGCAGGTGGCGGACAGCACGCTGGTGCGGCGGGCGTTGGACGGCGAGGGGGATGCGTTCAGTGCGCTGGTGGTGCGCCACCAGAAGCGCGCCTTCTGGGTGGTGTTCCACCTGGTGGGCAAGGTGGAGGACGCACGCGACGTGACACAGGAGGCCTTCCTGCGGCTGCACCGGTCGCTGCGGCAGTACGACTTCGCGCGCAACTTCTTCACCTGGTTCCACCGCATCCTCACCAACCTGGCCATCGACCACCTGCGCAAGCACCGGCACGCCGCCGGCGCCGCCAGCCTGGACGAACTGCCCGGGGGGCTGGCGGACGAGCGCGAAGCCGGTGTGCCGCTGTGGGAACGGACGGAACGACGCGAGCTGGTGCACCGGGTGCTGGAGGCGCTGGACCCGCGCTTCCGCGCGGTGCTGGTGATGCGCGACCTGCACGGGATGGACAGCCGCGAGATCGCCCCGATCCTGGGCATCACGCACTCGACGGTCCGCTGGCGCCTGCACCGTGCGCGGCAGATGTTCCAGTGGCAATGGGAACGGCTGGACCTGGGAGGTCGCGGATGAGCACCGCACCTCGTCCCCTGCGTTGCCGCGCGGTCCGCGGCCTGCTGGGCGCCTTCGCAGCCACGGACCTCGAGGCCTCCGTCGAAGGGCAGGTCCGCAACCACCTCGTCCGCTGCAACCCGTGCCGACTCGAGGCCGCGCGCGCAGCGCGGGCGGCACAGGCGCTGCAGGCCGTCTCGGCGCTGCCCGCGGCCTGCGACGACGCGTTCTTCGCCGCGATGCACCAAGAGGTCGTCGCCTCGGTGCGTGGGGAGGCCGTCGCGCCGGCTCCAGCACCCCTCCGTCGCCGCACGTCGGTGGTGGCTGCAGCCGCCCTGTTTGCCGCAGGTTTCGCCGTCTCGTTGGTGCTGCCGCGCGACGGCGGCCTGCACGTGCGGCCCCCGATCCGCATCGCCCCGGACGCCCGCGACGGCAGCGCACCCTCGGCGGGTGGCGGGCGTACCTCGATGCAGCCGCTCGGGCAGGAGCAGTGGTTGGGCCCGCACCCCGGCCTGATGGGGCGGCTCGAACTCCGCAGCCTGGAGCAGATGGAGTCCGAGGGCTTCCAGGTCCGTCCACCGAGCCAGGACCAGAGCTTCCCGCGGCGCAGTCGCGTTGGCACGGGCACCGAGCCGACTCCCGACCCCGCCGGGTCGGTCGAGCGGCGCTGACCCCTCCCCGTGCCCCCGGCCCCGTGGCCGCGGGAGCATTCGGACGCGAGGATCGTCGGTCGGACGCGCTGCAGGGCAGGTGTCCTGCAGCCCCACAGGAGGCCCAACTTGTTCCCGATTCCCACATCCGCTCTCTGCTCCTCAGTCCTCTTGGCCACGCTGTTCGCAGTGCAGGACCCGACGCCTGTCCAGGACCCGAGGCCGGAGTCGACGCCCCCTGCTGCCAAGCAGGAGCCCCAGACTGCCCCCGATGCGGCGCGGCTCGAAGAACTGGTGCGGAAGCTCGGCGCCGAGAGCTACCGCGACCGGCTGGAGGCGGAGAAGCAACTGCGCGAGATCGGCAAGGATGCACTGCCTGCCCTGCGCGAGGCGGTGGAGCAGGGCGTGGACCCGGAGGCAGGGTGGCGCGCCAAGCGGCTGGTCCGGCAGATCGAGCGCGGGGAGGCCCAGGGCCTGCGCGAACGCAGCGGCCAGGAGCCCAGCGCGCCGCAGGACGCGCAGGACCCCCAGCCCGGAACCCGCCGCGCCCAGCGTCTGGAGCGCAGGCAGCAGGAATCCGACATCGAGCAGCGGTTCGACGACCTGTTCCGCAACCTCGAACGCGACTTTGGGATGGACGTGCCACGTCACCGCTTCTTCGAGGACGGCTTCTTCCGCGACCTGCAGTCGCAGATGGATGCGATGCGCGAGCAGATGGAGAAGGCGATGCAGCAGGGCGGTCCCACGACCGGGCAGCGTCCGGGCGGTGGACTCGGCCAAGGCATGGGCCGCGGCATGAGCATGCAGGTTGGGCCCGACGGGGTGCGCGTGGAGGTGGTCGAGCGCAACGAGAAGGGCGAGGAGGAGAAGAAGGTCTACGAGGCGCCGGACATGGAGACCTTCCGCGAGAAGTACCCTGGCGTGCTCGATGGCGCCGGTACGGGTGGGATCCAGTTCTTCCTCGACCGTCCTCCGTCCGGGCTGCGGGTGTTGCCGCGCGGTCGGCTCGATCGTGCACAGCCGGAACTGGACGAGGAACCCGGCATGGTGGCCCCGCCCGACGACCGTCGGCTCGGCGTCAGGGTGCGCAACGAGATCCCGCCGGACGTGCGCGAGTTCCTCGGGCTGGAGGAAGGCCGCGGCCTGATGGTGGAGCAGGTGCAGGAGGGGACGCTGGCAGAGTCGCTCGGTCTCCGTCCCGGCGACATCGTGCTCTCGGTCGGTGAGGTCGCGATCGGCTCGACCGCGGACGTGCAGAAGGCGCTGGCCCCGGTCGAGGCCGGCAAGCCGGTGTTGGTGAAGGTCAACCGGCGCGGCAAGGAGCTGGAGCTGACGGCTCCCAAGCCTGCTGCTCCCGTGCCCGCGGAGAAGAAGCTCGAGCCGCGCAAGGGCGAGGCGGGCGGCGAGATCCGCTGACGCGTGCCCGGGTGGCCGGCATGATCGCGCCATGTTCCGCATCGTGCTGGTGCACCCGGAGATCCCGCCCAACACGGGCAACGTGATCCGCCTCGCAGCCAACACGGGCTGCGAGTTGCACCTGGTCGAGCCGCTCGGGTTCTCGCTCGACGCGCGCGACGTGCGGCGTGCCGGGCTGGACTACCACGAGGTCGCGACGGTGCGCCGCTGGCCCGACTGGGCTGCATGCATGGCCGGTGCCGGGATCGACCTGGTGCGGTGCTTCGCGTTCACCACGCACGGGACGACGACCCACTCTGCTGTCGCATGGCGACCTGGCGACGCGCTGGTCTTCGGCTGCGAGACGGACGGTCTGCCGCCTGCGGTGCGCAGCGGGTTCCCGCCCGAGCGGCAGGTGCGGCTGCCGATGCTGTCCGGCCAGCGCAGCATGAACCTCAGCAACGTCGTGGCGGTTGCCGTCTTCGAGGCATGGCGGCAGCAGGGGTTCGGCGGCGTGCGCTGAGGTGCGCACCGGCTGCAGGGCTCAGGACGGCTGCGTCGGCGCGGCCGACTGCTGCTCGCGCAGGGTGCGCAACCGGAGCTGGCCGCACGCTGCCGAACGGTCGGCACCGCGTTGGCGGCGCACGGTGACCTTGAGGCCGCCTGCGCGCAACTGGTCGGCAAAGGCGTCGACCCGCGAGCTCGCCGGACGGCGGAGTCCCCTGGCGGCCCGGATCTCCTCGACCTCGTTCCACGGGATCAGGTTGACGGTGCAGGGAACGCCTTGGAGTCGTTCGACCATGGCCTCGGCGTCCACCGACCGGTCGTTCACGCCCGCGAGCAGCACGACCTCGAAGGTGATCTCGCGTCCCGACTGCTCGAAGTAGCGTCGCGCGGCCCCGAGGATCTCGGCAACGGGGCTGGTCGCGGTGGGGACCAGCTGCTTGCGGAGCCCGTCGTCTGCCGCGTGCAGGGAGACTGCGAGGTTGACGCGAGGGTCCGCTGCCGTGAACTCGGCCATCTGGCGCGGGTAGCCCGAGGTGCTCACGGTGATGCGGCGTGCACCCATGCCGATGCCGTCCTCGTGCTGGATGCGCGCGAGGGCTGCGAGCAGGTTCTGGAGGTTGAGCATGGGCTCGCCCATGCCCATCACGACGAGGTTGGTGAGGGCCGCGCCTGCAGGCAGCCTGCTGCGTGCGTACAGCACCTGCTCGACGATCTCGCCCGGGCTGAGGTTGCGTCGGACGCCCATCATGCCCGAGGCGCAGAACACGCATGCGACGGGGCAGCCGGCCTGGGAGGAGACGCACAACGTGATGCGTTCTCCCTCGGGGATGATGACGCACTCGATGGTCTCGCCGTCGTGGAGCCGCAGCAGCAGCTTCTCGGTGCCGTCCTCGGCGAGGTCGGCCTTCTCGAGGCGGGTGCTGCGCACCGGCATGCGCTGCTCGAGGGCGCTGCGGAGCGCCAGCGGCACGTTCTTCAGTGCCTCGTAGGAGTCCGCACCGTGCCGGAAGACCCAGTGCCCGACTTGCCGGGCCTGGAACGGCTTGCCACCCAGCTCGACCACCAGCTCCTGCAGCTGTGGGTCGGTGAGCTCGGTCAGCGCGCGGGCCTGCAAGGGTGCCATGGCTGGTCCCGGCTGCCGTTCAGGCGGAGTCGCGCTTGCGCTTGGGTTCGCCGAGGGCATGTGCCGCGAGGCGTTCGCGCACGAACTCGTCGGTGATGACGATGCGTTCGCCCTTGCGGCTGCCCAGCGTGAACCTCAGGTCGAGCAGCACCTGCTCGAACATCGAGCGCAGCGAGCGCACGCCCGTCTCGCGCTTCATCGCCTCGTCGGCAAGCGCGCCGAGTGCGGCATCGGTGAAGTCGAGCTGCACGCTGTCGAGGTCGAACATCGCCTTGTACTGCTTGACGAGCGCGTTCTTGGGCTCGGTCATCACCTTGAGGATCTCCTCGCGGGTGAGCGAGCGCATGGGGACGATCACCGGCAGGCGCCCGACGAACTCGGGGATCATGCCGAAGTCGATGAGGTCCTTCTGGTCGAGGTAGGGGACCAGTTGGTCGCGCTCGCGCTGGCTGGTGGCCTCCGCCAGCTCCGGCAGGTCGGGTCCGTTGGCCCCGTCGAAGCCGATGATCTTCTGCCCGAGCCTGCGGCTGATGAACTGCTCGATGCCCGTGAAGGTGCCGCCGCAGATGAACAGGATGTGCTCGGTGTTGACCTGGATGTAGCTCTGCTCGGGGTGCTTGCGCCCGCCCTGCGGCGGTACGTTGGCCACGGTGCCCTCGAGGATCTTGAGCAGCGCCTGCTGCACGCCCTCGCCCGACACGTCGCGCGTGATCGAGACGTTGGAGGTGGTGCGCCCGATCTTGTCGATCTCGTCGATGTAGACGATGCCCTGCTGCGCCTTCTCCACGTCGAAGTTGGCGGCCTGCAGGAGCTTGAGCAGGATGTTCTCCACGTCCTCGCCAACGTAGCCGGCCTCGGTCAGGGTGGTGGCGTCGGCGATGGCGAACGGCACGTCGAGGATGCGCGCGAGGGTGCGCGCGAGCAGGGTCTTGCCGGACCCGGTGGGGCCCACGAGCAGGATGTTGCTCTTCTCGAGGTCGAGTTCGGGGTTGTGGAGCCGCGCGTTGAGCCGCCGGTAGTGGCTGTAGACGGCGACGGCGAGCACCTTCTTGGCGCGGTCCTGGCCGACCACGTACTCGGACAGGCGGTTGTGGATCTGCTCGGGGGTGGGCAGCTTGTCCTTGAGGACGAGGTCCTTCACGAACGTCTGGCCCGTGCTGGGTGCCCCGGCGCCGCCACGCTGCTTGCGGTCCTCCTCGCGGAGGATCGTGTTGCAGATGTCGATGCACTCGTTGCAGATGAAGACCCCGGGCGGCCCGGAGATCAGGGATTGCACGTGGTGCCGCGACTTCTCGCAGAACGTGCAGCGCTCGACGGTCTTGCCTTTGGATGCCATGGGGTGGGCGCGGGAGCCAGGCCGTGCGCCTCAGCTCCCGGAGGGAATAGTAGCTTGGAGGGGGGTGAGTCCCCAGAGCCGGGGACGGCCAAATGCCCGGACCGGGGGCTGGGAGACGTTGCCTCGCGCAGGCGGCGGAGCGCAAGCGGGCGCTCCGGCGCGCGTCACTTGCTGTGCTCGACGATCTCGTCGATCAGGCCGTAGGCCTTTGCTTCCTTCGCGCTCATGAAGAAGTCGCGGTCGCTGTCCTTGGTGACCTGGTCCGCCGACTTGCCGCAGTGCTTGCCGAGCACCTCGCTCAGGGTCTGCTTGAGGCGCAGGATCTCGTCAGCCTGGATGGAGATGTCCATCGCGGTGCCGCCCACGCCGCCCCACGGCTGGTGGATCATGATGCGGGAGTTCGGCAGCGCATGGCGCTTGCCCTTGGTGCCTGCGGCGAGCAGTACCGCGCCCATGGATGCCGCCTGGCCGATGCAGTAGGTCGAGACCGGGCAGGACACGAACTGGATGGTGTCGTAGATCGCCAGGCCTGCCGTGACGCTGCCGCCCGGGGTGTTGAGGAACAGGTTGATGTCCTGTGCCTTGTTCTCCTTCTGGAGGAACAGCAGCTGGGCGATCACTGCGTTCGCCACCTGGTCGTCGATCGGCGAACCGATGAAGACGATGCGGTCCTCGAGCAGGCGGCTGTAGATGTCGTACTGGCGCTCTCCGCGGCCGGTCTTCTCGATGACGAACGGGATGATGTAGTCGTTGGCGATGGTCATGGCGGGTCGGGGTCGGCCGGGACAAGGACCCCGGGCCTCACTAGGCCTTCTTATCGACGATTCGAGCGTTCGATCTAAGGAATTCCCGCACCTTGCGTTCCATCAGGGCGAGCCGGAGCTCGTTGATCTGGTTGTTCTGCTGCAGGTACTCGACCACCTGCTGGGGGGTGGCGTTGTTCTGCTGCGCCACGACCTGGATCTCCTGCCACATTTCCTCGTCGGTGACGGCCATCTTCTCCTGACGGGCGACGGCATCGATGAGGAAGAACAGCTTGACCCTGCGTTCGGCGTCGGTGCGCGCCTCGGCCTTGGACTCCTCGACCTTCTTCTCGATGTCCTCCTTGGGGGCACCGTTCTGCTCGAGGCGACGGGCGAAGTTCATCAGGCTGGCCTGCGCCTGCTCGGTGACGAGGCTCTCGGGCAGGGCGAACTCGTGTCCCTTGAGCAGGTGATCGAGGCAGACTTCCTCCTGGCGGAGCTTGCCGACGCGCTCCTTCTCGTGGCCGATGCGGACCAGCAGGTCCGCGCGCAGTGCCGCCAGGCTCTCGAACTCCAGTGACTTGGCGAGCTCGTCGTCGACCGGGGCGCCCGCGACGCGCAGCACCTCGAGGACGGCGATGCGGATCTTGCCGCCCTTGCCGCGTACGGCTTCCTTCTCGAAGGTGGCGGGGAAGGTCAGTTCCAGCTCGATCTGCTGGCCGGCGGTGGCACCGACGAGTGCCTTGGCGAACGCCTCGGCATTGGTGCCGGCGACGGGGATGCGGGTGTTGAGCTGCACGGCCTTGCGCTCGTGCACCACGGTGCCCGCCTCGTCGACGAACGTCAGGTCGGACTTGACGAAGTCACCGTCCTGGGCCGGTTCCTCGACCTTCTTGATGGAGCGCTTCTGGTTGGAGACCTCCTTGAGGGCGTTGTCCACGTCGGTCTCGTTGGCGACCGGGTCGAAGGCCTCGACCTCGATGCCCTTCGTCTCGCCGAGGGTGAACTCGGGCTTGACGTCGACCTTCACCTGGAACTCCAGCGGTGTGCCCTTGGCGAGCACCAGCTTGTCGAAGTTCTCGATGTGGGCGCGACCGACCGGGACCAGCTGCTTCTCGCGGCAGGCGTCGCCGAACATCTGGTTGACCAGTTGTTCCTTGGCCTGGCCGGTGATGCTGTCGCCGAGGCGCTTCTCCAGCACCTTGCGCGGGACCTTGCCGGGGCGGAAGCCCTTCATCTGCACCTGCTGGTTCGCGGAGGCGAACATCTCGTCCAAGTGCTTCTGGATGCGATCGGCAGGGACCTTGATGGTGACCGTGCGGCTGCAGGGGCCGTTCTCGACTACCTCGACGTGCATGGCTGCGCTTGCTCTGGAAAGGCGTTGCGGCGCCGGGACGGCCCGGCGGCTCGGATTGGGGGGCGAGCATCTTGGCAATGCACCCAGCAGGGGTCAAGGTCGCCGGGACGCCCGTGGCACGGATCCCCCTGGGCCGACCGCTCCCCGCCCGCGGCGCGTCACTTGGCGAGGCTGGCGAGCCAGGCCTTGAGTGCGTCCTGCTGGAAGGCCTCCTGCACGGCAGGGTCCTGCCGGCAGAGGTTCTCCACGTCCGCGGCGCCGACCTCGGCTGCCTGCAGGTTCTTGAGGACGGCCGTCCACTTGCGCCGGTGAGCCTCGATGCGCGCCATCATGGTGAGGGAGCGCCGGGACAGGCTCCGGCTGTCGCTGTAGGCGACGGCCTTCTCGAAGTCGTCGAGGGCGTCGGACCACTTCTCCACGGCGAAGTAGAGGTTGCCGCGCAACTCGTACAGCGAGGCATCGCGCTTGCGGCGCGGTTCGGCGAGCTGCTTGTTGATGTTGCGGAAGGTCTTCTCGAGACCGCTGCGGTCGCCCAAGGCCTTGAGCGTGGTGCAGGCCTCCAATGTGAGCGCTCCGGCCTCGTCGGCGTCGAGGATCGTCAGCAGGCGCTCGACCGTCGGCTTGTGACCGGCCGGCGCAACCCTCGCGAGGGACTCCACCAGCAAACGGGTGTCGGTTGCGTCGAGGGTGCCCGTGTCCAGCAGGCCCAGCAGGGCGCGCGCCGCGCCGTCGTGCTCCCGTGCGGTGAGTCCGAGGAAGTGGGCGTAGAGCTGCAGCAGCTTGGCGTCCTTCTCCCTGGCCATTGCGGCGAGGGCGGGGTCGACGGCGCCCACGGGTCGGACGGCCACCAGGAAGTCGAGCGCGGACTCGCGGTCCTTGCGGTTCTCGGCGCCCAGCAGCGCCACGATGCGCGGGGTCGACGCCACCGCGCGCAGCCGAGCGAGGGCCAGGACGACAAGCGCACGTTCCTCGGGCTCGGAGGTGGCGACCATGGCGTCCAGTGCCGTGGCCGCGCGCGGCGAAGCCGTGGCCCCGAGGAGTCGGATGCCCTCGACGCGGCCGGTTTCGTTCGGCCCCGCGGCCAGCTCGACCAGGGCGTCCACGAAGGCGCTGGTGTCCATGCGCTCGAGCACGCGTCTGCAGTTGGCGGCGAGTTGCCGCGCCTCGGTGCCACCCTTGGGCGGGGCAAGCTTCTCCAGCAGCATGGGTGCAACGGCCTCGCCCAGCGCGGCCACCTCCTCGATCCGCTTCTCGAGGTACTTCTCGTTGCCCTTGTACTCGAGCGCGAGGTCGGCCCAGAACGGGGTGAGTGCCTTCTCGCCTGCTGCACGCTGGGCCTCCGCCCGGGCGCGCGCCAGCGCCGGCAGCTCCGCGAGGGAGACCTGCCCCAGGAGGGGCGCATGCAGGGCGCAACCGAGTGCGAGCACGGACAGGACACGACGCATGGGCGGCAGTGTAGTGGGGGCGGGGACCGGATGGCGTGCGGATTCCGCGGGCCGTGCTGCACCTGCCCATGGTTGCGGGCGGTCCACCGGCAGCTCAAGCGGCGCGGAACCGTCGCCGATCCCCTTCGCATGTGGAACCACGTGCTGCGCAACCGCGAGATGCTGCGGGCCATCGCGTCCCGGACGCGCCCTGCGACCGATGCGGGTCCGGACGTCCGCGTCATCCGCAGGGTCCGCAGGGACCGCGAGGCCGCCCAGCTGGTGGCCTTGAGCCGCAGGCACCTGCTGGGCTCCAACTGACGACGGCTGGTCCCCTGCTGGACGACCGCTAACGTCTCCCGCCCGTGCGGGACTTCGACGTGATCGTGGTGGGCGGCGGCCATGCCGGCTCCGAGGCAGCACTCGCGAGTGCGAGGATGGGCCATGCCACCGCCATGGTGGTGCTCGACCCCGCGGCGATCGGCAGGATGAGCTGCAACCCGGCGATCGGCGGCATCGCCAAGGGCCAGCTGGTGCGCGAGGTCGACGCGCTGGGTGGCGCGATGGGTCTCGCCACGGACGAGACCGGCATCCAGTTCCGCATGCTGAACACCAGCAAGGGACCCGCCGTGCGCTCGCCGCGCGCCCAGTGCGACCGCGAGGCCTACAACGCGGCGGTCGTGCGCCACGTGCTTGCGCAGGCAAGGCTCACGGTGGTCGCAGGCGAGGCTGTCGGTCTCGAGACCCGTGTCGACGACTCGGCGGGCGGGCACGTGGTGTGTGGCGTGCGGCTCGCGGACGGCACCGTCCTGCACGCACCTGCCGTGGTGCTCACCACCGGCACCTTCCTCGCCGGACGGCTGTTCGCGGGCGAGTGGGAGGCTGACGGCGGACGGCACGGGGAGCGCGCGGCCTCGCGCATCAGCGCGAGCCTCCGCTCGCTCGGGCTGCGGCTCGGCCGGCACAAGACCGGCACGCCGCCGCGCCTGCACCGCGACTCGATCCGCTACGACGCGCTGGTGGAACAGCACGGGGACGCCCAGCCGGTGCCGTTCTCGTTCCGCACCCGCCGCCTCGACGTGGTGCAGCAGAGCTGCTGGATCACGCGCACCACCGAGCGCACCCACGAGATCATCCGTGCTGGGGCCCACCGGTCGCCCATGTACCAGGGCAGGATCCAGGGTGTCGGGCCGCGCTACTGCCCGTCGGTCGAGGACAAGGTGATGCGGTTCGCGGACCAGCCCAGCCACCAGGTGTTCCTGGAGCCGGAGGGGGTGCACTCGGTGGAGGTCTACCCCAATGGCATCAGCACGAGCCTGCCCGAGGACGTGCAGCTGGCGTTCCTCCGCACGATCCCTGGCCTCGAGGACGTGGTGGTGCTGCGGCCGGGGTACGCGGTGGAGTACGACCACCTGGTGACCGACCAGCTGCGCGGCGACCTCCAGGTGGCCGGCGTCCGCGGGCTGTTCGCCGCGGGGCAGGTCAACGGCACCAGTGGCTACGAGGAGGCTGCGGGACAGGGGCTCGTCGCCGGCGCGAATGCGGCGCTGTTCGTGCGCGGCGAGGGGCCGTTCGTGCTGGACCGCGCGACGGCGTACCTGGGCGTGATGGTCGACGACCTCTGCCGCGTGAACCCGAGCGAGCCCTACCGCATGTTCACCAGCCGCGCCGAGTACCGCCTGCTGCTGCGCAGCGACAACGCCGACCGCAGGCTCACTCCCATCGGTCGCTCGCTCGGCCTCGTGGACGAGGGTGCGGCCGCCAGTGTCGGGCGCAAGGAGCAGCGCATCCTCGCCGCGCGGAAGCTGCTCGACCTCGAGCGCCACGAGGGCCGTACCCTGTGCGAGTGGCTGCGCAGGCCCGAGGTGGTGGTGGACCAGCTCTGCAGCTGGAACCCGTTGCTCGCGGGCATGGGGCTCGGCCCCGACGAGCTCTCGGAGCTGGAGGCCGAGGTCAAGTACGAGGGCTACGTGGCGAGGCAGGCCATGGAGGTGGAGCGGCTGCGGCGGATGGAGGGGACGAAGCTGCCGCCCTCGCTCGACTACCGCTCGGTGCCCGGACTCTCGTCCGAGGCGCGGGCACGGCTCGAGCAACGTCGCCCGATCACCCTCGGCGAGGCCTCGCGCATCCCGGGTGTACGACAGGCCGACCTGCAGCTGCTGCTGGTGGTGCTGCGGCGCGCACCCGCAGGCGCCTCGGGCGCCTGAGCGCGGTCACATCTGCAGCACGGCGCGCACGAGTTCCTCGGTCGATGCCGAGTTGCTGCGGCTGCGGGCCTTCTCCACCTTCTCCTTGGCCTCCTTCTCGGAGTAGCCGAGGGTGAGCAGTGCTGCAATCGCGTCCGTGGACGACT
Organism: Planctomycetota bacterium; assembly: GCA_041178545.1. Classification (GTDB taxonomy): domain Bacteria; phylum Planctomycetota; class UBA1135; order UBA1135; family UBA2386; genus JBEATZ01. Next base: position 24,559 of record JBEGVB010000068.1, read on the forward strand.
GCGGAACCAGCTCGACTGCCGCGGTGGAGCGTTCGGTGCCGAGGTCGAGCTTCTGCATCACCTCGCGCAGCTCGAGGCAGAGGCGCTCTGCAGTCTTCTGGCCGATTCCCTTCACGCGGCGCAGCGAGGCCACGTCGCCGCGGGCGAGGATGCCCACGAGGTCCCCCGGGGCGTGCACGCTCAGGAGCGAGAGCGCGATCGTCGGGCCCACGCCCGACACGTTGAGCAGCCGCTTCGCCAGGTCCCGCTCGCCGCGCGTCGAGAACCCGAGCAGCGAGGGCATCCCGTCGACCACGTGCAGGATGGTGTGCAGCGTGTGCGAGCGGCCCACCGGCAGCGCGTTGGCCGCGTTGACCGGGACCTTGAGCTCGTAGCCGATGCCGTTCACCCGCAGCACCACGCGCGTGCCCATGGTCTCGCAGATCTCGCCGACGAGGTGGTCGTACATGGTTGCGGAGTGGAACGTGCCGCGGGCACGGACTCAAGGGTTGCGCGGCGTGCAGCTGCAGCCGCCGAGGCGTCGCGGTCGACCGCAGCAGCAGTTCGTGGCGCTGTCACTTGCGGCAGTTCGCCACCGGGCCCGGTCGACTAGGATGTGACCCGTGACGCGAGCCCCAGCACTCCTGATGGCCCTGTGCCTCCTCGGCGCGACCCCCGGGCCCAGTGCCCAGGACCGGACCAGCCTGAACTTCACCGGCAACGGCGGCAGGAGCGTGACGGCCACTGCAGGTGTCGTCCCTGCCTCGGGCTGGAACAACGTCGCCGGCGGCTCGGGCAGCGCCGTCGTGCTGCGCGACGACGCAGGAGTCGACCGCGGCACGCGGCTGACCTTCTCCTCGGCCTCGACCGGCTACCGTCTCAACCCGCCGGCCACGAGCGCCGACGGGGCGCTGTTCGACGGCCAGGTCATCACGATGGTGAATGCCGCGCCGGCCACGGTCTCGGTCAGCGGCATCCCCTATCCTTCCTACGACGTGATTGCCTACGTCGCGCACGGCCCCAACCATGCTGGCCGCGACGTCATGGTCTCGCTGGGCACCACCACCTTTGCCCTGCGCAACGAGGACTGCTCCACCTACACGGACCCGGTGGGGTTCCGGCTGGTCACGACGACCACCGTGCCCGGGGCAGTCGGCAACCACGTGCGCTTCACGGGGCTGACGGCCTCGAGCTTCTCGCTCGTGCTCCAGCCCGCCGCGTCGGGCACGCCAGGCAGCTCGGGCATCGCCGGCATCCAGCTCGTGAGTGCGAGGATCGATGTCGACGGCGACGGGCTCGACGACCTCTGGGAGCAGCGGTGGTTCGGCAACCTTGCACAGGGGGCGCTGGGCGACCCGGACACGGACCAGTTGGTCAACCTGCAGGAGCAGCAGCGCAACACCGTGCCGGTGGACGCGGACACCGACGACGACGGCCTCGCGGACGGGGCCGAGGTGTTGCGTGGCACCAACCCGTTGGCGGCCGACACCGACGGCGACCAGTTGCGCGACGGCGTGGAGACCGGCACGGGCTCCTTCGTGAGCCAGGTCGACACCGGGACCAGTCCGCTGCTGGTGGACACCGACGGCGACGGCGCCCGCGACGGGGCCGAGGTGCGGCGCGGCAGCAACCCGTGCGACCCGCAGAGCCGTCCCAACCTGCCGAACATCGTGGTGGTCCTCGCAGACGACCTCGGGTGGGGTGAACTCGGCAGCTACGGGCAGCAACTGATCCGCACGCCCAACCTGGACGCACTGGCAGCAGGCGGCATGCGGTTCACCCAGTTCTACTCCGGCAGCCCGGTGTGTGCCCCGCACCGCAGCACGCTGGTGACGGGCCGGCACACGGGCACGACGCAGATCCGCAACAACCTCGCTTCCGCGGCCCTGCGGCCGGGCACCTTCACGGTCGGGAGGATGCTGCAGCAGGAGGGTTACGTCACCGCTTGCATCGGCAAGTGGGGGCTGGGCGACACCGGGTCCACGGGTGTCCCCAACCAACAGGGCTTCGACCACTTCTTCGGCTTCCTCGACCAGACCCACGCGCACTGGTACTACCCGTCCTTCCTGTGGCGCAACACGGCGCAGGTCACCTACCCGACCAACAACGGCGTGTTCGGGCCGACCAACTCGGGCACGGTGCACGCGCACGACGAGATGACGCGCGAGGCGCTGCAGTTCGTCGACCAGAACCACCACCGCCCCTTCTTCCTGTACCTCGCCTACACGGTGCCGCACGTCTCCCTGCAGGAGCCGCAGCACAGCGACCCCGTGCAGCGCGCCCTCGGCAGGACCTCGGTCGACGAGTTCTACGGCAATGTCACGTGGAGCGAGCCCAACGCCAACTTCGCGAGCTCGCACTACACCTCCAACGCGCGACCGCGCCGTGCCTACGCGGCCATGGTCAGTGCCATGGACCGCGACGTCGGCGCACTGATGGCACGGCTCGCGCAGTACGGCATCGAGGACGACACGCTCGTGCTGTTCACCGCCGACAACGGCACCACCTACTGCTGTGGCGTGGACTACGGCTTCTTCAACTCCATGGGCGGCCTGCGCGGCTACAAGGGCGAGGTGTACGAGGGCGGCATCCGCGTGCCCACGATCGCCCGGTGGCCGGGCCGGGTCCCTGCTGGCACCGTGAGCAACCACGTGGCGGCCTCGTGGGACGTGCTGCCGACGCTCGCAGAACTCGTCGACGCAGGCGTCCCGGAACCCGTCGACGGCATCAGCTTCCTGCCAACGCTCCTCGGCGACCCCTCGCGCCAGCAGCAGCACGAGTACCTCTACTGGGAGTACGACCAGGGTGGCCGGCGCAAGGCCGTGCGCATGGGCGACTGGAAGGGCGTTCGCCTCGGCGACGCAGGCGCAGGGGCACCGCTGCAGCTCTTCAACCTCGCCACCGACCGCAACGAGACCACCAACGTCGTCGCGCAGCAGCCGTCGGTCGCTGCCGAGATCGAGCGCATCATGGCGGCGCGCCACACCTTCAGCGGCCAGTTCTACCGCGGGCTCGACGAGTTCCCGGTGGTGAGCGGGGTGACGCTCGCCAACGTCGCGCCCGGCATCCAGCTCGACGGCAGTGCCGTCGGCCACGTGCAGGGACCGTTGCTGCGCGACGTGACGAGTGCGTTGGCGGTGCCGTTCACGGCCCAGTTGGTGAACGTCGCCGGCAGGAACGCCAACGTCGCGTACCTGCTGGGCGACGGCGTCGGCACCGCCCAGGCAGTGCGCTACGAGGTGGACGGCACCGCGCGGCGCTTCCGCGTCGTGCAGGGAGCCACGACGGCCGAGGTGCCGTTTGCCGCAGGGCTCAACGCGTTTGCGGCAATCGACCTCACGGCAGGCTACGACCCGGTCACCCGGGTCGCCTCGCTGCGCGACGCGAACGGCATGTTGGTGTCCGTGCAGCTGCCGACCGGGCCGCAGCGCATCACGCACCAGGGCTGGCGCGTCGACAACGCGCGCAGCATCGTGGTGCCCGTCGACCCATCGCTCGGCGCGCTCTGGCGTTCCAGCTGGATTGCCTTCGGCACGGGTTGCAGCGGCACTGCCGGCATCCCGTCGCTGCGCGCGGTGGGGCCGATGCGCCCAGACCTCGGCAGCACCTTCGTGACCGAGGTGGGAGGCATGCCCACGGCGGCTGGTGCTGCGGTCGGCGTGCTCGGCCTCTCGTCGGTGCTGTCGAACGGCAACAACCTGCCGCTGGACCTCGCGCCCCTCGGCATGCCCGGCTGCATGCAACTCGTCAGTGCGGACGCACTCGCGCTGCTCGGGGCCGCAAACGGTCGCGCCAGCTGGCCGCTCACGGTCCCTGCACAGGGTGCATTGCTGGGGCTGTCGTTCCACCAGCAGGCACTCGTGCCCGACCCAGCCGTCAACCTCGCGGGCCTGGTGGCGAGCAATGCAGGGCGCGGCGTGCTCGGGTGTCCCTGAGGCCGGTCGACCCGCTCAGGCACGGGCCGCCCAGGGCGCGGCAAGGGACCAGTACCGCGCTGCCTGGGTCTGCAGCGCGAAGGCAGGGTGCGAGGCCTGGCGCTCCGCCTCGCAGCGGAGTGCCTCGGGGTCCCGTGCAAGCCCTGCGAGCAGGCCTGCAACCGAGTCCAGGTCGTAGGCGAGGGCCGCGTCGGCGAACGGCTGCAGCGTGGCAAGGCTGCGGTGGACGAGCAGTGGGACGCGGAATCCCCAACCGAGGTTGAATGCCCCGGAGACCTGCTCGGTGCGGTAGCTCTCGTGGTTGCCCGTGCCAGGGTGCACCAGCGGCATCACGACCGAGCCCAGCTGCAGCTCGCGGTAGAACGTTGCGTCGTCGACGAAACCGTCGAACCAGCGGATGCGTTGCGCGATGCCGCACTCCCGTGCGCATTGCTCGAGTTCGACGCGGCTGCCGTGCTTGTGGGCGCTCCTGCCGAGCAGCACCACCTCCAGATCTGGCGGCAGGTCCTTGCCCGCGAGGGCGCGGAAGAAGCCTGCGTAGTCGCGTCGCTTGGACTCGACCTGGCCCGGCACGACGATGCGGAAGCCCTGCCGCGGCCCGGCCAGGGCGTGCAGCGTGGGCGGGAAGTGAACGGGGTGGAAGTGTGAGACGCGGTGGCCGCGCGGTGCGTGCGCTGCCGCCAACACGTACTCGGCGAGCACGAAGTGGTCGCGAAGCCAGATGCCCATCAGGCGCATGGTCGCGCTGCCGTGGAGCCGCCCCGCATGGTGGGCGATGCCTGCGAGGTGGAACCGGCTCCGCGCGGCCAGTACGAAGTCGCGCACCTGGGGCCCGCTCGTGGTGTTGACGACCACGGAGCGCACGCCGCGTTCCTGAAGGCGCCGCACGAGGCTGCGCATCTGGCGCAACCGCCCGAGGGTACCGTGCTCTGCCTCCACGGGCCATGTCTCGACGCCGGGCAGCAAGAGGGGTGCGCGCGCCGCGATCGCTGGGTGGCAAACGACGAGCGGCTCCGAGCCCATGGCCCGGCAGAACGCGACCTGCGACCAGAGGCACTCGTCGTGGGACGCGTGCAGCTCCAGCAAGGCGATGTCGTTGTGCGTGCGCATCTGCGGGGTCGTTGGGCACGGCAACGGTGCCGCCGCCCCGCAGTGGCGTCAACCGCGACACCTTGCGCCCCGTACCAAAGCAGCGCGCCGCGCCAACCCATCAGGTGGACGCGGCGCGTGAGGTGGGGGCCGGAGCAGGTCAGCCGCGCAGCGAGAGGCCCAGCTCGTCCAGCTTGGTCTTGATCTCGTTGAGCGAGGTCTGGCCGAAGTTGGGGCAGGCCAGCAGCTCTGCCTCGGTCTTGCTCGAGAGG
>JBEGVB010000069.1:0-23840 GCA_041178545.1 Planctomycetota bacterium
CTGCGCTACGAGCTGGCCGCTGGCGAAGGAGCTTGCGGCAGCGAGGTGAGTGCCGCGCCGCCCGCGCGCACGAAAGTCAGCGCGCGACGGCGATCAGTGCTCGCGCAGCAGCCGGCCAGCGTGCTCGGCGCGCTCCGTGATGCCGGTCTCGCGCAGCGCGTGCCACAGCAGCGTCGCGTTGATGCCGAGGATCGGGATGCCGATCTTCGGCTCGAGCCGCTCGGCCACAGCGGTAATGCTCATGTTGGTGCCGCACTGCACCACCGCGTCGAGCCGGTTGGCCGGCGTGGCGAGGAGCTCCGTGATCGCGCGTTCCTTCGCCTCGTCCGGGATGTGCGCGATGTGCTGCGCGTTGGCGCAGCAGAATCCAAACGTGGTGACGACCTCGAAGCCCAGCTCGCGGAACATGCGCGCCGCCGACTCGTTGCCGGGCGCCTGGAACGGCGTGATCAGCCCGATGCGCCTCGCGCCATAGCGGTCAAGCGCCGCCTTCGCCGCGTCGTGCCACGGTGACCACGACAGGTCGCAGCCCTGCGCCAGCTGCGACATCGTCGCACGGATTGGCTGGATGCCGGCGAGGATGTGCTCGAGGCTCATGCCCAGGAGCAGGTACTGCGGCCGCGCGAGGAGCGCGCTCGCCCGCGCGTTCGCGACGCCGGTGAGGAAGTCCTGCTTGTAGCGCTCGAGCCCCGCGGGCGTGCCGAGGTCGGGCTTGGGCGTGAGCACCGGGCTGCTGTGGATGCCGATGCCGTCGAGGCCGCGATCACGGTTCTTGACCAGGATGGTCCAGAGTTCGCTCTCCATCGTCGTGTTGGTGGCCGGCAACAGCAGGCCGAAGCGCCGCCGGTGGTTGCAGGCGTCGGGGAGCCCGGCGGAGAGCGCCGCGGCGTCGAAGCCCGGCGCGCGCCCGCCGTCGAGCACCGGCCCTTCCGGCGAGATCACCGGGATCGGCGGTTCGTTCACGTCGGGCAGGAACACCGGCTTGCCCGACAGCGCGCCGCGGATCGTCGCGCCCGCGGACTTCGCCGCCGGCGCCGGCTTGGGATCCTGGCCCGGACGCTCCGCGCCCTGAGGGATCGCTCCTGCCGACACGCCGAGCGCCGCCGCCCCGTAGGCGATCGCCGAGCGGCGCGTCACGGTCGCGGGCGGCAGCGAATCGATCGGCGCGGGCGAAGGCGGAGCAGATGAGCGGGAGTCGACCGGGGCGGAGCGCATGCGCTCGACCATAGCGACGCCCCTGCGCTGCGTGGCGGACAAACAGCGCCTCCGCGGGCACGTCGGCGCGCGTTGGCGCCACCACGCCGCGCACGGCCGCGCGAGCCGTGGCGTCGCGATCGGCATGGCCTTGTCCTTGCCACCGACCGCGAAGCGATGCACGCGGCCCTTCCAATCGCCGGCCCACGCGGTGTCGCCGTCGGGGCCGAAGGCGACGCCGTACAGCCAATCGCCCGCCGCCGGCGAGCAGCGAACTCGCGATCGTCTCGGCGGCCAGATCGGCATGCGGCAACGCCGCGATCGCGCGCGTGGGCGCCGGCTTCGTGTGCCCGCTCGCCGGCGAGATCATGACCATGCCGTGCCTCGGCAAGGTCCGGGCGGCGCCAAGATCTACATCGACCAGGACGGCAACGTCGTCGGGATGTTCTAGGTCGCGCGGGTGGGGGGACGCGGGTCCTGGACACCGGACCCTGGGTGCGTCGCACTGCAGTGGGCCGCCCTGCGCGCCCCGGGTCGGGCCTGGTTGGACCCTCGGGACCTCTTCCTGCCCCGTGGTGCGCATTGGGTGACCTCCGTGTGCGCAGCGGGTTCGTTCGGGCGCACGGGAACCCTCACGGGGACAGCCGACGTTTTTGTCGGCCGTCTTTCCCGGAGGTTGCCATGTTGCGCACTGCACTGACTGCTGTGGTCGCGGCTGCTGCCTTGGCCCTGCCCACGGTTGCTCAAAAGCCGTACCAGGACGCAACGCAGGGACGCGCTCTCCCGATGGCGTTCGAGATGCAGATGCGGGTCGTCCGTGACCCGTTCTGCCAGGTGAAGCTCGAGGCCAACCAGGTCTTCCTCGGAGTGCTGGTTGCAGCACTGGACCCGAAGACGGTCACCTACCCAGGCCTCCTGCCGGTCCTCGACGACCCGGTGGTGTTGGCCACGGGTGTCGGTGACATGTTCTACGGGTTCTTCCTCGGAAAGGTCCCGGACTGGCTGCCGCTGCACCTGCAGGGTCTCGGCATGGCTCGCGACGGACAGGTCGCGGCCACCCCGATCGAGTACCCGCTCATCGCGCTTCGGTGAGAGGCGCTGGAAGGATGGGGTGCGCGTCCCGGCACGGGCCGGGGCGCGCACCTGCTTGTCTGCCTCGAGTGGTTGGGCGTGCGCTGTTGGTGGCCTACCTTGCGGCCCATGCTGCAGGTCCCGGTCGAACCCGCGCCGATGTCAATGGCGTTGGGCATCCTCGGGCTGCTGCTCGCGCTCGCCGTGCTGTCCATCCGTGCCAACCGCCGGCCCGGGGACCGCGACCGCAGGTTGGAGCTGTTCGCCAGTGCGCCCGAGGCCTGAGCCTCAGCCCAGCTGCGACGCGATGCGGTCGGCGACTGCCGTGGGAGTGAAGCCGAAGTGCTCGGCGAGCTTCTTGTGGGGAGCAGAGGCCCCGAACCCCGTGAGGCCGACCACGCGCTCGATCGAACCCGTGAAGCGGCACCAAGGCTCGGGACGACCCATCTCCACGGCAAAGGTCGGCAGCGCCTTCGGCAGCACGGCTGCGCGCCACGCGGCATCCTGCGCGACGAAGACCTCGACGCACGGCATCGAGACGACGCGCACTGGCAGGCCGCGTTTCGCCAGCTCCGCTGCCGCTGCCAGGGCGAGGCCCACCTCGGCACCGGTGGCGACCAGCGTGGCCTTCGCGTCCGCTGCGTCCTGCAGCACGTAGCCGCCGCGCAGTGCGTGCAGGGGCTGGAACGATGCGGACCGGGTGAGCTTGGGCAGGTTCTGGCGGGTGAGGGAGAGCAGCGTGGGGCCGTCGCGGCGCACCAGTGCAGCGCTCCACGCGGCCGCAGTCTCCAGGCCGTCGGCAGGGCGCCACACGTGCAGGTTGGGGATGACGCGCAGCGAGGCCAGCTGTTCGACCGGCTGGTGGGTGGGGCCGTCCTCGCCGACCATGATCGAGTCGTGGGTGAACACCCACGTGACCGGCAGCTTCATCAGGGCCGACAGTCGGATGGCTGGGCGGCAGTAGTCGGCAAACACCAGGAACGTGCTGCCCATGGGCAGCGCGCCCCCGTAGAGCGCCATGCCATTCAGCATCCCGCCCATTGCGTGCTCGCGGATGCCGAAGTGCAGGTTGCGTCCGCTGGCGTCGGCGCCGGTCACCGAACTGCTCTTGGTGATGCGCGTCTTGGTGGACGGGTCCAGGTCGGCGGAGCCGCCCACGAGCGAGGGCACCAGTTCGGCGGCCTTCTGGATCACCTTGCCGCTCAGCACGCGCGTTGCCGCCTCCTCGTCGCCTGCGGCGGTGCGCAACTGGTCGTACAGGTCGGCGGGTACGGCGCGCGTGCTGTAGGCACGCCACTCGCGAGCTCGGTCGGGCTGCGCGGCCAACCACCCGTCCAGGTTGCGCTGCCACTGCTCCCGGGCCTTGCGGCAGGTGGCGGCACGGGCGCGGAACAGCTCGTACACGCGCGGGTCGACGTGGAAGGTCGCGTCGGGCATGCCGAGCGCGGCCTTGCTGGCGCGGACCTCGTCCGTGCCCAGCGGCTCGCCGTGGACCTTGTGCGAGTCGGCCTTGTTGGGGCTGCCCTTGCCGATGGTCGTGCGGCAGCGGACCAGTTGGGGCCTGGTGTTGGCAGGGTTGGTCGCTGCCACGAGCGCTGCGCGCACCGAGGCAAAGTCGTGGCCGTCGGTCTCGTGCACGTCCCAGCCGCACGCACGGAACCGCATGGTCACGTCCTCGGTGAACGCGAGGTCGGTCCTGCCCTCGATGGTGATGCGGTTGTCGTCGTACAGGAAGACGAGGTTGGAGAGCTTGAGGTGGCCGGCGAGTGCAGCGGCCTCGGCACTGATGCCTTCCATCAGGTCGCCGTCGCTCACGATGCCGAAGACGCGCGCGCACAGGCCAGCATGGCCGAACCGGCTCGCCTCCATGCGGGCAGCCAGGGCCATGCCCACGCCGTTGGCAAAGCCCTGCCCGAGCGGGCCGGTGGTGGTCTCCACGCCCGCGGTCTCGCCGACCTCGGGGTGGCCCGGCGTGCGGCTGTGCAGCTGGCGGAACTGCCGCAGGTCGTCCATCGACAACCCGTGTCCCGACAGGTGCAGCAGCGAGTAGAGCAGCATGGAGCCGTGGCCGGCGGAGAGCACGAAGCGGTCGCGCCCGTGCCAGTGCGGCTCCACCGGGTCCACGCACAGGAACTCGGTCCACAGCACCGTCGCTGCGTCCGCCATGCCCATCGGCATGCCCGGGTGGCCGGAGTTCGCCTGCTGCACGGCATCCATCGCGAGCCCGCGGATGGTGTTGGCGACGAGGGTGAGGTCCTGGTTCGAGAGCTGCATGTGGGACGGACTCTAGCCGGGTGGGTCTCCCGGGCCAACGCATGCGCGGACCGTGTTTCCCCCTCCAGAGCACGGTTCGGCAACGCGGTCGGATGGCATATCCTCCACGCCTCGTGCTCCCTGATTCCCTCACCGCCCTTGCCGTGTTGATCGCCGCTGGTGCGCTCGCCCAGTGGCTCGGCTGGCGGCTGCGTGTGCCGCAGATCCTGCCGCTGCTGGCCGTGGGTTTCCTGCTCGGTCCGCTGACGGGCACCGTGGACGTCGACCGGGTGTTCGGAAGCCTGCTCGAACCCTTCGTCTCCCTGGCCGTGGCGATCATCCTGTTCGAGGGCGGTATCACCCTGCGCAGGCAGGATCTCGCCGGCGCCGGTGCCGTGGTGCGCAACCTCGTCACCGTCGGCGCCGCGGTGACGTGGGCCGGCATCACGGCTGCAGTGCACTGGATCGCCGAGGTTCCCTTCGACCTCGCCCTCCTGGTCGCAGGCATCCTCGTGCTCACGGGTCCGACCGTGGTCATCCCGCTCGTGCGCCACATCCGACCCTCGGGTGCCGTCGGTCCCGTCCTGCGGTGGGAGGGGATCCTCATCGACCCGATCGGCGCCTTGCTGGCGTTGCTCGTTTTCGATGCCATCACCGCGCCCGAGGGACAACAGGCCGCGGACGTGGTGCTGGGCGCGCTGCTCACACTGGGCGTGGGCAGTCTCGTCGGCGTCGGTGGCGCATGGCTGCTCGGCAACGCCATCCGCAGCCACTGGATCGCGGAACGCCTGCACGTGCCGGTTGCGATGGCAGTGGTCGCCGCCGTGTTCGCGGGATCCAACCTGCTCCAGCACGAGTCCGGCCTCGCAGGCGTGACGGTGCTCGGCATCGTCCTCGCCAACATGCGCGGGGTCGACCTGCAACGGATCGTCGAGTTCAAGGAGGACCTCGGCAGCGTGCTGCTCGCCCTGCTGTTCGTGGTGCTGAGTGCGCGCCTCCCGATGGCGATGGTGACGTCTCTCGGGTTCGAGCACCTCGCCGTGGTCGCGCTCGGCATCCTCGTGGTCCGCCCGGTTGCGGTCGCCTGCTCCACGTTGGGCACCCGGCTGCACTGGAAGCAGCGCGCGTTCCTCGCCGCCATGGCGCCGCGCGGGATCGTCGCAGCTGCCGTCAGCTCGGAGTTCGCGCTGCAGCTCGAACAGGCGGGGCGTGCGGACGCTGCCGTGGTCACCAGCATGGTGTTCGCCTTCATCGTCGGCACCGTGTCGTTCTACGGCCTGCTCGCGCCGCGCATCGCCCAGTGGCTCGGGATCGCCGACGCGAACCCGCGCGGCATCCTCCTGGTGGGCGCCGATGCCCTCGCACGGCAGCTCGGCGTGGTGCTGCAACAGCAGGGCGTGCCGGTCCTGCTGGTCGACACCAACCCCGTCAACGTGGCGGCCGCACGGCTGGACGGGCTGCGTGCATGGCACGGCTCGATCCTCGCCGACCGGTTCTTCGAGGAGGTCGACCTCGCCGGCATCGGCAGGATCTGTGCGATGACCGGGAGCGACGAGGTCAACCTGCTCTCGGTGCGCCGGTTCCGCGGGGTGTTCGACGGCCAGCACCTGCACCAACTGCCCCTGCGGACGCGGTCGGGAGGGCGCTTTGGCCTCTCCGAGCAGGGGCACGGGCGCTGGCTGTTCCGACCGGACGCCACGGCCGAGCACCTCAGGGACCTGCTCGCCGGTGGCGCGGTGGTCGAGGCCACGCGCCTCACCAAGGAGTTGGGGCCCGAGGTGTACAAGGCGACGTTCGGCGACCGTGCGTTGGTGCTCGTCGTCGTGGGCGAGGACGGCAGGCCCGAGGTCGCCACCGCAGACGCCCCTGCGGTGTTGCGTCCCGGCTGCGTGGTCGTGGGCCTCGTGTCCCCAGCTGCTCCGGACGTGGCCCAGCCGACCCGAGGGTGAGCCTGGTGGTGGGCACCTGACCGCGCACAGCTGCGCCCTGCAGCCCATGCAGCGGCCCTGCGGTCGCCCCTAGGCTCGCAGACTGGAGGTTCCATGCACTCTCTGCTGCGCGCGTTGTTCGTCCTGTTGGCCCTCGTTGACGGCGCCCTTGCCCAAGGGCTCCAGGTCATCGGCTGGGTGCCTCCCTACGCCATCAGCCAGTGCCAGGCCGCGGTGACTGCCGACTTCGGCGCCTTCGACGCCAAGGACGGCCTCACCCGCGTCGGGCTGCAGTTCTGGGTGCCGCGCGCGGACGGGACCCTCAAGTACGCCGACCACGAGTGGTACGTGCCGCGCGACACCGACGTGGCATGGTGGCGCAACTGGGGTGCGGCAAACGGCATCAAGGTCCTGCTGACGGTCTACAACAACACCGGTTCGTGGGACTGGAACCTCGCGCGCAGCGCCTTCGGCACCAACCGGTCCACCTTCGTCAGCGCCCTCGTCACCGAGATGGACCGTCTCGGCCTCGACGGCATCGACCTCGACCTCGAGGGTCTCGGCAGCCTCGATGCCGACCGGCCTGCCTTCGCGGCCTTCGTCACCGACCTCTCCACTGCCGTGCGCGCACGCGGCAAGCTGCTCACCGTCGACTCGTTCCACTACGTCTGGAATGCCCCCAACCACACGTGGTGGCCCGACTGGGTTGGCAAGGTCGACCAGATCCACTCCATGGGCTACACCGACCTGTTCGAGGGCGGCACCACCTGGCACAAGTACAGCTACCAGCAGCAGGCAGGCGTCAACGCCGGCCACCCCGCCAGTGCGGTGCTCATGGGTTTCCCGGCTTGGGTCGACACGTGGGGGACCTCCTCGGGTCGCGGCACCACGGCGCTTGCCCACGTGCAGGAGGTGCGCTTCGACCTGCCCACGCCGAGCGGTATCGCGATCTGGGACCTGCAGCTGTCGGCCGCAGGGTGGCGCAGCCCGACCCTGTGGGGCGAGATCGCCGCACTCAAGGCACCCACGGGCAACCGCGCGCCAGTCGCCAGCCCGCAGTCCGTGGCCACCAACCACGGCCAGCCCATCGCCATCACGCTCACGGGCACCGACCCGGACGCGGACCCGCTGACCTTCGAGGTGCTGACCCTGCCGGCACACGGGCTCCTGGGCGGCACCCCGCCCAACCTGACGTATGCACCCGCTGCGGGCTGGAGCGGCATCGACACCTTCACCTTCCGTGCCAGTGACGGGCAACTCAACTCGGCGCCCGCCACGGTCACCGTGACGACTGCAGGCGCGGGTGGCGCCCTGCCGGTCGGCTGGAGCACTGCCGACATCGGCACGGTGGGGCTCGCCGGTTCTTCAACGTGGGACGCAGTGACCGGCAGCTACGGCGTGCAGGGCGCAGGTGCCGGCCTCGCCGGCACCGCAGACAGCTTCCGCTACGCGTGGACCACGATGACGGGCGACGGCGAGATCCGGGTGCGGCTCGCCTCGGTGTCGGGCGGCACTGCCACCGGCCTTGCGGGTGTGATGATCCGCGAGACCACCGCGGCGGGGGCCAAGCACCACTTCCTCGGCCGCCGCAACGACGGCCGGTTGCTGTGGATCCGTCGCAACTCGGTCAACCGCTCGACCAGCACTGCAGACACTGGTGCAGCCGTTGCACCGGTCTGGCTGCGGCTCGTGCGCAGCGGCACCACGATCACCGCCTACCGCAGCGCGGACGGTGTGAGCTGGACCCGCGTCAACAACGCCAAGCTGTCCATGAACTCGGTCGTGACGGCAGGTTTCGCCGTGTCCGGCGGGTCGACCACCGCGCTGCTCGGCAGCACGTTCACGAACGTGACGGTCGTCCCGTGAGTCCCCTTGGGGCGGGAGCAGGAGGGATGCCTCAGCCGATCGGCCCATCGAGCCGGTGCGTCGGACAGCCGATGCAGTCGCACCCGGGCACCTGCGCCTGGGATTCCGTTGTCCGCCGAGGACCCTGCCATGACGATGCTCGCTTCCCCGAACCCGATTCCCCGAACTGAGGAACGCACGATGTCGAGTCTCGAAGGCCTGCGCGTTCTGATCGCGGACGACGAGGAGAAGCTCCGGCGGACGCTGGTGCGCGGCCTCGCGCGCAGCGGCGCAGTGATCCTCGAGGCCGGTGAGGGACAGCAGGTGATGGACCTGCTCGCCGCGCAGGACGTGGACATCCTGTTGCTCGACGGCTGGATGCCCAACGGCGACGGCGTGCACGTGCTGCACCAACTGGGACAGCGCCCCGTCGCCTCGCGCCCGCTGGTGCTGATGCTGACCGGCGGCGACCCGATCGCCTCCGACGGCCGTCCCTTCCGGGAGCACGGCGCAGACGGGGTGATCCAGAAGCCCATCCGGCTCAACGAGCTCGCGGACCGGCTGGCCCAGGCCTTCTCGATGAGCGGGCGCACGCCCGTGGTCAAGCGCGCCTGAGGCGGGAAGGGCTCAGTGCCCTTCCTTCACCAGGTTGACGTTCCACTGCGGGATGGTCACGCGCAGCGTGCCTCCCTGCGGCGCGCGCAGCAGGCGTGCCTGGCAGCCGAGGCGCGACTCGAGGCCCACGTCGCGAGCCTCGTCGAGCTGGTCGAGCTCGTCGTCGCTTGCCTCGCTCAGGCACTCCATGCCCGACTGCACCTTCACGTGGCACGTGGAGCACGCACAGACACCACCACAGGCGTGGTCGAGGGCAATGCCCTGTTCCATGGCGGCCTCGAGGATGCTCTGGCCCACGGCGATGTGGAACGTGCCGGGGTTGCCGGTGACTTCGAGGCGGGTGCTCATGGTGCCTTCTGCTCCTCCTGCAGTGCCTTGCGCACCGCAGTGCTGATCACGTCGTCGGCGATGACGGCGGTGCGCCGGCTCAGTTCGTCTGCTGCCGCCTTGAGCGCTGCAGCATCGGCATCGGCAGCCAGCAGCTTCTCCAGCTCCCGAACGCCCTTCTGCACGGCATAGGTCTGGTCCGGCGGCAGGTCGGCGAGCTCGAGCGCCTTGCGCGTGCCCTTGACCATCGCCTGTGCCTTGTTGCGCAGGTCGATGCGCTCGCGCGCCAGGTAGTCGGCCTGCGCGTGCTCGATCGAGTCGAGCATCATGCGCCGCACCTCGTCGCGGGTGAGGCCGTGGCTCGGGGTGAGGCGGATGCCCGCCTCGGTGCCGGTGCGCTGCTCGCGGGCGGTCACGCGCAGCAGGCCGTCGGCGTCGACGAGGAAGGTGACGGCGATGCGCGGCAGGCCGGCGGGCATGGGCGGGATGCCACCGAGCCGGAAGTGGCCGAGCTTGCGGCAGTCGCGAACCAGCTCGCGTTCGCCCTGGTGGACGTTGATGTCCACGGAGGTCTGGCCGTCCACCGCGGTCGAGAACTCCTCGGTGACGCTGGTGGGGATGGTGCTGTTGCGGAGGATCAGCTTCTGCATCGCGCCGCCCAGCGTCTCGATGCCGAGCGACAGTGGGATCACGTCGAGGAGCAACAGGGACTTGTCGTTGCCCGCGATGACGTCGGCCTGGATCGCGGCGCCGAGTGCCACGGCGAGGTCCGGGTCGACGCCCGTGTGGGGCTTCTTGCCCGTGAACTCCTCGATGCGCGCGCGCACCAGCGGCACCCGCGTCGAGCCGCCGACCAGCACGATCTCGTCGACCTGGTCGGTGCGGAGCCCTGCGTCCTTGAGGGCGCGGCGGCAGCACGCCAGGGTGCGCTCGACGAGCGGGGCGATGAGTGCCTCGAACTCGGCGCGCGTCACGGTCAGCTCGACGGCCCCGTGGCCGCCGAGGTCGAGTTGCAGGGTGGCACTGTCCTGGGAGGAGAGCCGGATCTTGAGGCCCTCGGCCGACGCCCGGACTGCCTGCAGCACGTAGGGATCCGGTGCCGCGTCCGAGCCGGTGCGCTCGCGCAGTGCGGCGAGGATGCGCTCCCCGAGCAGCTGGTCGAAGTCGTCGCCACCGAGGTGGGTGTCGCCCGAGGTCGCGAGGACCCGGAACACGCCCTGGTCGATGCGCAGCACGGACACGTCGAAGGTGCCGCCGCCGAGGTCGTAGACGAGGACGGTGCCGTCCCTGGAGCCGTCGATGCCGTAGGCGAGGCTCGCCGCGGTGGGCTCGTTGAGGATGCGCAGGCACTCGAGCCCTGCGAGTGCGGCTGCGTCGCGCGTGGCCTGGCGCTGTGCGTCGTCGAACCATGCCGGCACGGTGACCACGGCTTGGCCCACCTGCATGCCGAGTGCTGCCTCGGCGTTGGCGCGCACCTCGCGCAGGACCATGGCGGAGAGTTCCTCCGGCGACCACGAACGGTCGCCGACCTGCACGCGCGCGAGGCCGCGTTCGCCGGCGACGACACGGTAGGGCAGGTGTCCGGCCTCCGCGGCCACGTCGGCACCGCTGCGTCCGATGAGCCGCTTGACGGAGAACACGGTGCGGTCGGGCAGCTCGAGGCGCAGGTCCTTTGCGGCACGGCCGACGATCGTGCGGCCGTCGGGATGGAAGCAGACCACCGAGGGGACGAGTGCCTCGCCGTCGCGGTCCCGCAGGACGTGGGGCGCCTTGGCGCTGCGCACGGCTGCAAGGCTGTTGGTGGTGCCGAGGTCGATGCCGAGCACGACGCGGCCGCCAGCTGCAGGGGTGCTGCTCACAGCCTGGCCTCCAGGTCCTGCAGCGCCTTGCGGTGGTACCTGGACTCGTGCAGTGCCGTGGCAGCCCCGCGGAAGTCCGCACGCGCGTGCGCCTCGCAGATGCGCTGCCAGCAGCGGTCGACCTGCACCTGCAACCTGCGCTCGAGCTCGGGTGCGCTTGCAGGTGTTGCGTCCGCGACGGCCTCGGCCTCGTCCATGGCCTCCATCAGGAAGCACGGCTCCAGCGTCTTGGTCAGGTCCATCACCCCGGGGTGCGCGGTCTCCAGGACGAACCGCGCGCGCTCCCAGCGGTCGTGCAGCGTGCGCCAGGCGTCGTTGAGCTCCGCGGCGCGGTGCAGCACCGCGACGCAGTCGTCGTGGTGGTCCGCGCGGTTGTGGTCCGGGTGCACCTCGCGGGACAGCTGCAGGTAGCGCTTCTCCAGGGCCTTCTCGTCCAGCGTGAGGCTGTGAGGCAGCCCGAAGATCACGAAGGGGTCCACGTTGTTCGGGTGCGGATCAGGCGGAGAAGGAGGTGCCGCATCCGCATGAACCGGTGGCGAGCGGGTTCTTGAACACGAAGCCGCGGTCCAGCAGCCCGTCGTTGAAGTCGAGCATGGTGCCGCCCATGAAGAACTCGCTCTTCTTGTCGACCACGACCTTGATGCCGTGCTGCTCGTAGGTGAGGTCGAACTCGGTGGGGCCGTTCTGGTCGAAGTCGAGCACGTAGGTGAAGCCCGAGCAGCCGCCGCCCTTGGCGCCCACGCGCACCCAGGTCCCCTCGGGCAGCTTGTTCTCGGCGATGACGCGCGTGATCTCCTTGGCTGCGCGCTCGGTGAGCACCACGCCGCGCTTGGGCGCCGTCGCGGTCGCTGCGCCTGCAGCAGGGGTCGCTGGTTCGGTGGGATTGGTGTCGCTCATGGGTTCACCTCGTGGGCCGGCTCAGCCGGCAGCTGCGTCACCGGCGAGCTTGGCCTGCTTCTGCCGGTAGTCCTCGATGGCCGCCTTGATCGCGTCCTCGGCGAGGACCGAGCAGTGGACCTTCACCGGCGGCAGCGAGAGCTCCTCGACGATCTGCGTGTTGCGGATGTTCTGTGCGGCGTCGATGGTCGATCCCTTGAGCCACTCCGTGGCGAGGGACGACGAGGCGATGGCCGAGCCGCAGCCGTAGGTCTTGAACTTGGCGTCGACGATGTTGCCGTTGCCGTCGACCTTGATCTGCAGCTTCATCACGTCGCCGCACTCGGGCGCGCCCACGACGCCGGTACCCACCGTGGGGTCGTTCTTGTCGAGGGAGCCCACGTTCCGCGGGCTCTGGTAGTGGTCGAGCACCTTGTCGCTGTATGCCATGTTTGGATGCTGTTGGTTGTGTTGGTTGGCTCGGTGTGCGTACGGGTCAGTGGAGGGTCCACTTCACCTGGGACAGGTCGACGCCCTCCTGGACCATCTCCCAGAGCGGGGACATCTCGCGCAGGCGCTTGACCTCGGCCACCACGCGGTCGGCCGCGTGGTCGACCTCGGCCTCGGTCGTGAAGCGACCGAGCGAGAAGCGGATCGAGCTGTGCGCCAGCTCGTCGCCGAGCCCGAGGCCCTTGAGCACGTAGCTGGGCTCGAGGCTTGCCGAGGTGCAGGCGGAGCCGGAGGACACGGCGAGCTCCTTGATGCCCATGATGAGGGACTCGCCCTCGACGTACGGGAAGGAGACGTTGGTGAGGTGGGGGAGCCTTGCGTCCTGGTCGCCGTTGACCACTGCGTCAGGCAGGCCTGCGAGCAGCCGGGACTGCAGCCGGTCGCGCAGGGTGCGGAGCCGCGCGACCTCGGCAGCGAACTCCTCCTTGGCGATGCGAGCGGCCTCGCCCATGCCCACGATGCCGGTGACGTTGAGCGTGCCGGAGCGCATGCCGCGTTCGTGGCCGCCGCCGTCCATCTGTGCCGTCAGGCGCACGCGCGGGTTCTTGCGGCGCACGTACAGGCAGCCGACGCCCTTCGGGCCGTACATCTTGTGGGCGCTGATCGACATCAGGTCGACGTTCTGGCGGATCACGTCGAGGTCGACCTTGCCGGGGCACTGCGTGGCGTCCGTGTGGAACAGCACGCCCTTCTCCTTGCAGATCGCGCCGATCTCGGCGACCGGGTGCAGGGTCCCGATCTCGTTGTTGGCGGCCATCAGCGTGACGAGGACCGTCCGCTCGGTGATGGCGTTGCGCAGGTCGTCGAGGGAGATGCGGCCCTTGCCGTCCACCGGCAGCCATGTGACCTCGAAGCCCTTGGTCTCGAGGTGCTTGATGGGGTCGAGCACCGCCTTGTGCTCGGTGATCGCCGAGATGATGTGGTTGCCCTTCTGGCGGTACATCTCGGCCACGCCCTTGATCGCGAGGTTGTTGGACTCGGTGGACCCGCTGGTCCAGATGATCTCCTTGGCGTTTGCGCCGATCAGCGCTGCGACCTGTTCGCGCGCGTTCTCGACCGCGGCCTCGGCTGCCCAGCCGAAGCTGTGGCTGCGGCTCGCTGCGTTGCCGAACTGCTCGGTGAAGTAGGGCAGCATGCGCTGCACGACCCGGGGGTCGCACGGCGTGGTGGCGCTGTAGTCGAGGTAGATCGGGGTCTTGACGGTCATCGGTGGGATCCTGCGTGGCCGGCTGCGTGCGTGTGGAGGCCGCTGAGCTCGTCCAGACGGATGGAGCGGAACATGTCGTTGATGCGGTCGTGGACGATGCGCATCGGGGTCTTGGTGGGGCAGAAGCCGATCAAGCCGCAGGCCGACTCGGACCCCGAGCTCGTGCCGGGGGAGGCAGTGCCTTGGGACGAGGAGGTGTGGGACGAGGAGCTGTGGGACGAGCTCGACTGCGAGGGGCTCAGGGCGAGGAGCGACGGCTTCGTTGCCGGGGGCTGGTGGCCGGCGGACACGCAGTCCACCAGCTGGAACGGGCCCTCGATCACCTCGAGGATCTCGCGCAGGTCGACCTCCTGCGGGGGGCGCACCAGCCGGTAGCCGCCCTTGAGCCCGCGCACCGACTCCAGGATCCCGGCGCGGCTGAACTCCTTGAGCAGGTTGGCGACCACGGACTTGTTGAGGCTGGCGAGCTTGGCGATCTCCTGTGCGCTCACCACCGCGTCCGGCGCCGACCCGCCCGGGTAGGCCCCTTGCCGGGCAATGCAGCCCAGCAGGAACACGGCATAGTCGGCTTTCTTGGAGATCCGGAGCATCGGTGGCAGCCGCAGGACCGAGGGTCGCACTGCGGGGCGAACAAAGTAGACCCGGTTTGGGGCTCATTCAACGGGGGCGGGGGAGAAAAGCCACCCGGGGGTACCGATCGCGGAGTTGTTGGAAGCACTCCCGAGGGCAGGCAACACCTGGCTCCCGCAGTTGGCGCGGTTTGGCCGGCTCGAGACCGGAGGTTTTGGTGGGTCGGGTATTTCGGTGGAGCGGAGATGGCTGGTGACGGATCGAGCTCTTGGTCCGCGCCAAGGGCGGGCCCGCGCCGGCCGCTGCCGGAAGCGGGCACCGGGACCCATGGCCCCGTCCTGCGAGGGCGGCACCCGGGACAGGGGCCAAGAAACCTCTTCCCTGCAGGCAGGGTGGACCCCACAACTCCGCGATCAGTTCCATGCGCATGCCCGACCCCCTCACCGACCGTCTCCTCGCCGCCGGTCCGTACCACCGCCAAGGGGCACCCCATGCCCTGGTCGAGGTCGCCGGCCCCGATGCCGGCGACTTCCTGCAGCGGCTCTGCACCCAGGACGTGCTCGGGCTGGCAGAGGGGGCGGGAGCACCGGCCGCCTTCCTGAGTGCCAAGGGCAGGATCGAGGCCACCGTATGGGTGTACCGCGCCGGCCCCACCGAGTTCCTGCTGGAGTGCCAGGCCGCACAGGCCGCCAAGCTGCTGGCGCTGCTGGAGCGGTTCCACTTCACCGAGAAGCTCGCGTTCGGGCGCCGGTTCGAGGGCGCCTGCCGGGAGTGGGTGTGGCGCAAGCCGCCCGCGGGCTGGCACGCACCGGTGCCGGGCATGGTGCGGTTGTCGCAAGGCATCGCGCTGGTGGCGCAGCGGCTCGGCGTGTGCTGGCTGCGCGTGCACGGCTCGGCAGCAGGCCTGCCGGTCGGTTCGGTGTTCGACTCCGGCCGCACGCTCGACGAGGCGACGGCCGAGTGCCTGCGGATGGGCGCAGGGCTGGTGGCCGTGGGCACCGACACGGACGCCGGCACGCTGGCACTGGAGGCGGACCTCGACGACCACTGCAGCACCACCAAGGGTTGCTACACCGGCCAGGAGGTCGTGGCCCGCATCCACACCTACGGCCACGTGAACCGCAAGCTCGCCTTGCTGCACGTGCACGGTGGGGTCCCGGTCACCGAGCCGGTGCAACTGGTCGAGACCGAGGACGGAATCGCCGTGGGGCGCGTCCTGCACGCGGTGGCCTCGCCGCAAGCGGGCTTGCAGGTGGGCCTGGGCTACCTGCCCAAGGACTTCTGGGCGGTCGGGACGCGCTTGCGGCTCGGCAGCGCAGAAGGATCCGAGGTCGAGGTGGTGGGGTTCGAACCGGTGGGCACCGGACCGGGCGCCTGAGCACGGCCTGGGCACGCGCACTCCGGCCGCAGCGCGGCCTTGCCGGTGCTCAGAGCCGCGGGGCCTTGGGGGCGTGGGCCATGACGACGAAAGCCGGTCCAGCCGCGGTGACGGACACCGTGCCGCCGTGCGCGACGCATGCGCCGCAGTCCTGCAGCTCGAGCTGTTGTGTGCCGTTGCCGACGGTCACCTTGCCCTCGCTGCGCACGAACAGCAGCAGTTCCTCGTCCGGGCGCAGCGGCAACTCGAGGCTCGCTGCCCCCTGGAAGTGGAGTTCGCCGAGCGTGAACGCACTGGTCTTGTAGTCGGCGGGGAAGACGCGCTCCTCGACGACCGAACCGTGCTCGATGCGTTCGATGCGCCGCGGTGCGATGAGCTCGGGGGACGACGGGAAGGACTCGGCATTGCGCCACTCGCCCGTGTTGGGGTCGTAGGCCTTGTTGGCACCTGCCATCTGCAGCAGCGGCTTGTGGCTGAGAGCGGCCTTGCCCTCGACCTTGGGCTGGTCCGGCACCTGCCGGCAGCCCACGACGAGGAGGCTGCCCTGCTGCGACGAGCCCGCAAACGGCGTCGCGGGCGGCACGAAGATGGCAATCGGCTTGGCCCCGAGCGGGCTGGTGCGCGCACCGCGACCGCCCCAGCTGGTGGCCCCTGCCTGCAGGTCGAAGGTGCCGCTGAGGACGAGGAGGCCTGCTTCCTCGGCGCCGGTCTCGGCGCGCACCACGGCACCCTCGGCCGTGTGCAACTCGAGGCGGGTGAACCAGTGCGCCCCTGCGAGGGAGAAGTGCACGGTGCCGGGAGCCCGGGTGGGAGTGAGGGCGAGGAGGTTCATCGGGTCTGCTTGTTGGGCTGGTTGGCGAGGATTTCCAGCTTCGAACCCTCGAGGATGGACCGGGTGAGCTCGTCGATGCGCTGCTCGCGGATGCGCGCCATGACGACGGCATCGGTGGGCGCGGGCTCGACGGCGATCACCTTGACGAGGTGCATGCCCTCCTCCGAGCGGATGGGCTGGCTGAGCTCGCCCTCCTGCATGGCAAAGGCCGCTGCAAGCACCTCCTCGGGCAGGCCTGGTTGCTTGCGGAAGCAGAGCCCGCGGTCGCCGCCGCGCAGCTTGCCCCCCGTGTCCTCGGTCTCGATGCGCGCCACGGTGTCGAACTCCTCGCCCTCGACGATGCGCTTGCGCGCCTTCTCCAGCTGCTGGGTGGCGGCCTTGAAGTCCTTGTTGATCAGCGCATTCGGCTCGTCGAGTGCCCGCACGAAGATGGTGGCGAGGTGACGCCGTGGACCGGCCTGGTCCATGAGGGCAGCGCGGTTCGCCTCCAACTCCTTCGCGAGCGCCTCGTCGGGGTGCAGGTGCTCGACGAGCCTGCGCTGGAGGACCTGGCCACGGAACACGCGGGACTGGACCAGCAGCTGGGGCGAGGAGCCCTGGGAGCGGAGCAACTGGTCGAAGGTGAGTCCGCCGAAACGCGGGTCGGCCTCGGCCTCGCGGCGCTTGCGCTCCATCTCCTGCTGGAGGTCCGCAGGGGTGAGCTCGATGCCCCGGACACGCGCCATCTGCTCGAGGGTGGAGAGCAGCACGACCTGCCGGATGAACTTGTCCCGCTCGTCCGTGTCGCTGGTCCGGAGGAGCAGGCGGCCCAGGTCCAGCATGGGGATCTCCCTGCCGTCGATGCTGGCGACGGCACCCACGGGCAGCTGGTCCGGGTCCTCGACGAGCGTGTGGCGCTCGCGCGCCTCCTTGAGCCACAGCTTGAGGAGGTCCGGCGACACGCCCTCGGCGGGGCGCAGGTCGAGCTCGGCACGCACCAGCCGTTCGTGCGCGAGCTGGTTGGCGAAGTCGCCCATGAGCTCCTCGTGCGGAGTGTTGCGGACCACGGGCAGGTTCTCGGGCTTGCGGCCGGCGGCCCGGATCCTCTCCTGCATGGCACTCCACCACGCCTCGACCTCCTCGCGCGAGGGCATGAGCTTCTTCTGCTCCGCCTCGGTGCGCACGAGGGCGCTGTTGACGAGGTGCTCTGCTGCCTGCTTGCCCTGGTCGCGGCGGCGCTGGTGGAAGGCCATCTCGAGCGCGACGTCGTCGCGGCTCACGACCGCGGACTTGCCGTCCACCTGGAAGCGGGCGAGGACCTCACCCGGTTGCTGGGGCAGGCTCGCGAGGAGCGGGAGCAGCAGGACGCATGCGTGCATCGGCGCAACGATGCCGCCGCAGGCGCCGGGAGTCCACGGCAGGGGCGCGGTCCCCGCAGGTCAGGCCGACTGGCTGCGGTGGACCCGCTCGGTCCCGACGCTGAACGCGTAGTCGCCGTTGCGAACGCGCACGTGCACCTTCGACCCCTCGCCGAGGTCGTGGTCGAGGATCAGCTCGGTGATGGGAGCCTCGATGCGGCGCTTGAGGAGGCGGCGCAGCTCACGGGCACCGAACTCCTCGCTGAAGCCCTGCTTCGCGAGCAGGGTGCGCACGCTGGGCGAGAACGTCACCACGATGCCGCGCTGCTTGAGCAGGTCGCTGACCTCGCGAAGCATGTTGTGCGCGATCCGCTCGCAGACCGTGATGTCGAGGGGGTTGAACATCACCACCTCGTCGATGCGGTTGATGAACTCCGGCCGGAAGAACTCCCGCAGCGCCTCGTGGGTGACGGTGGGCAGGTCGATGTCGTTGAGGCTCTGGCGCTTGTGGGCGGCACTGAACCCCATGCGGGTGCGGATGGAGTCGATCTTCTCGATGCCCAGGTTGCTCGTCATGAGGACGAGGGCCTGGTTGAAGGCGACGGTCTGGCCCTTGCTGTCGGTGATGATGCCCTCGTCGAGCAGCTGCAGCAGCAGGTTGTGGACCTTGTAGTGTGCCTTCTCGATCTCGTCGAAGAGCACGATGCAGTTGGGGCGCTTGCGCACGGCCTCGGTGAGGTAGCCGCCCTCGTTGTGCCCGATGTACCCGGGCGGCGAGCCGATGAGCTTGGCGTACTCGTGGGGCAGCGCGTACTCGGAGCAGTCGACGCGCACCAGGGCGCTGGCGTCGTCGAACAGGTTGCGGGCGAGGGCCTTGGCCAGCTCGGTCTTGCCGGTGCCGGTGCGGCCCACGAGCAGGAAGGTGCCGACCGGTGAGGTGGGGCGCTTGAGCCCGACGGCGGCCTTCTTGACGGCGCGGGTCAGGGCGCAGATGGCCTGGTCCTGGCCGATGATCTGTCCGTGCAGGCTGCGCTCGAGCGTCTGCACGCGGCGGTAGAGCTCCTGGCGCTGTGCGTCGCTTGCGGGCACCGGCAGCAGCTTGCTGTCCTGGGCGGCCGTGCTGCCCTGGGCCGTGTTGCCGGGGATCGCCACCTGGTGGATCTCGAGCGTCGGGTTGACGTCGATGCAGATCTGGTAGAGCAGCTCCTCGACGATGTCCTCGTCGCACTCGCGGTCGAGCTTGCGCACCGCGGGCAGGACCTCGCCCTGGTAGTTGGGGACGCAGGAGTGGACGACGAGGTTGCGGTAGCTGGCCTTGTTGGTGATGGGCCCGCGGTGCAGCTCCTTGAGGAGCTCGTCGGAACAGCAGCGGACCCTGATGAACTCATCGATCAGGTCGAAGTACTTGATGACGAATCCTGCTTCTGGATGCTTCAAGGCGTTGCCCCCTGTGGCTCCTGCCATCATCGGGTGCCGGGCCCGCTGGACTTGACGCGCACACGAAGTCCTCGGAGGTGGTACAAACCGCACGCGCGCATGAAGGCAGAAGACGCACGACTGCTGGCGATCCTGGTGCACCAGAAGGTGCTGCCGGAGCCGCTTGCGCGCGCCGCGCTGCAGTCCGGGGACCCGCGCCGATTCCTGCTGGAGCACGGGCACGCGACCTTGGAGGGCTGGAACCGCTGGGTCGCCTCCGCAGGCGGCACGCGCCCGGTGCTGAGCCGGTACGACGTGGGCGAACTGGTCGGCGAGGGCGGGGTGGCGCGGGTCTTCCGGGCCAGGGACCGTGCCGACGGCAGGGTGGTCGCGCTCAAGGTGCTGCGGGCGGAGTTCGAGCGGGACCCGAGGCAGGTGGGCCAGTTCCTCGCCGAAGCACGGTTGCTGATGGACCTGGCCCATCCCCACCTCGTGCGCGGCCAGCGGGTGGCACGCGAGGGTTCGACGATCTTCCTCGCCGAGGAACTGGTGGAGGGCGAGTGCCTGCAGGACCTGATCGCGAGGTGCGGCCGGATGGACGAGGAGTCCGCCCTCGAGGTGGTCGCGCAGGTGGCGTCGGCCCTGCAGTTGCTGCACTCCCGCGGGCTCGTCCACCGCGACGTGAAGCCAGCCAACATCCTGTGGTCCGAGGCACGCGGCGCGGTGCTCATCGACCTTGGCTTCGCGGTCCACGTCGCGCAGTCCGCGACCGGGGACACGACGGCCGGCACGGCCCACTACATCGCACCCGAGCAGGCGCGCGGCCACGGCGGGCTCGACGTGCGCGCGGACATCTATGCGCTGGGTGCCACGCTGTTCCACCTGGTGACCGGCTCGCTGCCGTTCGACGGGTCCTCCAGCGAGGAAGTGGTGGCACGGCAGGTGCTGGAGTCGCTGTCCGGCGAACGCATCCGCGCCCTGGGGCTGGCGCCGCAGACGCACTACTTCATCGAGAAGATGATGGCCAAGGAGCGCGAGATCCGGTTCCAGGACCCAGCCACGCTGGAGCGCGAGATCCGCACGTGGCTGCACCAGAAGCATGCCGAACGGCAACTTGCCGAGCAGGCGCAGCGCGGGCTAGACCGGGGGCGTCGCAACGTGCGGCGCAGGTTCCTCCGCTAGGCGGTCGGGATGGAGAGGCGGGAGGGCTACGCCTTTGGGTTCGAGTGCCGCAGGTCGGGCAACTGCTGCGCGATCCCCGGCGGCTTTGTGCGGGTGACGCCCGAGGAGGCTGCTGCCCTTGCCGGGCGGCTCGGCCTCACGGTGGAGGCCTTTGCCTCGCGGTACCTCCGCGCCGACGGCATGACCCTGGTGGACGGTCCCAACGGCGCCTGCACCTTCCTGCAGGAGGGGCGGCCAGCGGGCTGCTCCGTCTACGAGGTGCGGCCTGCCCGCTGCCGCACGTGGCCGTTCTGGCCGGAGCTGCGCACCGACCCCGTGCTGGAGCGGCTGGTGCGCAGGACCTGTCCAGGCATCGTCGACCTGCCGCAGCAAGGCTGACGGGCACTGGGTGGACTGCCCTCAGCGAGCCCGCTGGAGTGGCAGGTCGCGCGTGCGGGACCCGTCGAGGGCGGCAAGGGCGTTGGCGATGGCTGGCGCCACCGGCGGCACGCCGATCTCGCCCACGCCGCCCGGCTCGTCGGCGCCCCGCACGAGTTCGACCTCGACCTGTGGCGTCTCGGAGAAGCGCAGGAGCGGGTACGCGAGGTGCGTGGAGTTGGTCACGGCCCCGTCCTGCAGGTCGATGCGTCCGTGCAGCGCCGCGGTGGCGCCGAACACGATGGCACCCTCCAGCTGGGACCGCACGAGGTCGGGGTGGACGACGAGCCCGGTGTCGGCTGCGCACAGCACCCGCACCACGCGGATCCTGCCGCGCGCGTCGCGGGTGACGTCGGCCAGCATCGCCACGTGGCTGCCGAAGCTGGAGTGGAACGCGAGGCCGCGAGCCACTCCTCCGGCAACCGGGTGGCGCTGGGCGAGGCGCTCGACGGCATCGAGCACGGCGCGCTGCCGCGGGTGGTCCTGCAGCAGGCTGCGGCGCAACGCGAACGGCGACACCTGCAGTGCTGCAGCAGCCTCGTCGAGGAAGCACTCGACGGCAAAGGCCGTGTGCGAGTGGCCGACGGAACGCCAGAAACCCGTGGGCACCACCGTGGGCACGTGCCGGTACTCGACAGCCGCGTCGGGCACCGCGTAGGCGAGGTCGGTTGCTCCCTCGGCCCCGACGGGGCACACGAAGTCCGGCGCGGCGTCGTGGTGCACGACGGCAGGCGCGGCAATGCGGTGACGCCATGCCCTCACCGTGCCGGCGTCGAGCACCGCCTCGATGCGGTGGTGGGCAGCCGGCCGGTAGAAGTCGTGCTGCAGGTCGTCCTCGCGGCTCCAGACCAGCTGCACCGGCACGTCGAAGCGCTTGGCGATGGCCACGGCCTCGAGCACCTCCTCGTCCATCACGCGCCTGCCGAAGCCGCCGCCGACGAACATCGGGTGCACGACGACACGTTCGGGAGCAATGTCCAGTGCCCTCGCTGCGGCCTGCTGCATGGCCTGGGGCGACTGGGTCGAGACCCAAAGCTCGCACATGCCGTCGTGGATCCACGCCGTGCAGTGGATCGGTTCCATGGTGGCGTGGGCGAGGTAGGGGAGCGAGTAGTCGGCTGAGAGCAGCTTGCCTGGCGTGCCGAGTGCGACAGCGCCACGCCCCCGGCTCCACACGAGGTTGCCGGGCCCGTCCACGGCGGTGCGCAGCTGCGCTGCGATGGAGTCGCTCGTGACACCCGCGCCGGTGCCTGGGCTCCATTCTGCGATGACTGCCATGCGCGCCTGCAGGGCAGTCCACGTGTCGCGGGCCACGACAGCGATGCCGTTCGGGTGGTCGAGGACGTCGACGACCCCGGGCACGGCCCGTGCAGCCGACGTGTCGCTGCGCACCAGCCTGCCACCGAAGTGTGGGCAGCGCAGCACGACGGCGCGCAACATGCCTGGCAACCGCACGTCCAGGCCGAATCGCGCCTCGCCAGTCACCTTGTCGCGCACGTCCTTGCGCGGCGCATCGGTGCCCACCAGCCGGAACGTCGACGGCGCGCGCAGTGCAGGCTCCTCGGGCACGCGCTGCTGTTTGGCCAGTGCAACGAGGGACCCGTAGGCGGCACTGCGTCCACTCGGCCCGTGCAGCACGTGGCCGCGCTCGGTCGTGCACTCGGCTGCACTGCAGTCCCACAGGTCCGCGGCCGCTGCCACGAGCATCAGGCGGGCCATCGCCCCTGCCGTGCGCAGCTCGGTCCACAGCGAGCGCACCGACGAGCTGACGGCAGTGCCCATCTGGCCGTAGGCCGGGTCGGCGAGCGGCTGCACCGGCAGCACCTTGTCCCAGTCCGCGTCCAGTTCCTCGGCCACCAGCATGGGCAGCGCGGTCCACACGCCCTGTCCCATCTCGCTCTTGCCCACCCAGACGCGCACGGTGTCGTCGGGTTCAACCGCCACGAATGCACTGGGTGCAAGTGCTGCACCGCGGTCGGGCACGACCCGCTTCTTGCGTCTGCGTCGCCAGGCCCACACGCCAAGCAGCAGGCCTGCGCCACCGAGTCCGCCCGCCAGCAGCAGCTGGCGGCGCGTCACGAGCCCCACGCGAGCGCTCATGACCCGAGGCACCGTTTCAACGCGGCCCGGATGCGCTGCTGGGTGCCGCAGCGGCACAGCACGCCGTCCATGGCGCGGTCGACGGCTGCTGCATCGGGCCTCGGGTCCTGTGCCATCAGGGATGCGGCCGTGAGCACCTGCGCGGGCTGGCACCACCCGCACTGGGGCACCGAGCACTCGACCCACGCCTGCTGGGCAGGGTGCAGCGCATCGCCCGTGGCGAGCCCCTCGATGGTGGTGATGGCCTTGCCGGCGAGGGACTCGACGGGCTGCAGGCAGCTCCGGGTGGCCTTGCCGTCGACGAGCACGGTGCAGCTGCCGCAGGCCCCGATGCCACAGCCGTACTTGGTGCCGGTCATGCCCAGCACGTCGCGCAGGGCCCAGAGCAGGGGCATCGACGGGGGAACGTCGACCGTCACCTTGCGACCGTTGACCAGCAGTTCGGTTGCCATCGGTGTTCCCTCCCGGCCGCTGGGCACGGCCGCGCCTGTTCCCCTGTTCAGGAAGCGGCCGTGGCCACTTCCTCGTACACCGTCGTGCGCTGCACCGGCTCGTAGCCGGCCTCGCGGATGAGGTGGTGCAGCTGCGACTCCTTGAGCACCTGCGGCTCGGTGGTGCCCGCGTCGTGGGTGATCTTCTCCTCGGTCACCGTGCCGTCGAGGTCGTTGGCGCCGAAGGAAAGGGCCGTCTGCGCGGACTCCTGGGTCAGCATGATCCAGTAGGCCTTCACGTGCGGGAAGTTGTCGAGCATCAGGCGGCCGACGGCGATCGACCGCTGGTCGAGGTGGCCCGTCGTCACGTGCCCGTAGTTCTCGAGGTCTGTGTGGTACGGCCAGAACGCCAGCGGGATGTAGGCCATGAAGCCGCCGCACTCGTCCTGCAGCTCGCGCAGCTTGATCAGGTGCGTGACGCGCTCGTCCGTG
>JBEGVB010000070.1:0-9389 GCA_041178545.1 Planctomycetota bacterium
CCTCGCGCGCAAGAAGGGCATCAAGGGCCTCAAGGTGGGCATCATCGAGGGCGACGACGTCCTCGGCCGCGTCGACGAACTGATGGCGGCAGGCGACCCGCTCGCCAACATGGACGACGGCAGGCCACTCAGCGCCGTGCGCAACTCGATCCTGTCGGCAAACGTCTACGTCGGCGCATTTGCCGTGGCCGAGTGCCTCGCGCAGGGCGCACAGATCGTGATCGGCGGCCGCCTCACCGACCCGGCGCTGGTGGCCGGACCGATGATCCACGAGTTCGGCTGGCAGCGGACCGACTGGGACCGGCTGGCCGCAGGCACCATGGCAGGCCACATCGCCGAGTGCGGCGCCCAGTGCACCGGCGGCAACTACACCGACTGGCGCGCCGTGAAGGACTTCGTCCGCATCGGCTACCCGGTGATCGAGGCATCTGCCGACGGCTCGTTCGTCGTGACCAAGCACGAGGGCACCGGCGGCCTCGTCAACCGCGAGACCGTGATCAGCCAGCTGCTGTACGAGATGGGCGACCCGACGCGCTACCTCGGCCCCGACTGCACCGCGGACTTCACCAGCGCGCGCATCGAGGAGGTCGGCAAGGACCGCGTCCGCCTCAGCGGCATCCGCGGCGGCCCGGCCACCGACACCTACAAGGTCTCGATCAGCTACCAGAACGGCTACAAGACGAGCGGCCAGCTCACCGTGAGCGGCCCCGATGCCGTGGCGAAGGCCAAACTGTGCGCCGACATCGTGTGGGGGCGCCTCGCCCTCGACGGCTGCACCTTCGAGGAGCACGAGAAGCTGGTCGAGATCGTGGGCAGTGGCGTGTGCCACGAAGGCATCGCCGCGCCGTGCGACCCGCCCGAGGTCGTGCTGCGCATGGGCGTGAAGTGCGCCGACGAGGACAAGGTCGACCGCTTCGGCATGGAACTCGTGCCGCTGGTGACCAGCGGTCCGCCCGGCGTGACCGGCTTCGCTGGCGGCAGGCCCAAGGCCACGGACATCGTCGGCTACTGGCCGGCGCTGCTGCGCAAGGACCGGATCAGCACGCGCGTGCGCGTGGAGGTGTCGTGATGGGACGCAAGGTCAAGCTCCGTGAGATCGCCTGGGCCCGCAGTGGCGACAAGGGCGACGGGTCCAACGTCGGGATCTTCGTGAGGACGCCCGAGCACTACGAGGCGCTGCGCAAGCAACTCACCGTCGAGCGCGTGAAGCAGCACTTCCACGCCATCTGCAAGGGCAGCGTGACGCGCTACGAGGCCCCCAACATGTTTGCGCTCAACTTCCTGCTGCGCGACTCGCTCGGCGGCGGCGGTAGCGAGAGCCTCAAAACCGACGCACAGGGCAAGACCCACGGCCTCGCCCTGCTGGAGATGGAGATCGAGCTGCCGTGAGCACGGCCCCGGCCGTGCTCGAGCAGCTGCGAAACCGCGCACGGGCGCGGCAGGCGCGCATCGTGCTGCCGGAGGTGGGCGATGCCCGGACCGTGCAGGCGCGG
The DNA here is from genome assembly GCA_041178545.1 of Planctomycetota bacterium. Lineage (GTDB taxonomy): Bacteria > Planctomycetota > UBA1135 > UBA1135 > UBA2386 > JBEATZ01. Next base: position 1,494 of record JBEGVB010000070.1, read on the forward strand.
GCGCTGCTCGAACGCGACCACCTGTGCCAGGTGGTGTGGGTCGAGGATCCTGCGCGCCATCCGGCCCACGCGGCGGTGGCATCGCACATCCACCAGCGCCGCGCCCACAAGGGCGTCGATGAGGCGAGGGCGCGTGAACTCGCGTGCGAGCCGCTGCACTTTGCTGCCGGCCTCGTGGCGCTCGGCCATGCCGACGCTGCCGTGGCTGGCGCCTGCCATGCGACGGCAGACGTGATCCGAGCAGGGCTCGCCTGCATCGGCACCGCTGCCGACGTACCGCTCGTGAGCTCGATGTTCCTGATGCTGCGCGACGGACTCGCGCTCTCCTACGCGGACTGCGGCGTGGTGCCGGACCCCACCAGCGAACAACTCGTGCAGATCGCTGCCGTGACGGCGCGCAACCACCGCGTCTTCACGGGTGCGGACCCGCGCGTGGCCTTCTTGTCGTTCAGCACCCGCGGGTCCGCCAGCCACCCGCACGTCGACAAGGTGGTGCAGGCGGCGCGCGCCTTCCGTTCAGCCCACCCTGACGTGCCCAGCGACGGGGAGCTGCAGTTCGACGCGGCCTTCGTGCCTGCCGTGGCGGCACGCAAGTGCAAGGACAGCCCGCTGCAGGGCAGCGCCAACGTGTTCGTGTTCCCAGACCTCGATGCCGGCAACCTTGCCTACAAGATCACCGAACGCCTCGGCGGCTTCACCGCGCTGGGCCCGATCCTGCAGGGCCTGCAGAAGCCGTTCCTCGACCTGTCGCGCGGCTGCTCGGCACAGGACATCGCTGACGTGGCGGTGATCGCCAGCGCGATGGCCCAGCCGTGAACAGCATGGTCGGCCAGCTGGTCGTCGTGGGTGCGACGCTGTCGATGATCGTGCTCAACGGCATGGCCGCCACTGGCGCGCTCGGCGGCCTCAACACGGCCGAGGTCTCGGCCCGCAACCCGACGGTCATCACCCCGCCTTCCTACGCGTTTGCCGTGTGGAGCGTGATCTACCTCGGCATGCTCGCCTTCACGGTCGTGCAGGCGCTGCCGTCGCGGCGTGCCTCGCTGGCAGCGATCCGGCTGCCATACGTGGTGTCCTGCGCCGCCAATGCCCTTTGGCTGTGGCTCTGGGCGCTGGAACAGCTCTTGTGGTGCCAGGTTGCGATCACCGTGCTGCTGGCGGCGCTGTGCGTGGTCAACGCGCGCATGAAGGTGGCGACGAACCTCGCCGATGCCATGTGCGCGCGGCTGCCGTTCGGCCTCTACGGCGGCTGGGTGACGGCAGCGACGCTGCTCAACCTTGCGATCCTCGCCACATCGCTCGGCGCTTCCTTCCTCCGCGACCCGCTCGACCCGATGGCCCACTGGGTCGCATGCTGCCTCATGGTCGGGCTCGGCGCCGTTGGCGTGCTCGGCAGCCACCGTTTGCGCAACCCCGCCTACGCACTGGGCATCGCCTGGGCCACCTTCACGATCAGCAGGGGTCACGCCGACAAGCCGGCCATCCAGTTTGGTGCCGCCGCTGCGTGTGCGGCCTGCCTGCTTGCAGCAGTGTGGACCGGGCTCCGCGCCCTGCGCCGCTGAACCACCGGCTCAGTTGGCCGCGCGGCGCAACCGCAGCTGGCCGCACGCGGCCTCGGCATCCGCTCCCGAGCTGTCGCGGATCGTGGCGAGGATGCCGCGCGCCTTGACGTGGCGCACCAGCTCGACGATGCGCTCGCGCGGCGGCGCCTGGAACGGCAGGTCGGCCACGCGGTTCCACACGATGAAGTTCACGTAGCCGCGCACGCCCTGCAGCAGGTCCACCAGCGCATCGCCGTCGGCAAGCGAGTCGTTGACGCCGTCGAGCAGCGTCCACTCGAACTGCACCGGCATCCCCACCTCACGGCCATACGCGTCGGCACCTGCCACCAGCTCGCGCAGCGGGTCCTTGTGGGCGCGGGGCAACAACTCGCGCCGCTTTTCCTCGTCGGCCGTGTGCAGCGACATGGCAAGGCACGGACGCACCTCGGCCTGCGCCATGCGCTCGAAGGCACGCAGCGAGCCGACGGTCGAGAGCGTCTGGCGACGGGGGCCGATGCCGGCCTCGCGCTTGAGCCGCGCAACCGCCTCCAGCACGTTCTCGAGGTTGTGACTGGGCTCGCCCATGCCCATGTAGACGATGCGTTCGATCGGCATGCAGCGGCGCGCGTGCACCACCTGCTCCACGATCTCCTCCGCGTCGAGGTGGCGCTCGACCCCGTACAGGCCGCTGGCGCAGAACCTGCAGCCCACTGCACAGCCCACCTGCGAGCTCACGCACACCGCGCCCACCGGCATCGCCACGGTCTCCACGCGCTTGCCGTCGTGCAGCCCCACCACCATGCGCACCGTGCCGTCCGCCGACCGGACCTGCTCCAGCACGCGGGTGCGGAACCCGGTCTCGTACCATGTTTCCAGTGCCGCACGCTCGCCGTCGGAGAGCGTGTGCCCCTGGCGGTCGAAGTCCTCCGCAGACGGCTTCCTGCCCTGCGCAGTGATGCGCGCCGCAACCTCGGCCTTGCGGGGCGACAGGAAGGTGGGCAACTCGAGCAAGCCGTTGCGTGCTTCCATGGCGCTTCTCACCACCCGCGGGCGGCGCGCAACGCGGTCACGTGGGCCGTGTGGTGGCGCGCGTGCCAGGCATACAAGGCGAGCAGCTGGTCGACCGTGAGCGGTCCCGCCACCGGGTGCACGACGCGGCGTGCAAACGCTGCCGCAGGCAGCGCGCGCAGGCAGGCCACCCAGCGCGCATGGGCACCCTCGACCATCTGCAGCGAGGGCTCGACGGGGCCGCGCACGTCGGCGAGCTCGGCCCACAGCCCTTCCTCCCACGTCTTCACCTGTGGCTCCTGCTCGGTGAGCGCGAGCTTGGTGCGCACGTAGGCCTGCACCTGGCTGTCTGCGAGGTGGTGCACCACCTGCCGCACGGTCCAGCCGCCGGCGCGGTAGGGGGTGTCGAGCCGTGCGTCGTCGAGACCGTGCACGGCCGCGCGCAGGAGTGCAGGGGCCGCAGCAAGGTCCGCCACGTACTGCGCGCGGGTGGCATCGTCCACCAACGCAGGGCGCTCGAACCGACCGATCGGGTAGCGAGGGTCGTGCACGGGTCAGCCTGCCTTCGCGCCCTCGACGGGCGAGGGCTCCACGCGCACGAGCACCACGGACTGGTCGACGATGGAACCCTCGGCGGCAGCCACCTCGACGACGGTGCCGGCGACACCAGCCGTGAGCTTGTGCTCCATCTTCATGGCACTCATCACCAACAACACCTGGTCCGCAGCCACACGGTCGCCCACGTTGCACTGCACCTTGGTGACGGTGCCGGTCATCGGCGCACGCACCTTGCCGTCCGCGCCGCTGGCACCGCTGCTCCCGCGTGCAGCCGGGGCCTCGAGGCGGTGGGTGGCTCCCGCGACGCGCACCTGGTAGCCGTCTCCGGCAACCGCACCGTGGGCCACCACTGCTGCAGCGGCATCGGCACCCACCGGGACGAGGCGCACCGAGCCGGGGCCGAGAGCTGCCGCACGGAACTCCAAGACCTTGGTGCCGATGCGCACCCGCCAGTGGTCACCGGCCACGTGCTCGGCTCGGACCGACACAGGCTTGCCGTCGACGACGTACTCGCGCGTGAGGCTCATGCGCCACCTCCCATCGTGCGGAAGCCCGCGAGTTCGCCCCACACGGCAGACGAGCTGCGGGTCGCAGCGCCACTGGATCCTGCAGTCGCGCTGCGCGCCGGGGCCACTGCCTGGCAGAGGACAGCAGCCGCCAACGCGAGGTCATCGGGCGCGGTGCCGGGCCCGGCAGCGAGGTCGGGGCGCTTGCCAAGCATGTCGATGCTCATGCGTCCGGCGCGGAAGTCCGGGTCCTCGACGATGCGGCGCAGGAAGTCGACGTTGGTGGGGATGCCCAGGTAGACGCTCTCCGCGAGCGCCTGCGCCATGCGCGTGCACGCAGTCTGGCGGTCGGGTGCGTACACGATGAGCTTGGCGAGCATGGAGTCGTAGTGCACCGGCACTTCCCAGCCCGAGTACACGCCCGAGTCCACGCGGATGCCCGGCCCGGCCGCCTCGCGCACGAGCCGCAGCAGGCCTGAGGCCGGCAGGTAGCCCTGCTCCGGCGCCTCGGCACAGATGCGCGCCTCGATGGCATGGCCGCGCGGACGCAGGTCGCGCCCGGCCAGCAGGGTCTCCAGCCGTTCGCCCGCGGCCACGCGCACCTGCAGGTGCACGAGGTCGACGCCAGTGACCAGTTCGGTCACCGGGTGCTCGACCTGCAGCCGCGCATTGACCTCGAGGAAGTAGAAGTTGCCCTTCTCGTCGAGCAGGAACTCCGCCGTGCCCGCGTTGTCGTAGCCCACGGCCTTGGCGAGCTTCACCGCTGCCTCGCCCATGCGCTTGCGCAGCGCCTCGTCGACGGCCACCGAGGGCGACTCCTCCAGCACCTTCTGGTGGCGGCGCTGCATCGAGCACTCGCGCTCGTGCAGCGACACCACGTGGCCGTGGGTGTCACCCATCAGCTGGATCTCGATGTGCCGCGCCGGCGCAACCGCGCGCTCGACGATCATGCGGTCGTCGCCGAAGGACGCCTTGGCCTCTCGCCTGCCGGCTGCAATCGCCTCCGCAAGGTCCTCCTCGCGATCGACGCGGCGCATGCCGCGCCCGCCGCCGCCTGCGCTTGCCTTCACCATCACCGGCAACCCGATGCGGCGCGCTGCCGCAAGCAGCGAGGCATCGCCCTCGTCCTGCTCGGTGCCGGGGATCACCGGGACCCCGGCGCGCACGGCTTCCTCGCGCGCAGCCTTCTTGGAACCGAGACGGTCCATGGCCTGTGGGTTGGGGCCGATGAACACGAGACCTGCGTCCCGCACCGCCCGGGCGAACGCAGCGTTCTCGGACAGGAAACCGTAGCCGGGGTGGATCGCCTCCGCGCCCATGGCCTTGGCCGCGGCGAGGATCTTGCCGCCGTCGAGGTAGCTCTCCGTGGCCGTGTTGCCGCCGAGCGGGAACGCGTGGTCGCAGGCGAGCACGTGTGCGCAGCGACGGTCCACCTCGCTGTGCACGGCAACGGACTCGATGCCCAGTTCGCGCAGTCCGCGCGCCACACGGACGGCGATCTCACCGCGGTTGGCGATCAGCACGCGGCGGAAGGGTGGGTTGGAAGCCATGGGCCCCGCACCTTACCCGCCAACGCGCACCCATCCAGCAGCCGCGTCCACTTCGACCCTCATGCCGTCGCGGAGCACCGTGTGTGCGCCGCGCACGTTGGTGACCGCTGGCAGGCCCACCTCGCGCACGAGGATCGAACCGTGCGACAGCTCGCCACCTGTCTCCACCACCACCGCATCCACCTGCCGCAGCAGCGGGATCCAGCCGGCGTCGATGGCGGCGGCCACCAGCACCAACGGCATGCCGGGGACCGACTCCGGTCGCGGCGCACGTGGATCGGCAGCGACCCACACGATGCCGGCCACGACTCCGCGCGTGAGCCCGAGGCCGCGGAGCACCGAGGCATCCGGCACAGCACCCATGCCCGCCGTGCGCCAAGAACTGCGCGTGAAGACGTCGGCAAGGCGGATGCATTCCTCGGCAGCCAGATCGGCACGTCGTGCCGTCGCGAAGACCGTGTCAAACGACGCGCCCGCGTCCAGCTGGTGGAGTTCGTCGACTGTCAGGTCGAACACCAGGTCCGGGTCAGCAAGGCAACCGCCTGCCGCGCAATGCGCAGCAAGGGTGCGCAGCGACTGCCGGACGGCGTCGAAGCAACGCATCGCGTCGTGACGCAGCTGCTCGCGTGCGGCCAGGGGCTTGCGCGCGAGCCACCAGACCGGGGTGCACAGCAGGCCGCGCAAGGTGCGCAGCGGCGCCGGGGGACGTTGGACCGGTCCGCAACCGAGGGACTGAAGCAGATCCTCCGGACGCTCGTGCGTGCGCGGCACTCCCACGTCGCTCTCGAAGGCCCCGCGGTGGCCGTACTCGCGCAGGTAGGTGTCCCATGCCGGTGCAAAGCCGGGGTCGCCCGGACCGAGTTCGCGCAGCCGCTCCTGCGCCTCGAACATCCTCGCGGTGACGGTGCGGTGTCCTGATGCCAGCTCGTGCAGCACACCGCAGCGGCGCAGCAGGGCAAGTGGCCCCGACATGGACCCGGTGAGCGACATCATGGCGTGGACGAGCACCACGTAGGCCTCGGCCAAGTGGTCGGTGCACGCGTGGAAGGTGTCGCGCGGCTGCGCCGCAAGCTGTGCGATGCGCCGTGCTGCGGAACGTGCCTCGTGCGTCGAGCCCTGCTGCCGCCATGCGAGTCGCAGCAGCACGGGCGCAGACGCAAGGAGCCGCATGGGACGCAACCCGACCCCGCGCGGGCCCTCGGGACCGCCGATGGAGTCGGTGACGAGCCGCGTGGGCAGTCCCCAGCGCCGCATCATGTCGGTGAGCAGCGAGAGGTTGATGCGCGGCCTGCCGGCAAACAGCTCCAGGAACAGGCGCCTCCTGGGCAGCCGGGCGTCCATCGCCCGGTAGTGCGCGAAGAGCCGCCCTGCGCACGCGGCGATCAACGAGCTCATCAGGCGCGAAGGGTGCTCCGGCAGGATCTCGCGGTGGTTGGCGACGGTGAACCACTCGTCGCGCAACAGGCTGGCGGTCACCGGGCGCACCTGGAGCAGCCAGCAGGTCGTGCCGTCGTCGGCCCACTCCACGTCCCAGTCGGCATCGCCGAAGACGCTGCGCACCCCTTGGAGCAGCCGCTGCAGCCGCTGCTGCCAGGGCTCCAAGGTGCGGTCGGGCCGCTCCCGTCCGCGCAGCCGCGGCAGGTCGAGGTGCGTGCCGTGCTCCAACCCGCCCACCAGGCGTTCGGCAGTGCCCGCCACGTGCTCGACGACATCGTCTTCGTGCTCGGCAAGTGCAAACGCCACGCCACTGTGCCGCGCTTCGACCATGCGCATGAGCAGCACGTCGCGCCGCGTCACCTCGACGTCATGTGCCAGCGAACTGTCCCACACGCGCGCGAGTGCCTGCACCAGTTCGGTCGCGTCGCCGCGTCGCACCCGCAGCACCGACACGAACCTCCCTGCCTGCGACTGGCTCGTACCGTCCTCGCAGGCAAACGCGCTGCGCACCGCCAGCACGTCGTCGGCAGCAAGCCAGTCGGGCAGCCGCAGCTCCGCAAGGAACGGGCCGGTGTCCCCGCGGTGGACTCCCTCGCGGTCGGCCGTGAGGAGTTCGACGGCGAGGAGCCTGCGCCAAAGGGCGTCGGTGAGCACGAGGCCGCGCGGCACGGGCAGGCCCTTGCGCATGGCGTGGTCGAGCCGCCAGGCCTTGGACCCCGCACCGAGGTCCTCCAGCAGACCGCAGCCGAGTTCGAGCCAGCCGATCTGGTGCAGGTCCTTCGCACCGGCGGCCTCACGACCCGTCATGAACCGGCTCCCGCGCGCAGCACGAGTTCGCGGCCCAGCGCCTCCAGCCGCCGGGCCCACGCCCGCGGACGGTCGAGCATGGGGAAGTGGCCCCAACCGGGCTCCACGACCGTGCGACTCGCGGGAAGCAAGCGTGCGAAGGCTGCTGCGTGCTCGGGTGCGAGCACGCGCTCGCTGCCGCCCCACCACAGCACCGCAGGCATGTGGACCGGCTGCAACTGCTCGAACCAGTCGGCCGTGATCCAGTCGAACATGGCCCCGAACAGCGCACAGTTGCGGTAGCCGTCGAAGAAGGCATCGAGGTGCTCGCGCGGCACCGCTCCCTCGGGCGAAGCATGGTCGAACAACCGCCTCGTCCACAGCCCGCGCAGGATGCGCGCGGCAAGCGTCCGGCGCGCCAACGTGCGCATGCCGGGGAGCTTCATGAGCTTGGGGAAGCGGCGCTGGGCGAGCCGCGCGCCCACCGGGGACTGCAGAATCACGCCATCG
>JBEGVB010000071.1:0-4473 GCA_041178545.1 Planctomycetota bacterium
GTCACCAGTGGGTCGTGTTGTGCGGGCCACCTGCGAGCGGCAAGAGCACGCTTGCGGCAGAGCTCGCCGAGCGATGTGGGTGGCCGCACCACGCCACCGATGCAGTGCGCAAGGACCTTGCCGGGCTCGGGCCCACCGAGCGCGGTGCCGCCCAGCACTACACGGAGGCCTTCACCGGCCGCACCTACGCGGAGTTGCTCGACCGGGCAGGCGCGGAGCAGGGCCCCGTGGTGCTGCTGGACGGCAACTTCCCCACGGTGGAGCTGCGGCACGTGGCAGCAACCGCAGCACGGACCCGCGGCGCACGGTTGCTCGTGGTCCACCTGGATGTCGACGAGACAACTGCGTTGCGTCGCGCGGCAGCGCGGGCCGCGAGCGGCACCTCTGTGAGCGACGCAGATGCTGCCATCGCCGCACAGCGGCGCGCTGCCTTCGTACCGCCGGGTGCATCAGAGGGCCACGCAGTCGTGCGGCTCGACGGGACACGGCCCGCCGGGGTGAATGCAGACGAACTGCTCGCGCACCTGCTGCGCACGGGCTCGTTTCAGCTGGTGCAGTAGAGCCGCGTCGCGTCGACCGTGTGCATGCGGTCGCGGAGCCTTCGCAGCAACGAGGCGGTCCGGAGCCCGTCCACGTCCATCGGCAGCGCGGTGAGTGCATGGGGGCTCGCCACCAGCACGAACTTGGTGCGCGCGCGCGAGACCGCCACGTTGATGCGGTTGGCGGAGAGGAAGAACTCGGAGCGCGTGAGTGCGGCAGGGTCACCGGTCGCGAGCGTGAGGACGACGGCCTCGCGTTCCTGGCCCTGGATGCGTTCGACGGTGTCGACGAGGATGCGCTCGGAGCCCTGCAGCTGCTTGCGCTGCAGGGCGCTGCGCACGAGGCGGCCCTGGGCACGGAACGGCGCGATCACCGCCACCTCCTCCGGGGGGATGCCGTGCTGCCGCACGAGGTCCTCGACCACGTCTGCCACTGCATGGGCCTCCTCCGCCGAGCGTTGGCCCGGCTGGTGGTGGTCCAGCCGCAGCCATGCCACCGGGTGCGCGGGGTCGAGCAACTCGTCGTGCCTGCCGCCCGGACGGAACGGCATGCGTCGCGCAGCGACCGAGGCATCCGGGTGCAGCCTCCCGCCGTAGAACGCATCGCTCACCAGCGCGCACACACCGTCGTTCATCCGGTAGGTGGTGTCGAGCAAGTGCGACCCATGGCGATCGTGCAGGTACTCGAACACCGAGCCCGCGGCCTCGCGGTCCTCGTGGTGACCCGTCACCACCGGCGGCAGCTGCTTGTGGTCGCCGAAGAACAACCAGCGGTGCGCGCGCAGCATGGCCGGGAACGCGTGCGGGACCGGCAGCTGGCCGGCCTCGTCGAACACTGCGTAGTGGAACTCGACCGCGTCGCCCAGCTTGGCGATCTGGTAGCAGGTGCCAGCCACCACGCCCACGGTCGGCAGTTCGGCCTTGCTGGCCTCGGCGACGACGATCGACGCCGCCCGCAGTTCGGCATCCGTGTCGCGGCTGGATCCCAGCTTGACGATCGGGACCTTGGGGCATGCGCGCCGGATCGCCAACAACGCGTTGTCGACGCCACGGTGGGTGAACGCGCACAGCACGACGCGCACGGGCTTCTCGCACAGCGCCCGCACGACCTCGGCAAGCAGCCGCGTCTTGCCGGTCCCGGGCGGTCCTTGCACGAGGCACACGCTGTCCGTGGCGATGGCTCGCGCCCCCGCGCGCACCTGCGGCTCGTTCAGGCCGCGGTTGGCGAGGGCCTGGACGGCACGTTCGTGGCGGGCAGGGTCGAAGCCGGGCCCCGAGCCGCCCGGGGAGGCCTCGAACAGCGCGGCGACCCGAGGGGTCGCGAGGGCCTCGGTCACGACCCCGCGCAGCCGGTCCTGCAGGTTGAGGGCGCGCTTGTCGATGCAGTACTCGCGGCCCGACACGAGGTCCAAGGGCGCGCGCGACTGGTACGGGTCCCGCTCCAGCCGCAGCTGGCGCTGGTTTGCGTCGTAGCCGACGTAGGCAAGCGGCATCGTCGGCCCGCTGCCGGCACCGTCGCCCACGCCCACGGGATCGCCTGCGCGGAACTTGGACGAGTCCTCCTCGACCTCGAACACGTACTGGCTGCCGCGCTGGCCGACGTACCTCGCGTGGCGGATGCACACGCCTTCCATCACGCGCACGTCGACGGGTTGTGCCTGCGCCTCGCGGTACGAGCGCCGCTCGTCCTCCTCCTCGCGGGCGAGGAAGCGTTGGAGCCTGGCCTCAAGCATCGGCGGCAAGTTCCACCTCCTGCGGCAGCACGAGGTCGGTCAGGTCGGCGAGGTCGCGCAGGTCAGAGCGTCCCTTGCAGGCAACGCGCTCGACGCCGTCTGGCTGCGTGAGCCACAGCGCGCAGGCACCAGCATGACCCTCGCGGTGCGGGTCGCGGCCGAGCCCGTGCCGAACCAGCTCTGCGAGCGAGTGTGCGTGCCCGGGGTACAGGGCGGCGCCACGCAGCCTGCGGGCGAGGTCGACGAAACGCGACTCGTGTGCACTGCTGGCATGGACACGGTGCGCGAGACGTTCGTGCACACGCGGCAGCTCACCGCCGAAGTGCAGGATGTGTGCACCGCGCGGCACCGACTGGAGCAGGTCCTGCAGCATGGGCCATTCCTCCGACCCGTTCGCGGGCATTGTCTCCCGCACCGTCTCGCTCCCGGCAGCAAGCGCGCCCATCCACAGCACCCGGTCTGCATAGGGGTCGCACAGGAGGTGGACGAACACGGACGGCCGCAGGCCCTTGGTGGCAGGCGCGCCGTCGCGCACGAAGCGACCGTCGAGGCGAGCCTGCGCGGCCTTGCGCAACCGGTTGAGCAGCGACGACTGCAGGTGTCCTCGCGCCTGCTCGCCGCGCGGCTCGAAGCCTGCGAGCTCCGCGACCGTTTGCACGCCCAGGCGCTGCAGCGTGGCACGCGCACCGCGACTCATGCCGTCGAGCAGCGAGAGGTCCTCGGCGCGCTCCATGGCAGGCACACACCGGTGGTTCCAGTGGCAGCCCTCGCACGACGACTGGTGGAACGGCAGCACGGAGTCTGGCGTCTCCCGCGCACGCTCGAGGTCGAGTTCGACCTCGCGGCACGCGTCGACGAAGTCTGCAACCACAAAGCGCTGCTCGCTGCGGTCCTTGAGCACGATGGCCCCGTGCACCGGCATGCGGCCCTGCAACTGCTCCAGCAGCCGCGAGTAGAAGACGACCTGCAGCACCTGGTCGCTGCGCATGCGCCCTGAGCTCTTCACGTCCACCACCTCGTAGTGGTGTGCACCGAGGGCGCTCTCGCCCTCGACCCTGCGCATCAGGTCGGGCAGGCCCAGCCGGTCGCCACGCAGGAGCACGCCCTGGAAGATCCACGGCACGCCAGCGCGCATGAGTTCGAGGGTCGCAGCCAGCCCCTGCTCGAACTCGCGCGGCGGGTATTGCGGCTCGACGAGGCCCTCCAGGTCGCGCACGTACGCTGCCTCGAAGTCGCGCCCGCGCTGCAATGAGAACTCCTCCCACGGCGTGGGGGCGCGGCGCTCGTCGCGCGGACGGGTCAGGTCCAGCGCAGCCATGCGCGGGCACTTGAGGTGCGCGTAGACGTGGCTGCCGGTGATCCGTCGCGTCATCGCGCAGCTCCGTTCGCGGCTTCGACAGCCACGGGACGGATGCGCACGAGCACGTCGAGGTAGGCGGCACCGAGCCCGAGGTCGGTGGCGCAGGCAGGCACCAGCGCGTTGGCGCTCTGGCCGCGGTCGAACGAGCCGCCCTTCGGCATCACGACCACGTCCGTCCGCAGGGCGGCATCGTGCCGCAGTTCCGCCGTGAGCATCCCATGGACGCTTTCTACCCGCACGGTCGCGCCGTGTGCCACTCCGGGCACGGCATCGGGGTGGACTGCGACCCACACCCGCTCCCCGAGCCCGACCCCGGACCACACCGAGGCCTGGCTGCGCGCAGTGGAGTTGGAGAACAGCCAGAGTGGGGCGCTGGCCCCGGCGGCCTCGGGCGGCACCGGCAGCTCGGGCGGCGGCGGCGCGTCCTCCAGCAGTTCCACCCGGCCCGAGGGCGTGGCCACTTTGCCATCGGCAAACAACAAATTGTCCGACAGCGGAGACCGGACCGCGCCCTGTTCACGCAAGCGCTCGAGGGACAATCCTTTGCGCGCACTGGGCTCCAGCGCCATGCGCTTCAGGTCGTCGATCGACCCGCGCGGGTAGCCGTCCAGCCCCAGCTGGTCCGCGAGGCGCTGGAAGATCTCGATCTCGTGTGGCATCCCCGCGGGCGCGGGCACCACCGGCCGCGACTCGCCCACCCAGTGGTGCCCGTACGAACCAAGCACGTCGTCGTCCTCCAACAGGGTGGGCACCGGCAGCACGAGGTGGGCGCGGCGCGCCGTGTCGCTCAGGAACGGGTCGGCCACCACGAGGAACTCCAGTTGCTCCAGTGCCCGCGCGA
>JBEGVB010000072.1:0-8892 GCA_041178545.1 Planctomycetota bacterium
TCGCCAGCGCCCAGAGCCCGGCGATGATCGACTTCCTCGACTCGCAGACCAACCTCGCCACCTCGCCCAACGAGAACTACGCGCGCGAGGTCATGGAGCTGCACACCATCGGCGTGGGCAACTTCACCGAGCCGGACGTCGTGGCCATCTCGCGCGTCTTCACCGGGTGGTCGCGCATCAACGTCGTCCGCAACAGCGTCACCGAGTCGAGCTACTTCAGCTTCCGTTCGACGGTGCACGACAGCGGCCCCAAGACCACCTCGCTGGGCTGGTCCACACCGGGCTTCACGGGCGCCAACGGCGTGAACGAGGGGATCAGCTTCCTCAACTTCCTCGCCGACCACCGCCTCACCGCCACCCTGTTCGTCACCAAGCTCTGCCAGTTCTTCGTCGCCGACCAGCCGCCGGCAGGACTGCTCGGCCGCGCCATTGCCGCGTTCACCAAGACCGGCGGCAACCTCAAGCAGACCGTGCGCGCCATCCTGCTGGACCCCGAGTTCGGCCTCGGCGCCAAGGCCAAGGTGATGGACGGCTTCGAGTTCGTGGCCAGTGCCGCCCGCAGGCTCAGGCTGGCCCCGCGCCTGCAGCGGTTCCGCAACCCGGCCAGTTCCACGGGTTTCACCGACTACAACGGCTACTCGTCGCTGGCCACCTACGTGGGCAACCTGCGCGCGCGGCCGCACGAGAACATGGTCCCCACGGGATATGGCGAGGTGGCCGAGGACTGGCAAGGACCTGCCAACGAACTCTCGCGCTGGGACTTCGCCTACAACCTGACCCACAACTCCATCAGCAGCGTCAACCAGCTGGCGGGCCAATCCACCACGTGGGAGGTGACGTTCTTCGTCAACCCACCCACGGACCCGCTCTCCTGCGTGCAGGTGCTGCTCGACCACGTGCTGGACGGCCACGTGCCGCTCAGCACCGACCTGGCGCTCCAGTCGTTCATGAGCACGCGCTGGCAGTCGTCGTGGGGTGCCAAGCCCACGTGGACCAACGTCCAGTCGTCGCTGCGCGACCTTGCAGGCATCGTGCTGCGCCTCCCCGAGGCCCAGCTCCACTGACCCACGGCAACCCAACCTTCGATCGAGGCAACGTCATGACCCGTTCCGACTCGACGCGTCGCTCGTTCCTGCAGTCCTCGGCTGTTGCCGGTGCCGCAGCCCTCACCGTCCCCGCCACCGCCCGCGCGGCGACCTCGGCGAGCCTGCCCACGGGCAAGGTCGTCGTCGTCGTGTTCCAGCGCGGTGGCGCCGACTTCCTCAACCTCTTCGCGCCCACTGCAGACGCAAACTACGCCACCCTGCGTCCCACCATCGGCTTGCGTCCGCCGGGCTCCCCGAGTGGCACCGTCGGGCTTGCCATGGACAGCACGTTTGCCATGCACCCGTCCATGGCAGGCATCCATGCGGCGTTCACGGCGCCCTCCAGCAAGTGCGCAGTCGTCCACGCGGTCGGCTACTCGCCTGCGAACCGCTCGCACTTCGTGAGCGAGGCGCTCTACGAGACCTCGCTGCAGGTCAACCAGCTGGACGGCTGGATCAACCGCCACCTGCAGGCCACGGCCGGCCCGAACCAGGGGCCCGTGCGCGCGCTCGCGATGCGCGGCTCGCTGCCGCGCTCCATGATGGGTGCGCACGCCGCCTACTCCGTGGCCAGCACGCGCGACCTCGTGCTCGACGGCACCGTCGACGACAAGGCCGCCCTGCGCTCGGTCATCGAGCAGACCACCACCGCGGGCATGGACCTCAACCGCCAGGGTGCCTACCGCAGTGGCATCGAGGCACTGGGACTCATCGACCTGTTCTCGACGCTCTCGCCGTCCACCTACCAGCCGGCCAACGGTGCCGTCTACCCCACGTCCGCGTCGACCGGCTCGGGTACCTCGACCACGACCACCACCTTCGGCCAGCAGCTGAAGGAGATCGCCGAGGTCATCAAGGCAGGGCTCGGCATCGAGTTCTTTGCCGTCGACATCGGCGGCTGGGACCACCACTACAACCTGCCCTCCTCCATCGCGCCGCTGGCGGCCAACCTGAGCCAGGGCATCAGCGCCTTCTTCACGGACATCGGCGCACTGGCCAGCGACGTCGTGGTCGTCACCATGTCCGAGTTCGGCCGCGAGGTGCGCCAGAACGGGTCCCAGGGCACCGACCACGGTGTCGGCGGAGCCATGGTGGTGTGGGGCGGCAACGTGCTGGGCGGCCAGGTGCGCGGCGTGTGGCCGGGCCTTGCCACCAGTGCGCTGCAGGACGGCAGGTTCCTCGCCGCCCGCAACGACTACCGCGACGTGTTGCGCGAGGTGCTGGTCAGCCACATGGGCGGCACCGACCCGAACTTCGTGTTCCCGGGCCGCACCGCAGTCCCGATCGGGTTGTTCTAGTCGGCCGCAGCCTGCCCCGCGTTCAGCGGTGGCAGGCGTTGCAGTCCATGCCGTTGTCCACGTGCGGGAGTGCCTGGCCGCGGCCGTGGCACTGCCTGCAGTCCATCGCCGGGCTGTGGCCCGGCGGCTTGGGCGTCGCGAGCCGGTGGCTCGGCGTGTCCTTGTGGCACGTCGTGCAGCTGTTGCCCTCGGTGAGCGGCAGGTGGCACCCCGTGCAGTGGTTGGAGCGGGTGCCGCCGAAGTTGGCGTTGTGGCTCAACGGCCTCGTCTCCGCGTGGCAGCTGTCGCAGCTGTCCGCACGGTGGCAGGCGCTGCAACTCTCGCGGTCCATCTGGGCGATGAGCCCGTGCCCGCGCAGGCGGAAGTAGTTGTTGTGGTTGGCGGGCTGCTCGTCCATGTGGCACTGGACGCAGGACGACTCGGTGTGGCAGAGGGAGCAGTTGTCCGCGGTGGCCGTGCTGTCCGAACGCACGACCCGCCCGTGGAAGCGCTTCCAGAGGCCGTCGTGGTTGGGCGGCAGCTTGTCGGCACGGATGTCCGTGTGGCAGGTCGCGCACTCGTTGGGCTTGGCCTGCTCGACATGGCACTTGGTGCAGTCTGCCATCGACACGGCGAGCGATGCGTCGACGACGTCGTTCTCGGCGATGCCCTCGTGGCACGAGGTGCACTCCATGCCCTCGACGACGGCATGCTGCTTGTGCGAGAAGATGACGTCGCCGCCGAGCTTGGTGACCCTCGCCGCCAGGTAGCCGGCCTCGTTGAAGAGCGTGGCGACCTTGGGTCGCTCCGGGTTCTCCTTCTCGAGGTTCTCGTGGCACAGGTTGCACTGCGCCAGCGCCGGCATGCCGGGTTGGTCCGAGCTCTCCCAGTCCATGTGGCAGTCGCTGCACTCCATGCCTTGTTCGGCATGCACCTTGTGGCTGAAGGCAAACGTCTTCTTGCCGCCGAAGGACCCGAGGACCGAGCACCCCGCGACGGTGGCCAGGAGGAGTCCGAGGCTGAACAGCAGCTTGTGCTGCAGCAGTCGGCCCACATCGTCACGATCTAGAAGCGCCATGTTGCCCCCATGCGCAGGAAGTGGAAGTCGTCGATGTCGTTGTCCTCGAGCTCGTAGCCGAGGTCGAGGGTGGTGCGCCTGCTCAGCTTGTGGCGGCCGCGCACGAACCAGGTCCGCACGTCATCGCGCTCCTCCTCGGAGACGATGTCGTACTTCCATGCCGAGTAGTAGCTGCCCACGGACGCGCTGGTGTCGGCACTGACCTGGTAGGTCAGGTCGGCACCCCACGTGTCGACGGTGCGCCCGTCGCTGTCCCACAGGTCGGCGGTGACGCCTGCCGTCAGGCCCTCGACCGGCAGGTCGATGACCGCGACGGTGAAGTAGTAGCGGTCGTAGTCGCGGTTGTTGGTGCCCACGTCTGCATCGTCGCTGACGCGACGCAAGTCGGTCCCGGCGGTGAGCCGCAGGTGGTCGCCGATGCCCTTGGCCGCGCTCAAGCTGGTCTGGTGGTACGGCTTCAGCTCCAGCAGCGACCCGTAGTAGGGGTCGAGCTCCAGGACGAGGTCGCCCTGGGTGGTGAGCAGCTTGTACCACGAGGCCTGGACGAAGAAGTCGCTGGGTGCATGGCGCCAGCTGCCGCGCACGCGCACGTCGCGGTCCTCGTCCTCGAGGCGCGAGTACTGCACGTCGGCGAGCAGGTTCTCGGCGAGGGTCTGCCACCAGCCTGCGGCAAGGAGGTCGTTCTCGTGACCGAGCCGCGCCTCGTCCTCGAGGTAGAGGTAGTCGAGTCGCAGCCTGCCGCCCTTCCACGGCCTCGCCTGCGAGTAGACACCCGCGGTCCAGTCGCCGTCGTTGGAGGCCTCGTACAGGTGGGTGGATGCACCGCCGTAGGCGCCGAACTGCAGCTTGGTGGTGCCGATCTCCTCGCTCACGGCGTGGGCACCGTCGAAGTAGACGAACTCGGGCGTCTCCCAGATCGACTGGCGGCCCACGCGCACCTTCTCGAAGCCGTCGACGCGGTGGAAGTCGGCGTACAGGTCGTAGAGCAACGCGTCCTGCCTGCTGCCGTAGCTGTCGTTGATGCTGCCGAAGGTCTCGTCGTAGCCGTCGATGTCGAGGGCGAGGCGGCCGACGAAGCGCCCGGTGACCGCATCCTTCTGTTCGTCGCCGTAGTCCGCGCTCAGGGTGCTGAAGACGTCCTGGTCGGTGTCGTTGCTGGTCCAGCGCAGCCAGTAGCGGGTGGCGAGGGAGCCGCGCAGCTTGGTGGCGGGACTGGAGGGCGCCGGCTCCTTGGCCTGTTGCGGTTCCTGTGCGGCCGTGGTGCTGGCTGCAGGTGGATCCTGCGGCTGCTGCAGGTGGTCCCCGGGCGGTGCATCACCCGCGACGGCGAGCGGTGCTGCTGCGAGTGCAACGGCGGTGGCAACTGCGCGGGCCAGCAGCCGCCAGGGGGCAGCTCGTTGCAGGACAGGAGAGGAATCGTTGCCGGGCATGGGTCCCTCCGGGCGGGAGAACGAGGATCGTCTCCGCGGCGGGTTGCACCACAATGCGCCCTTGTGCGCAGGCACCCCGGGCTCCGGGGCGCCTCAGATCCGCAGGCCCAGGTAGAGGTAGAGGCCCGAGAAGTCGTACTGCACGTCGAGCTCGAGGGGTGCCTCGCGGGCCATCGCGTCGAAGTGGAACCAGTTGAGCGAGGCTCCGACGCAAGCATGCTCCGCCACGTCGTACTCCAGCCCGATGCTGGCATCGAGGATGCTGCCCTCGACGCGGTCGAGCGAACCGATGTTGCTCTGCAGGTCGACGTAGAAGTACTGGAGGAGGCCCACGGCGCGCAGCCCGTCGGCCAGTGCCCAGCCTCCCTGGACGGCGAAGACGGGGAGGGGCACCGGGGTGCGGAACGTCTCGGAGTCCTCGACGGCGATGCCGCCGCCGCTGCCCCCGGAGCCGGCGCTCGCCTGTCCCTGCATGGACGCCCTGAGCATCATCCCGTAGACGCCGAGGCCCACCCCAAGCTCGTGGTCGTCGCCGGCGAGGACGTTGTAGGTGTAGCGGAGGGGGATGACCTCGGTCTGCAACTCGGCGGTGACCGAGGCACCGAGGTCGAACTCCAGCTCGCCCCAGCGGATCTCGCGCTCGATCGTGCGCGTGCCGCTGCGTTGGAGGTCGAACCAGCCGAGGTCGATGCGATGGCGCCTGCCGATGCGCCAGTAGAGGTCGGCCCGGAACGAGTCCGTGTCCTCGGCCATGTCGATCTCGTCCTCGAGCCGCACGCTGGTGCCGATGCCGAAGTCCGAGTCGAGCCGTGCGCGCGTGTCGAATGCCGAGGCGAACAGGCTGCCGACGCGCAACCCCACGGTCTCGTCGAAGGGTCCGAGCCGCTCCTCCCGCGGTGCCGCAACTGCCTGCTGCAGGCGCGATGGCTCGCACAGGGGCTGCCCGGTGCCGGCACCCGTTGCACAGGCCTGGATGCAGCAGACCACCGGCGCGAGCAGGGCGAGAGGGATGCGCACGGCGAGCATTGGAATCCTCAGGACTGCCACGGGCAATTTCATGCCTCGATCCCCGCAGCAGCGCGGATGCCGGGGTCCACGGGACCGGGCCGGTACCCCAGCTCGTCCTGCGCCTTGCGCGACGAGTACCAGAACCAGTACGGGCTGAGCCGCAGGATCTGTGCAGTGAGTGGCGGCTTGCTGCCGAACAGGGTCTCCTTGGCGCCGACCACGGCCGCGAGCGCCCGTGCGACCCAGTCGGGCGGCACCCACGTGGGTGGCTTGCTGCCCACGACGCGCGCGATGCGCTCGAAGAGCTGGCGGCCGGTGAGGTTCTCGCCGCCGAGGATGTAGCGCTCGCCGCTCCGACCGTGGTCCACGGCCTGCAGGCAGCCACGGCACACGTCGACGACGTTGGCCACGTTGATGCCGCCGGGCGGCGCGAAGGGGACCCTGCCCTGCAGCAGGGCATCGATGAGGGAGCCGTCCGACTTGCGCCGGTCGCCTGCGCCGTACATCGAGGGCGGGTTGACGACGACGGCATCCAGGCCGCGGGCCACCTCTGCGCGCAAGGCATCCTCGGCAGCGCGCTTGGTGTCGCAGTAGCCGATGCGCAGCGGCCCGAAGTTGTAGGTCGCGGTCTCGTCCAGCTCGCGCGGCGTGTCCGAGCACGCGACGGCGGAGATGGTGGACATGTGCAGCATGCGTCGCACCCGCGCTTGCCGGGCCATGGCCGCGATGCGGGCGACTGCATCGACGTTGACCCGTTGCATGGCGGCCCTGTCCTCGGGGCGGAACGAGACGACCGCCGCAAGGTGCACCACGAGCTCGGCACCTGCGATGCCGCGCTGCAGGGCCACCTCGTCCTCGAGCGACCCCTCGACGCGTTCGTGTGCGAGCTGCTCCAGCGCAGGCACGTGCTGTCCTGGGCGGACGAGGCAACGCAGCCGGTATCGCTCCGCGAGCATGGGTGCGAGGTTCGCACCCACGAACCCCGAGGCGCCGGTCAGGAAGCAGACACCCGAACTCACGCGGCCCTGCACACCATGGCAAGTGCTTGCATGCGCGCGAGCTTACCCGGTCGCTCCACCGCTCGACGGCGGGAAGCGCTGGGGTGGCGGCAGGGAGGAGGGTACGGTTCCGCCCCGCAACGGACGAACCAACCGATGAGCAACGAAGCACAGACCAAGGGCAAGTTCTCGCTGCCGACCCGCATCCTCATTGGACTCGTGCTGGGCGCGCTCGTCGGCATCTCGCTCAACCTGGCGTTCGCGCCTGCTGCGGGCCAGCCAGCCTCGGAGGCCTACGGGCACGCGGTCTGGTTCGCCGACAACGTGGCCCAGCCTGCCGGCCAGGTCTTCCTGCGGCTCCTGTTCATGGTGGTGGTGCCGCTCGTCTTCTGCTCGCTGGTGCTGGGCATCACCGGTCTCGGCGACCTCACCAAGCTGGGCCGCCTCGGCCGCGGGACGATCGGCTGGTTCCTCGCCACCACGTTGCTTGCCGTGCTCATCGGCCTGTTCATGGTGAATGCCATCGAGCCGGGCAAGTCGATGTCGCCCGAGACCGTGGCTGCGGTGAAGACCCAGTTCAGCACCGATGCCCAGGCGAAGATCGACCAAGGTGCTGCGGGCACGGGCTTCTCGATCCACACCTTCGTCAACATCATCCCGCGCAACGTCATCGCCAGCGCTGGCAACGAGCGCGACGCGCTGGGACTGATCTTCTTCGCCCTGATGATGGGCATTGCCGCGAGCACGCTCGGTCCCGACCGCACCAAGGCCTTCCGCGAGGTGTTGGAGACCGTCTACGAGTGCTGCGTGAAGATCCTCGGGTATGCGATGCGCATCGCGCCGTACGGCGTGTTCGGCCTGATCTACTCCGTGACCGCCAAGCTCGGGCTGGAGGTGTTGCAGTCCCTGATGGTCTACGTGGGGGTGGCAATGGCAGGGCTGCTGTTCCACCAGTTCGTGGTGCTGCCCGCACTCGCTTGGTTCTTCGCCGGCGTCGGTCCCATCCGGTTCCTGCGCGGCTGCCGCAGCCTGCTGGTGACGGCGTTCTCGACCTCGTCGTCCAATGCGACGCTGCCGACGACCATCCGCACCGCGGTGGACGAGTTCGGCGTGCCGCCCCAGATCGCCGGCTTCGTGATGCCGCTCGGTGCCACCATGAACATGAACGGCACGGCTCTCTTCGAGGGCGTCACGGTGCTCTTCCTCGCGCAGGTGGCCGGGATCGAGCTGTCGCTCGTGTCGCAACTCATCGTGGTCCTGCTCTCGATCCTCACGGCGATCGGCACGGCAGGCGTGCCCGGTGGCTCGCTGCCCCTGCTCGCCATCGTCCTCGCCCAGGTCGGCGTGGAGCCCGGCATGATCGCGCTCATCCTCGGCACCGACCGCATCGTCGACATGACGCGCACCATGCCCAACGTGACCTCGGACCTCGTGTGCAGCCTGTGGCTCGCGAAGCGCGAGGGCGCCACCCTCAAGGCGTGACGGGGCGCGGCGGGATGCACGGTGTCTCGGCCACGTCGAGCACGTAGCCGAGCGTGCGCACGGCAAGCGGTGCGACCGGGACCAGCAGCCAGCCGGTGCACCGCCACTGCAGGATCACGCACGGAAACGCGCGCGCCTCGCCCTGGTGGAAGCCCGGCTTGGGCACCACGGCCCGGTGTGCCGGCAGCATGTAGTGCCATGCCGGCCAGTGCGGTGCGCCCGCGCACGACAACCGTGGGCCGGTCTGGACCTCCAGGGGCCGAGGCTCGGACCCCTGGTGGGCGCAGCGGACCTGGCAGTGCACCGACGGTGCGGCGAGGACCGGCAGGATGGCAAACAAGGACAGCAGCAGCACGCGGCTGCCACACGGTGCGGACGGGATGCGCATGCACCACGGTGCACGGATCGACCGCCCGGTGACCGACCAAGGGCCGGAGGATCAGGCCGTCGGCAGCTTGTTGTGCGCGCCGTCGCAGAACGGCTTCCGGGCCGAGTGCTTGCAGCCGCACCAGGCAACGGTCTTCTTCTCGGTGA
>JBEGVB010000073.1:0-17117 GCA_041178545.1 Planctomycetota bacterium
CGTGCGCGTGCGCGCGCGCGCCGACGGGTTCCTCGAGCCCGACAACCAGGAGGTCGACCTGACCCCGGGCCAGACCAGCGCCGAACTCGTCTTCACCGTCAAGCCGGGCACGTACGTGACCGGCACCGTGGTGGATGCCGCGACCGGCCAGCCCGTTGGCGATGCCCAGGTCACCGCGTACCGCCAGCGCGAGGGCAACCAGCGCCGCGGCATGTTCGACTTCCAGGTCGACGGCGAGGACTTCGACTTCCTCGCAATGTCGTCGATGACCAACAACCGCAGCGCGGTGAGCGACAGCCAGGGCCGCTTCCGCATCGAGGCACTGGGCCCCGGCAAGTACCGCTTCACTGCGCGCCACCCGGACCTCGCCAAGGCCTCGGCCCGCGACGTCGAGGTGGTGGAGGACAAGCCCACCGAGAACGTGCAGATCCAGCTGGATGCCGGTGGCGGCGTCGAGGGCACCGTGACCGGTCGCGGCATGCGGCCCCTCGCAGACGCACTGGTCGTGGCCTTCAGCATCAACGCGGGCTCGTTCAAGAGCTCGACCACCGACCGCAACGGCTTCTACCGCATCGACGGCCTCGCGCCCGGCCAGTACATCGTCTTCAAGTCGCGGATGGACGAGCGCAGCTCGGACATCGGGCTCGACCTGATGAGCAACCTGCGCCTCAAGTCGACGCCGGTGCGTCAGGGCAAGTTCACGCAGCTCGACATCCAGGACGAGACCGAGGACGGTGTGCGCGTGTTCGGCACCGTGCGCGAGAACGGCTCGTCCGTCTCCCGCGCGCTGGTGACCGTGCTGGGTGCCGACCGCGACGGCATCCTCGGCATGGGCGTCCGTGCCAATGCCTCCGGTGCCGACGGCCGCTACGAGCTGCTGGGCATCAAGCCGGGCAGCTACCTGTTCCAGGTGAGCCACTTCCGCGGCCGTCCGGTGCAGACCACGCTGCCGGTCGAGGTGCCCGAGGGCGTGACCGAGCTGTTGCTCGACCTCACGTTGCCCGTGAGCGAGGTGTCCGGTCGCGTGGTCGACAGCGCCGGCAACCCGGTTGCCGGCGTGCAGGTGGCCCTCGGCAGCGACGAGACCGGCCTCGGCGCGAGCGAGGGGCTGATCGGCCTCATCGCCCAGAACGGGTTCGCGCAGGCCCGCACCGACGACCAGGGCAACTTCCGCCTGCGCAGCGTCTCTGCCGGCACCTACCGCGTCACCGCTGGTGGCCGTCTGGGCGGCGGCCGCCGGGCCAGCCAGGGCTCGCGCACGGGACAGGGCACGCTGGAGGGCGTGACGGTGGACGGCGTCACCTCGGTCGAGAACCTCGTCGTCACGGTGCCCTTGGCCGGCAGGATCACGGGCGTCGTGCTCGACGGCTCGGGCAACCCCGTGGTCGGTGCCGAGATCCACTACATGGAGCAGGACCGCCGGCAGCGTCGGCAACGCGGCAACCCGCTCACCGACCTGCTTGGCATGCAGGAGCGACCGGTCGTCACCGGCGCCGACGGCAGGTTCGAGGTGAGCGGCCTCAACCCAGGCACCTACGGCGTGCGTGCCGACGCAGAGGGTGTCGACGACACCAAGACCGGCAAGCAGTCTGACGTGGTGGTTGCCGAGGGCGGCGCCACCGAGGTCATGCTGCGCATCGTGCGCGGCGCCACGCTGCGCGTGCGCGCGACCAACGTCGACAAGGGCCAGATCCCCATGGCGCAGGTCTCGCTGTTGGATGGCAACGGCAAGGCCGTGGTCAACCGCATCTCCACGCTCAGCGTGATGAAGCGCCTCGTGAGCAGCAAGGACAAGGTCGAGGACAGTGGTTGGTACGAGTACGGCAACGTGCCGCCCGACACCTACACCCTCGTGATCACCGAGCCAGGCAAGGAGGAGCTGCGCGTCACGCGCACCGTCGCCGACGGCGAGACGGTGAGCTGGGAGCTGGACGTGGCTGCGATCCTCGCCGAACGCGCCAAGAAGTGATCACCCGCGCAGGTCCGGTGGCAGCTCGACCATCGCGCCGCGCCGGGTGCAGGTGAACGATGCCACGGACTGCGCATGGGTTGCGATGCGTTGTGCGTCGTGACCGCGCAGGATGCCCATCACCAGGGCCGCGCACCATGCGTCCCCGGCTCCCACGGTGTCCACCACGTCGACGGGGGATCCGCCGTGCCCGGCCAGGGCGGCGTCGAGGAGCAGCGCACTGCCTGCTGCTGCCCGCGTGAGTGCCACGGCCCTCAGCCCGTAGCGGTCTGCCAGCGCTCGCATGCGTTGTTCGTCGTCGCCTCGCAGCCCCAGCAGCGGGGCCAGTGTCTCCAACTCCTCCGAGTTCAGCTTGAACACGTTGGCGAGGCGCAGCGACTCCTCCACGACCGGGAGGCTCCAGTGCCCCTGCCGCAGGTTGCAGTCGAACACGCGCAGTCCGGGGCAGGCAGCCACGAGTTCCCGGCAGGTCTGGCGCGACGTGGGTGCACGCTGGCCGAGGGTTCCGAAGCAGATTGCGTGCGCCTGCGCGGCGAGGGAACGGGCTTCGGTCGTGGGTCCCACGTGGTCCCAGGCCGCGTGCTCGCGGATTTGGTAGGTCGGGCTCCCCGTCCGGTCGAGGCTCACCGCGACGGCACCGGTTGGGTGCTCGTTGCACCCAATCGTGTCGGTACGCAGGCCCCACCGGGACAGTTCTGCGACCAGGCTGGCGCCTGGGGCGTCGCGGCCCACGGCGGACACGATCCGTGCGTCTGCGCCCAGCTGCTGCGCGTGCCACGCGAAGTTGGCGGGAGCGCCGCCGGGAGCGCTCCCCCCGGGCAGCTGGTCCCAGAGCACCTCACCGATGCCGACGCAGAGGAAGCTTGGTTCGGTGGTCTGCATCGTGAGCTGGCTTTTTTATCCAACCACGTTTGTGCCTCGGGTACTAATCCCGACATGCGGATCCACACCCTCTCTGGCTCCCTCCTCCTCCTCGCCTTCGCCCCCGCGCTGCACGCCCAGTACTTCGAGGCGCGCAACAGTGCGATGGGTGGCGCCGGCATCGCATCGTCCCACTACCTGATCGCGGGCACGGCCAACCCGGCCCTGCTCACGCGACACAGCGAGTCAGACGACTTCGGTCTGCGTCTGCCCACGGTGGGCGCCGTCGTCTACGACGAGTCCAGCCTGATCGACGACATCCAGGACTTTGCCGACGAGTACGACCGGCTGTCGAACGGGACTCCCACCCAGGCGGAACTGGATTCCCTTGCCAACCAGCTCGAGGCGCTGTCGGGCCGCAGCGTCTATGGCAATGCAGGCGTGGGCTTCGCCTACGCGATGCCCTCCAAGAAGCTGGGATGGTCGCTCCACTGGAACACCTTTGCCGACCTCGTGGCCTTCACCCTCATCGACGAGGATGACATCACCAACATCAGCAACGGCAACTTCAGCGAGCCACTGGTGTCCGAGGGCCGCATCCTCGGTGTGTCGCTTTCGGAGCTGGGGCTGTCCTTCGCCACCCGTTTCGAGCTGGGTGAGTCGACCGGCTTGTCCGTGGGCATCACGCCCAAGTACCAGCGTGTCGACACCTACAACTACTCGGCCAGCATCGACAACTTCGACGAGAACGACTTCACCGACAGTGAGTACCGCACCGACGACTCGTCGTTCAACGTCGACGTGGGCGCGTCGCTGGAGCCAGGCTCCGGCCTGACCTTCGGTGTGATGGCTCGCAACCTGGTTGCCGAGGACTACGACACGGCCACCGTCTTCGGGCAGACCTTCCAGTACTCGGTCGAGCCCACCGTGGGCGTCGGTGCGGCGTGGACCCACGGCATCCTCACCCTCGCCAGCGACGTGGACCTCGTTCCGCGCGACCGCTTCCAGGTCGAGATCGTGGACGACGACGTGCAGTTCCTGTCGCTGGGCGCCGAGGTGGACCTGTGGAAGTGGTTCCAGCTGCGCGGTGGCTACCAGTCCGACCTGCAGGACTTCGTCGACGACGCGGTCACGGCCGGCATCGGGCTGTCGCCCTTCGACGTCGTGCGCATCGACGTGGCCGGCATCTACGTGAACGACGACAGCTACGGCGCCGTCGCGCAGCTCTCCTTCACGTTCTGATCCCCAAGCACCTGCCGTACCAACAAAACAGCCCGCGTGGAGTCACCTCCACGCGGGCTGTTTCGTCCTGGCACCGCCCCTGCCTTCAGGCGGGGGCAGCAGCCAGCAGTCGGGTCACAGGGTGCCGACCGTGCTGGCGACGCCGTTCGAGCTGATGACGCCCAGCAGGTTCGCACCGGAGACCAGCGACCAGGACTGGAAGTCCAGGGGCAGGCCGGCGAGGGTCGGGTTGTTGGGGATCGTCACCGGCAGCGTGGCGCTCGGGTTGCCGAACACCAGGTTGGTCGAGGCGCCGTTCAGGTCGATGTACTGGAAGCAACCGGCCATGCCGAAGCTCGTCAGGTCGATGCCCTGGTCCACGCCACCGAAGTTGATGAGCGTGAACGAGAGGCTGGCACTGGCCGGGATGCTGGTGGTGTTGTAGTTCACCGTCGTGCCGACGATCGGGCGGGAACCAGCGGCCAAGCTCAGGGGGAGCTGGTCTTGGGACGTGCTCACGGGAGCGAGCGTCAGGTCGCTGCTGCCGGGGTTGATGGCGCCGCCGCCGAGCGAGAAGCCGACCACGCAGTTCGCGGTGTTCGACGAGGAGTCGTTCACCAGCGTCTGGAAGCGGTACTCGACGGAGTCGTTCACGCCGTTGTCGATGAGGGCGACCTGGAAGGTCGAGGGCGTCGGCACCGTGGCGCCGAAGTTCGGGACGTTGTTCCAGGTGATCAGGTACTCACTTGCGTTCGCCGGGTTCACGCCGTGGAACACGTTGTTCACGTTGGCGGCGCCGTCCGGCAGGGTGTCCTGCAGGGCGACGGCCAGCGTGTGGACCGTGGCGTTGAGCAGGGCGGCCGCGCTGCCGCCGATCTGGGCGGTACCCGCACCGTTCAGGTGGATCGCGCCGTTGGAGTTGACGTAGATCGTCGACGTCGTGCCACCCGGGTAGTCGAAGCTCCAGGGGAGCGTGAGGGCAGCCGACATCTGGTCGTCACCGAGGGCGAGGCCCACGCCCACGCCCGGGGTCACCGTGCCGCCGGCAGCGGTCACCGCGGTGTAGCCGCCGTTGGCGTTCTGGGTCATGAACACGGTCTTGCCGCTCATGTCGTTGGAGCCGGCACCCGTGAACAGCTCGTAGAACGAGCGGGCGCGGGTGTAGCAGCCTGCGCCGTAGCGCTGGTTCTTGGCGCCGCCGGGGACGTCAACGTAGGTGAAGCGGACCGTGGGGCAGAAGGCCGAGAGCGAGCCCGTGAGGGCCACCGTGGAGCCGACGGAGCGCACCGAGTTCACCTTGTGGGTGGCCACGTTGAAGCCCGCGTCGATGGTCGTGCCCGTGAGCGGCGTCGGAGCCGTGTTGATCACGATCTCGACCAGCAGGTCGACACCGGCGTCCGGAACGTAGTTGAAGGGGACCGTGAGCGGGATGTTGGCGAAGTACTGGCCCGCTGCGGTGGTGGCCAACGTGGTCACGGGACCGGAGAAGTTGGGCGTGGTGGGGAACGACGCCGAGCGGTTGTTCGCGAAGGTCGTGCTGGGCGCGGCGTGGTCGACCGCGGCGAGACCCACATAGATGTCGACGGACGGGTAGGTGATGCCGCCGGCCTGTGCCACGCCAGCCATGTAGTCGAGGTTGCTGATCGTGATGGGCTGGCCGATGCCCTGGTTCACGAAGTTGGAGCTGTCGTAGAGGCACTGGACACGGTTGATACCCGCGCGCCACACGTTGCCGGTGGTGCCGCCGATGGGGTTGCCGTTGTTGGCGTACGAGGCGATCGCGAAGTTCTGCGCGACGGCCGTCGTGGCGAGTGCCAGGATGCCGAGAGTCGAAAGGAGTTTCTGCATGGTTGGATGACTTCGTTGGGTTTGCGGGTCCGAGAGAGTCGGTGGTGCCGCTTTCCGTCCTCGGACTCGCAGTGCGCGGAATGCGGCTGACCCAATCTACAACCAGTTGCCCGCGTGGACAGTGGTGGCGACGTTCCTGTTGCATGCGGCGCACCGACATGGCGGCGGGCGCTGTCGGTGGTGGACTCGCGTCGCGACCCGAAGGCTCCCGTCCCATGGGGAGTTTTGCTTCGGCCATGGTGCGCATGGTCCGCTCGGTTGCTGCACGGACCGCTCCAGATCCCGCCGTGGGACGCTGGTCATGGATGGTGGAACTGTCCCCGGTCCGACGCCCCGCTGCTGCAACGTGTCCTGGCAGCCTTGCGAGTCTCGCCAGAACCCATGACCCGGCAGCGATGGGCCTCGCTTCGTCGACCGCCTCCAACCTTCTTGCTGCCCGCGTTGTGCCGGTCGCGTTGGTGTCGGGGATCGCGTCCGCGTCCTCTGGCGGGAACGCCACCGTCGCCCTCTGGGTCCTGACGAGGTGGCCGTTGGCATCCGGTTGAGCGGTCAAGCACCCGGCCAGGCACTCGTGCTCGCGCACCAGCGCGAGCGGGCGTCCGATCGGGCGGCCGGGCAGGCGCTTCTTGCTGGAGCTCCTCGGGCACCGCAACCCCGATGCGCATGGTGTCGAGACCGGTGTCGAGCCGTGCGACATCGTCAGCAACCAGCTTGCGTCCCATTCGGCGCCGGCGGAGCCGATCTCGCGTGCCCCCGCGGCGAACATGCCCACCGAAACACCTGAGACCGCGGCAGCCGTGCCCATTGTGCAGGACGGCCGCGCTCGGCCCCCGTTGCTGCGCTGCGGCGCGAAGGAGGTGTTTGAGGGTGTCGCAGGCATGGCAGAGTCCCGTAGTCTCCCGGCATGGAAAGACGAATGCCGAAGCACCTCGCAGCGCTGCTCGCCGCAGCGTTCTCCTTGGCCGCCTGCCAGACTGCGTCGGGGCCGGGGGCAAGCGCGTCCGCAACCAGCACCGCACCCGAAGTGCGTCGCATCGCCCCGCCCAACCTCGACGGCGCGCACCTCGGAGAGCGAATCCTCTGCTACCGCCCCATGCGCCGTGGCGCCCCCAACATGAGCGTGCAGCAGTTGGGTTCGCAGACGATCGCACACGACTATGGTCATGGCGGCAGCGGCTGGACCCTCGCGCCGGGTTCTGCGAAGTACGTCGTCGACCTTGCCGAGAAGGCGCCGCAGTGCGCGGGTCGTGCAAAGTCGGAGCCGGTCGTGGTGGTGGGGGCGGGTGTGATCGGCCTCTTCACCGCATACGAACTGGTGCAGCGTGGCCACACCAACGTCACCGTGGTGGCGGACCGTTTCGACGGACTCACCTCCCACAACGCGGGTGGGCTCCTGGCTCCCGTGTCCATGGACAATGCGCCGGACATGCAGGCCGTGATCGACCGCATCGGCGTGGACGCCTATCGCTTCTACGCGCAGGTCGCCCAAGGCAAGCATCCTGATTTCCGCGGCGGAGCCGTGATCCTGCCGGCCTACTTCGAGCGGCGCTCCGACTCGGGGCTCGAACCCTATGTCGGCGTGGTGATGGAGCCCGCCAAGGACGTGGTGCTCGACTTCGGCAACGGCACGCGGCGCAGCATGGTGGCGTACGACGACGGCATCTTCATGGACACCGCAGTGATGATGAAGGAGCTGCGCGACTGGCTCAGCACGCGAGTGCGCTTCGAACAGCGCAAGGTGGAGCGTTTTGCCGACCTGGAGGCCACGCTCGTCTTCGACTGCGCCGGCCTCGGGTCGGGCAGCCTGAACGGCGATGCTGCAATGGTGCCGGTGCAGGGGCACCTGATCATGCTGAAGGACCAGGTGCCTGCGGACCTGCAGCACATGATCCTCGTCTACTTCGACGAGGGACGTACCGAGTCTGGCCAGAAGGTGAAGCGGTCCTTCTACATCTTCCCCAAACGCCTGCCGGGCACCGGCGCGAACGATGTCGGCGTGGTGGGCGGCACCTTCATCGAGGGAGGCACGCCGGAGACCCCCAACCCGAGGGAGTTCGACCTGCTGATCGAGGGGGCCAAGCGGTTCTACGGGATGTGACGGAGGCCAAGGCTGCTTGGAGTGGCGCCGGGCCGGGTGCCACGCCTCCGTGCGTTGGCTGGCGCATGGGTGGGCCATCGCACACGAGCGGAGTCCTTGGAGCCAGGATGGCGGTCGGCACCGTGGCCGCTGCAGGCGCCGCTCTGCATACTCCTCGCCCCCCATGTTGACCCTGCACGGCGTGTCCAAGTCCTACGGCGACCGCGTCCTGTTCGCCGACGCCTCGCTGCAGGTGAACACCGGCGACCGCATTGGCCTCGTGGGGCCGAACGGGGCGGGCAAGTCGACGCTGTTCGGGCTCATCCTCGGCGAGGAGCCCGCCGACGAGGGGCGCATCGCCCGCGACCGCAACGCGACGATCGGCTTCCTGCCGCAGGAGAGCGCGCCGACAGGCGACGAGACGGTGGTGGAGATCGCGTGCGCGATCAGCCCCGACTTCGTTGCACTGATGCGCAAGGTGAAGGCCTGGGACCAGGGGCACCCCGCCGAGGCCGCGCACCCGGAAGACCTGCACGACGACGTGCACGAGCGCTTCCACGAGCAGGACGGCTACATGGTCGAGGCGAAGGCCAAGCAGATCCTCGCCGGCCTCGGCTTCAAGCCACAGAACTTCGACCGTCCGGCGCGGGAGCTGTCGGGCGGCTGGGTGATGCGTGCACACCTGGCGCGGCTGCTGGTGCAGGAGCCCGACCTCCTGATGCTCGACGAGCCGACCAACCACCTCGACCTCGAGTCGCTCTTGTGGTTCCAGCAGTACCTGCAGGGCTACCCCGGCGCGATCCTCGTCATCTCCCACGACCGCGAGTTCCTCAACGAGTTGGTCACGGCCATCGTCGAGATCCGCAACAAGAAGCTGGTGCGCTTCACCGGCAACTACGACCGCTACCTCGTGCAGCGCGATGCCGCCGATGCGCAGCAGCTGGCGGCGTTCAAGACGCAGCAGAAGGAGATTGCGCACCTGCAGGCCTTCGTCGACCGCTTCAAGGCGAAGGCGAGCAAGGCGTCGCAGGCGCAGAGCAAGCTCAAGCAGATCGAGCGCATGGATCGCGTCGAGGCGCCGGTGGCCGACGACAAGAAGGTCGGCTTCCGGTTCCCGCAGCCGGTCCGCAGCGGCCAGCGGGTGACCTGGCTCGCCGGCGTGCACTTCGCCTACGGCAACACGGTGGTCTACCGTGGCGTCGACCTCGAGGTCGAGCGCGGCGAGCGCATCGTTCTGGTCGGCCCCAACGGCGCCGGCAAGTCGACGCTGCTCAAGCTGCTCGCCGACAAGCTGCAGCCTCAGCAGGGCGAGCGCGGGCTGGGGCACAACGTCACCGCCGGCTACTTCTCGCAGTACCGCATCGACATGCTGAAGCCCGGGCGCACGGTGCTGGCCGAGGCGCTCGACACCGAGGCGAAGGTCACCGAGCAGCAGGTGCGCACGTTGCTTGGCTCGTTCTTGTTCTCGGGTGACTCGGTCTTCAAGAAGGTCGACGTCTTGAGCGGTGGCGAGAAGAGCCGGCTGGCGCTCGTGAAGCTGCTGCTGTCGCCGCCCAACCTGCTGCTGATGGACGAGCCGACGACGCACCTCGACATGGGCAGCATCGATGCGTTGGTCGATGCACTGAAGCAGTTCGAGGGCACGCTGGTGTTCATCTCCCACGACGTGCACTTCATCCGCACGCTGGCGAACAAGGTGCTGCACGTGGCGAACGGGGTGCTGACGCCCTACCTCGGCGACTACGACTTCTACCTGCAGAAGACCAAGGCCGAGTCGGCGCGCGCCGCCCTGACCGCTGGCGGGGTCGGCGGCAAGGCGGTGCCGAAGGAGCCGAATCCGCCGGGGGAATCGGTTGCAGCTGCCAAGCCTGCCGCCGCCACGGCTGCCAGCGACCGCGACCGGCAGAAGGAGGCGCGGAAGCTGCAGCAGCAGGTGCAGAAGCTCGAGCAGCAGATCGAACTCGCCGAACAGACCAAGGCGGCCCTGCAGAAGCAGCTCGAGGACCCTGCGCTGTGGAGCGATGCTGTTGTCGCCGACGAAGTGCAGAAGGACTTCGCCACGGCCGGCAGCGTGCTCGTGCAGCTGACGGCGCAGTGGGAACAGGCTGCCGCGCAGCTCGAACGGCTCGAGCGCGGCTGAGGCCGGGGCGCCGGGTTGACGCTGGCATTGGCGGTCACGCCAGCAAGGCTTCGATCACGTGGCCGTGAACGTCGGTGAGCCGGCGGTCCGCCCCGTTGTGGCGCCAAGTCAGCTTCGTGTGGTCGATGCCCAGCAGGTGCAGCATCGTCGCGTGGATGTCGTAGGTGGTGGTGGGGTTCTTGCGATCGAGCGGCTTGTAGCCCCACGGGTCGCTCTCGCCGTGGGTCACGCCGCCCTTCACGCCGCCGCCGCAGAGCCAGCTGGTGAAGACGAACGGGTTGTGGTCGCGCCCCTTGCCGCCCTGGGAGCTCGGCATGCGGCCGAACTCGGTTGACCAGACGACCAGCGTGTCCTCGAGCATGCCGCGCTGTTTCAGGTCGGCGATGAGGGCTGCTGCGCCGCGAGCCATGCCCCGCGAGAGGGGGCCGTGGTCGCGCCGGATGTCCTCGTGCGAGTCCCAGTTGCGGCGGGGGTGGGAGTTGTCGTTGCCGCTCCAGACTTGCACGAAGCGCACGCCGCGCTCGAGCATGCGGCGCGCGGCAAGGCACTTCTGCGCGAAGACAAACGACTCCTCGGCATCGTTGATCTCCTTGTCCCACGCAGTCGGGCCTCCCTCGAGTCCGTAGAGGCGGAGTACGTGCTCCGGTTCCGCCGCCATGTCGAGCGCCTCGGGTGCCGCGAGCTGCATGCGCGCGGCAAGCTCGTAGCTGCGGATGCGCGCCTCGAGCCTTGGATCCGCGTTCCGCGCGGCTTCGTGGACGCGGTTGAGGTCGGCCAGCAACTCATGCGCGTCGCGTTCGCTCGCCTCGGTGACGTAGTCGCCGCGCGGGTGGGGATGGAGGTCGGCGATGGGCGACGCCGTTGCCGGGAACACCGTGGTGCCG
The DNA here is from genome assembly GCA_041178545.1 of Planctomycetota bacterium. Taxonomy (GTDB): domain Bacteria; phylum Planctomycetota; class UBA1135; order UBA1135; family UBA2386; genus JBEATZ01. The sequence goes on from JBEGVB010000073.1 coordinate 11,001, forward strand.
CTGTGGTCGTTGGGCAGGAACGCGCTGTCCCAGTTCTTCATGCCGTTCGAGGGCATCCCGCGGTGGTCGGGCATGACGACGAACGTCGGCAGGTTGTCGTTGAGCGAACCGAGCCCGTAGCTCACCCAGCAACCGGCGCCCGGGAAGCCGGGAAGCTGGTACCCCGTGGTCGCGAGCATGGTTGCGGTCGAGTGCACGCCGGTGCGGGTGACGACGTTGTGCAGGAATGCGATGTCGTCGACGTGTTCGCCCAGCGGGGCCACGGTCTCGCCCAGCATCTTGCCGCAGTCGCCATGGGGGCTGAACTCCCACACGGGCTTCATCCACGGACCGAGGCCGTCCTGGAAGGTCTCAACCGTTTCGCCGAAGTCGCTTGGCTCGCCGTCGAGGCGGATGAGCTCCGGCTTGTGGTCGAAGAGGTCCAGGTGGCTCGCGCCGCCTGCCATGAACAGCTGCACCACGCGTTTGGCCCTGGGTGCACGGGCGCGTAGGCCGGAACCGGGCGCCAGGCAGAGGGCTTCCCGGTCGAGCATGGATGCGAGCGCGATCCCGCCGAGGCCGCTGCCTGCCTGCCACAGGAACTCGCGGCGCGTGGTCGTTTGAGGGGGCTGCCGGTGGTGGTGCTGTCGTGAAGCCATGCTGGTTCAGTCCACGAAGGAGAACTCATTGAGGTTGAGCACGACACGGCAGGCGTTCTCGAGACCGTGCCGTTCGGTGTAGGCCGTCAGTTGCATTCGTTCATGCGGGGTGGGGGAACGGCCGAGGGCGATGCGCATCGCACGGTCGACCTGGTCGGGGATCGACGTGCCGGCCTCGGTGCGTACGCGCGCGGCGAAGCGCGCTGCGTGCACCAGCATGAAACCGTTGTTGAGCAGCGCAAGCGCTTGGTTCGGGCCGAGGCCCTGGTTGCGCCTGTCGACGCGCACCGAGGGATCGGCGCAGTCGAGCGTGGTGAGGAACGGCTGCATCTGCGAGCGGACGATGAAGCGGTAGACCGACCGACGGAAGGTGGTGGGATCGTCCGGGGCTGCGAGGTCGTAGCGGTAGTGCGGCGAGTGCTCCGGGCGCTCGATCACGAAGTCGCGGTACCCGGGGCCGCCCATGGTGAGGTCGAGGCTGCCACTGGCCGCCAGCACTGCGTCCCGGACGGCCTCGGCCTCGAGCTTGCGCGCATGGCCGCGCCACAGCAGGGCGTTGCCCCGGTCGATGGCCGCTGCGTCCTCGTTCGCGACGTCCGATCGTTGTCGGTACGCCGCGCTGGTCACGATCAGCCGGTGCAGCGCCTTGAGGGAACCGCGCATGTCGTCGCGGAACGTCGCTGCGAGCCAGTCGAGGAGTTCCGGGTGCGTCGGGAGCGATCCCATGCGCCCGAAGTCGTTGGCCGTGTCGACGATGCCGCGGCCGAAGTGGTGCTGCCACACGCGGTTGACGATCGAGCGCCAGGTGAGCGGGTTGCGCGGATCGGTGAGCCAGCGGGCGAGTGCGGCGCGGCGCGCGGATTCACCGTGTCCGTCGGCGAGGTCGAGCCGTGCCGGGAGTGCCGGCTCCAGCATGGACAGCGCTGCAGGGCCGACGACCTTGCCCGGTTGCGTGACCTGACCGCGTGCGAGGATGCGGATCTCGCGTGGCTCTCCGCCCCGGTTGCCGGTCCCGACAAAGGCGCCCGAGCCGGTGTGGACGGCGCCGGCGTAGACGACGGACTGGGGCGGCAGGGCCGCGATCGCCGCTTCGGTGCGCACCAGCTCCGCCTCGACCTCGGCACGGCGCAGGGCGCGCGGGCCTGCCTCGATGCGTTCCTGCACGGCGCTGCGCAGCGTGCGCAACGCCTCGAGTCGGCTGGGTGCAACGGCGAGTCCCGGCGCGATCCCGTCCGTCAGGTTCGCGCGCCGCCAGCGGTTGCCCATCTCGATCGTGTCGAGGCTCGCCGTAGGGCGCGCCGCGGCAAGGTTGGTGCCGGTTGCCTCGAGGACCTGCAGTTCGGAGAGGGCGAAGATGTGGTCGTTGCTGCGCAGGGCCAGTTTCGTGGCGGTGACGCGCACGAACCGGGCCACGGCGCCTGCGGTGGCAATGCGCACGGGATCGGTGCGCGGCATCCCGAGCAGCGCCCGCGTGCCCCGGGCCAGCAAGGCGACGTCGCGCGCGAACTCGGGGTCGTCGGATGCCTCGACGCGGAACTCCTCGGGGAACCCGAACCCGTCGCCGATGCCATTGAAGTCGTCGCTGCAAGGGAAGAGCACGACGGAGTCGAAGGCGCGTGGCGACCCGAGGTCGACCTGCACCCACTTGGTGCGCAGTGGATCCGCTTCGATCGCACTGTGGAAGCCGAACTCGGGTGCCGGGGTCGTGCGCGAGGCCGCGGCCAGCAGGCGGTCCAGTTCCGCCAGCTCGGCACCGCCCTGCTGCGCCAACTCGGCATCGAGTTCGTTGCGTGCGGCCACGAGGCGCTGGCGATCGGCCAGCAGTCGTGCCCGGCGTTCCGCCAGCTCGGGCGAGGCGTCGTAGCGCGCGTCGGTGCGGTCGATGGCCGCGAAGACCGCCTGCAGTGCGTAGTAGTCGGCCTGCGGCACCGGGTCGAATTTGTGGTCGTGGCACTGCGCGCACTGCACGGTGACGCTCGCGAAGGTGCCGATTGCGTTGCCGACCATGTCATCGCGATCGAAGTGACGCGCGAACTTCCCGTCGACCTTGTCCTCGCTGATCTCCTCGTGGCCGATGAGGTCCCACGGACCCGCGGCCAGGAAGCCGAGAGCCTCGATGCCGTCGCGCGTCCCGGGATGCAGGGCGTCGCCTGCGACTTGTTCCTCGACGAAGCGCGCATACGGCTTGTCCTCGTTGAGCGCGCGGATCACGTAGTCGCGGTAGGGCCACGCATTCTCGCGTGGCTTGTCCTTGTCGTAGCCGTGCGAATCCGCGTAGTGGACGACGTCGAGCCAGTGCCGCGCCCACCGCTCGCCGTACCGGGGCGAGGCGAGGAGGCGGTCGACCAGCTTCTCGTACCGCGCGGGATCCGGGTCCGCCACGAAGGCATCCAGGTCCTCGGCCGTGGGCGGCAGGCCGGTGAGGTCGAAGTGCAGCCGGCGGCACAGAGTCCGGGCATCGGCTTCGGCAGCCATGGCGAGGCCGTGCTTGGCGAGTCGCTCCCGCACGAACGCGTCGATCGGGTTCGCGCCCCCCGGTTCCACCGAGGGTCGCTGGATGGGCTTCAGGCTCCACCAATCGCGGGCATCCGCAACCCGCGCGTTCGCTTCCTCCGGCCACGGTGCGCCCGCATCGATCCACGCGCGGATGCGCGCGACTTCGTCGGCCGACAGGCGGTCACCCTTCGGGGGCATGCGCATGTCGTCGTCGGCAGCGGCCGTGACGTAACGCAGCAGCGGGCTCTCGGAAGCCTTGCCGGGCACCAAGTTGGGCGCCGACAGTTCGCCGCCCTGAAGCGCGACATCGCGGTTGTCGAGCCGGTAGCCGCTGCGCTGCTTCTCGGGGCCGTGGCATGGCAGGCACCGCGCGGCGAAGATCGGGGCGATGTCGCGCGCGAAGTCCTGCGGCGCAGCCGCCGACACGAGCACCGCTGCGAGCGCGACGAGGGTCATTGCTCGATACTAGCAACCGCTCTCGCAGGCCGGAAGGTGAGCGCCGCGAGGATGGCTGCAGGCAGGCGCGCCTTCGGCGGCAGGGTGCGGTCGACGCGCCAGAAGCCGCGGCTGTCGAGTGTGCGCGTGAAGGCTGGGCGTGCGAGATCGTCAGTGGAGTGCTGCGTGTCGCGCAGCATCCAGTGCAGCGCATCCTGGTCGAGGCCGAAGGCGCGAGCGGCAATGAGCTCGAGGGCCACGAAGGCCTCGCGACGTTGCGCCGCATCGATCGCGGGTTCGAGGTCGTGGGCCCAGCCCTCGCTTCGCGCCTGTTCCCAGAGCACGCCCTGCCACGGGGCGATGGCACTGAGCTGCAACCCCAGGCGCGCGAGCGCGACGAGTTCGGCTTCCTGCAGCTGCGGCCATGGCAGTTCGCCCAGCACGAAGCGGTTGAGGTTGGTGCCGGCGAGGCGCTGGCGCGCGGCCCAGTCGAGCGTGAACGAGGCAAGCAAGGCGGCACCGGCGGCGCAGGCGAGCAGCGGCTGCAGCCCGGATCCCTTGCACGGTTCGAGCACCACGAGCGAGTTGCCGCACGGCAGCGCCGGCAGCAGGCACGGGATCACGGTGCGGGCGTTGGTGGCGTTGCTGAGTGCGCGCAGCACGAGGCGCGGGCCGCCCTGCCCTGCGCGCGGGAAGTCGCCGCGTCGCACGCGGTACTGCGGCGCAAGTTCGGTCGCTGCGCCTTGGCGTGCGCCCCAGCGTGCGCGTGCGCCTTGCGTGGAGGCATGTGCAGCAGCGAGCGGGTCGAGGATGCCGATCATCGCGCCCTGCACGAGCGGCACCAGGTCCTGCGCATCCGGTTCGTTGCCTGCCGGCACGAACCTCCCTGCGTCGGCCGTCATGTTGAAGTCGCCCTGGCGGAAGGTGAACCAGGCCGCGCTGCCGTCGAGCAGCGAACCGCCGGTGCGGTGCATGCCTGCCAAGAGCTCCAGGTCACGTCGGTCGCGCAGTTCCGGCAGCACGCCGTGGCGCGGGCTGAGGGTGCGCAGCGTGTCGCGGGCGAACTCGAGGTGCGGCGGTGCGGCCTGCGCCCATGCCGCCACGTCGTGCTGCTGGAACGCCGCCCGCAGCGTGGTCGTCACCGCCCCCCGTTCGGCAACGACCACGCCGAAGCGGTAGCGCGTGTCGATCGGGAAGATGCGCGCGCGGTTCTCGAAGCCGAACAGCCACTCCCAGCGGCAACCGTCGAGCAACAGGTTGCGCAGCGGCGCCGCCTCGCGGTCGAACCAGAGCCCCGCAGGCAGCACGAGGCCGAGCCGGCCTCCGTCGCGCAGCAACTGCAGGCTGCGTTCGAGGAACAGCCGGTAGGTGAAGAGCTTGCCGCTGCCCTGGTGCGAGAAGCGCGCGCGCAGCCCTGTTGCCGTGCTGGCGCGATGGGCCGATGCCTCATGCCACTTCCGCCGTGCCGCGGCCTCGTCGCCGAGTTCGCGGCGCAGTTCGTCGCGGCTCGGCTGCCAGGTCTCCCACGGCGGGTTGCCGAGCACGACATCGAACGTCCTCTCATGGCCCGGTGCGAGGCCGTCGCCTGCCTGCACGCAGCGCACCGACCAAGGGTCGATGGACCTGTCGCCGGCTGCCTGCCACAGCGCGAGGTTTGCGAGGAGGGCTGCGGTCGGGTCGAGGTCGGTGCCGTGCAGCATGCCGAGCAACTCGGCTGGCCGGCGCTCGAGCGCGTGCTGCAGCCGGCCGAGCGCCGCCAGCAGGAAGGCGCCGCCGCCAGCTGCCGGGTCCGTGATGCGCAGTGTGCGCGGTGATGCCTGCAGCAGCGGGTCGAGCACCCGTCTTGCCGTGGCCTCGGCGAGTTGCGCACCGGTGAAGTACACGCCCCGTTCCTTGCGCTGGCCGTGCGCCAGCAGCGCGGGGTAGAGCTGCGCGAGGAGGCTCGGTGCGACGCCCTCGCGGCCTTGGGTCCCGATCCAGCGCTGCGCCTCGTCCTGCACCACGCGGCTGCATGCAAGCCAACGGCGTTCGCGCGGCAGGGCATCGCGTGGGGAGCGATCCTCCGGCAGCCCGCGCTCCGCGGCAGCAACCGCGACGGCAAGTCCGTCGAGCGCCTCGGCGGTCCCTGCGGCCGGCACCATGTGTCAGGTGGCGGAGGCGGTGAACCCTGCGTGCTGCAGGGCGGCGAGGATCGTCTCGACGTGCGCCTTGCCGCGCGTCTCCATCACCACGTCGAGTTCGGCCCGACGCGGCGGCAGGGCACTGAACAGCCGCTGGTGCTCGATCTCGATGATGTCGGCGCCGGTTGCGCCCACGAGGCTGGTCACCTGCGCGAGCACGCCCGGGCGGTCGCTGATCTCGATGCGGATGCGCGCGATCTTGCCGTCGCGGCGCAGGCCGCGGATCAGGATGTTGGACAGGAGGCGTGAGTCGATGTTGCCGCCGCTGATGACGATGCCCACCTTCTTGCCCTCGTAGGGCTTCGGGTCGTCCATCATGGCTGCGAGTCCGACGGCACCGCCGCCCTCGGACACGGTCTTGCAGGTGT
>JBEGVB010000074.1:0-4750 GCA_041178545.1 Planctomycetota bacterium
ACCAACTGGTCCGTGAACGGTGCGATCGGCGTCGACGGCGATGTCGACTTCTACCAGATCACCATCCCGACCACGACGGGGCTGTGGTTCATGGTGACGGACGGTGAGGTTCCTGCCCTGCGCCGCAGCCGTCTCGAGTTCTACACCTCGGCGGGCGCACTCATCGGCACGACCTTGGGTACGAACAACGCGAACAGCGGCTCCTTCACTGGCCGCGTGAGCACGATCCGCACCTGGCCCGCGGGCACCTACTACGTTGCCGTCAAGAAGGACTCGGGCGTCACGACGCCGTCCACCGGCAACTACCGGTTGGAGTGCCGCTACATGGTCATGAACAGTGGTTCGGACATCACCGAGACCGAGCCCAACAACACCGTTGCGAACCTGGCCAACATCAAGACCCTGCTGCCCGGGCAGCGCGGCGTGGGCCTCATGTCCACCGGCAGCAGTTCCACGGCGGAGCGCGACCTGTGGCGGTTCCAGCTCGCCGAGCCGAGCACGGTCCAGTTCCAGACCACCAGCGGCCTGACGACGCCGGTCCTCGCGGACACGACCATCCGACTCATGAACTCGGACGGCAGTTACGGCGGCATCCAGGCCCTGAGCGGCAACACCCTCGCCCCGACCGGTTCTTCCCACGGGCGCAGCACCGTGCGCTTCAACCTGACCCCGGGCACCTACTTCCTGGAGGTCTTCGGCGGCACCACCACGGTGAGCGGCAACTACACCCTCGAGGTCGGCATCATGCCCTCGATCTACGTGGATGCCAGCTATGCGCTGGTCACGGTCAACGCGACCTGCCTCGGTACCAACACCCTGCGTCCTACCATCGCCATCGAGGACTTCTTCACCACGCGTGAGCGTCCGGTGCTCGGCGCCTACTTCCGGCGCACGGTCAAGGACATGCCTGCGAATGCCCCGTACTTCTTCGTGCAGGGGTTCACCACCAGTGCCATCGCCACCGGCAACGGCGGCACCACCCCGCTGCCCCTTGACCTGACGAGCCTCGGTGCGGTGGGCTGCTCGCTCAACGTGGACATCCAGAACCTTCGGCTGGGGGTGGCCAATGCCCTTGGCAGGTCTGAGCAGGGTGAGGTCCTCACCACCAACCCGGTGTTCCGTGGCCTGCCCGTCTACGAGCAGGCGGTGGTCCTCGACCCGACGGCGCCCGGCAACACGCTGGGCGTGACGTTCTCCAACTACGCCCGCCAGATCCTCGGCGACCGCCACTGGATGTGAGCCCGCGGGTGGGGGCCAACCCTCACCAAGGTCTGGGAACCATGTGCCGCGCCCCGCGAGGGCGCGGTTGCATTTCTGGCCCCGGGGCTCGGACGGCCGTCCCCGGGCGATGGGTGCAGGGCACGGGCCAGCGTGGCACGGAATGTACTCGGGGAACGTTTGCGCCCCATGCGCTGGGCGCTAACCTCCCAACGCTTTCCCCGACCCACAGGAGTGCTTCCCTTGGTCGAGTTTGTCGGCGAAGGCCTCACCTACGATGACGTCTTGCTGGTGCCCCAGATGGCATCGGCCCTGCCGCGTGACGTGAACACGCGCTCCCGCTTCTGCCGCGGGGTGGACCTGCAGATCCCCATCGCCAGCGCGGCGATGGACACGGTGACGGAGTGGCGCATGGCCGTTGCGCTCGCCCAGCAGGGGGGCATCGGTGTGGTCCACAAGAACCTGAGCGTCGACAAGCAGGTGCTCGAGGTCGACAAGGTCAAGCGCAGCGCGAACGGCGTCATCATGAACCCGCTTGCCGTGCAGCCAGAGGACACCGTGGGCCGCGCCAAGGACCTGATGGCCGCGCACAAGATCAGTGGCCTCCCGGTCGTCGACGCGCAGCGCAAGGTCGTGGGCATCCTCACGCATCGCGACCTGCGGTTCGTCGACCAGCGCGAGACCACGGTCCGCGAGGTCATGACTGCGCAGGACCTCGTCACGGCTGCACCCAGCACGACCCTCCACCAGGCCCGTGCCATCCTGCAGAAGAACAAGGTCGAGAAGCTGATCCTCGTCGGTGCGGACGGGACCCTTGCCGGGATGATCACGATGAAGGACATCCGGTTGTACGAGGAGTTCCCCAGCGCAGCGCGCGACGGGCGTGGCCGCCTTGTGTGTGGCGCGGCAGTCGGCGTGCACGACCTCGAGCGCGTGCGCAGGCTCGTCGATGCCGGCTGCGACGTGGTGGTGGTGGACACGGCCCACGGCCACAGTCGCAACGTGATCGACACCGTCGCGGCCATCAAGAAGGAACTCAAGGTGCCCGTCGTTGCAGGCAACGTGGCGACCACCGAAGGAGCGAAGGCGCTCGTGGACGCGGGTGCAGACGGCGTCAAGGTCGGCATCGGGCCAGGTTCCATCTGCACCACGCGCATCGTCACCGGCTGTGGCATGCCCCAGCTCACGGCCGTGCTCAACGCGGTGAAGGCATGCGATCCTGCCGGTGTGCCCGTCATCGCCGACGGCGGCGTCCGTCAGTCCGGCGACATCGTCAAGGCCCTTGCTGCCGGTGCATCGGCCGTGATGCTCGGGTCCATGCTCGCAGGGCTCGACGAGTCGCCAGGCGAGACGATTCTCTACCGTGGCAGGAGCTTCAAGGCAGTGCGCGGCATGGGTTCACTGGGTGCCATGGAGGCGGGTTCTGCCGACCGCTACGCCCAGGGCGAGGTGAAGGAAAAGATGAAGTTCGTGCCCGAGGGCGTCGAGGGCATGGTGCCCTTCCGCGGCGCGCTTGCGGACTTCGCCTACCAGGTGGTGGGGGGCATCCGCTCGGGCATGGGCTACTGCGGTGCGCGCACCCTCGAGGAACTCGCTTCCAGGTCCAAGTTCGTGCGCGTCACGGCGGCAGGCCTCCGCGAGTCCCACCCGCACGACATCCAGATCACCAAGGAAGCGCCCAACTACAGCGCCGAAGCATGAGCCAGCAGCAAGCAGACAGTGGACCTTCCGGTGGTGTCCTGATCGTCGACTTCGGCGCCCAGTACTGCCAGCTCATTGCGCGCAGGGTGCGTGAACTCGGTGTCTACTCCCGCATCACCGTGCCCGAGCGGGCCATGTTCACGTTTGCTGCGATGCGGCCCAAGGCCGTCATCCTCTCCGGTGGCCCGCGCTCGGTGTACGAGCTCGATGCACCTGCGCTCGACGCAGCGATCCTCAAGCAGGGCGTGCCCGTGCTCGGCATCTGCTATGGCCTGCAGTGGATGGCCCAGAACACCGGCGGCAAGGTCACGCCGGCCAAGGAAGGTGCCGAGTACGGACGCACCGAGCTGGATGTCGTCGAGGGTGCGGGGCTGCTCGACGGTGTCCGCCAGGGTGGCATCGTGTGGATGTCCCACGGCGACAAGGTGGCCGAGTTGCCAGCGGGATTCCGTGTCCTTGCGCGCAGCCAGCCCTGTCCGTTTGCCGTCGTGGCAGACCCGACTGCGGGGTACTACGGCATGCAGTTCCACCCCGAGGTGGCGCACACCGTCGACGGACAGCGCATGCTGGAGAACTTCGTCCTCCGCATCGCCCGCTGTGCGACCGACTGGGACCCGGGCCACATCGTGGACCGCAAGGTCGCTGCGGTGCGGGAACTCGTGGGCGAGGACGGCGAGGTCGTGCTGGGCCTCTCGGGCGGTGTCGACAGCTCGGTTGCGGCGGTCATCATCCACCGTGCGATCGGCAAGCGGCTGCACTGCGTGTTCGTGGACAACGGCTTGCTGCGCCAGGGCGAGCGCGAGGGTGTCGAGAGCCTCTTCCGCGACCACTACCACATGGACCTGGACGTCGTGGACGCGACCGGGCTCTTCCTCGACGGGTTGCGCGGAGTCGTCGACCCCGAGCAGAAGCGGAAGGTCATCGGCAAGTTGTTCGTGGACGTCTTCCGCAACGAGGCCAAGAAGTTCCGCAAGGCGCACTTCCTCGGGCAGGGCACCCTCTACCCGGACGTGATCGAGTCCGTGGCTGCCCACGGCGGAGCCACCAGCACCATCAAGAGCCACCACAACGTCGGTGGTCTGCCCAAGGACCTCGACATGACCCTCGTCGAGCCGCTGCGCGACCTCTTCAAGGACGAGGTCCGTGCCATCGGCAGGCAGATGGGTCTGCCGTCCTCGCTCGTCGACAGACAACCCTTCCCGGGGCCCGGTCTCGCCGTGCGTTGCCTTGGTGAGGTCACCCGCGAGAAGCTCGTACCCCTCCGCGCCGCAGACGCCATCGTGCGTGAGGAGACCGAGAAGGGCGGGCACGACAAAAGGTTGTGGCAGTACTTCGCCGTCTACGTCCCGCAGAAGACCGTCGGCGTCAAGGGTGATGCACGCGTCTACGAGGACGTCTGCGTGCTGCGCTTCGTGAGTTCGGTGGACGCGATGACCGCAGACTGGGAGACCTTGCCCGTGGATGTGATGCGCCGCGTCTCGAACCGCATCCTCAACGAGGTGAAGGGCTTTGCGAGAGTCTGCCTGGACATCAGCAGCAAGCCCCCGTCGACAATAGAATGGGAATGATCCAGATGTCCGAACTGGGCTCGGCGTCTGCAAGCTGGTGAGCTGACGCTCACCACCGACTTCTCACGCCGCCACGACCCTCCCCCCGCTGACACTCAGCGGGTGCGGGCTGATCCCGCCCCAGTCCTGCCGCCAGCTGCACACCTCGCGGTAGCCCAGTTGGCGCGGCAACAAGCCCAAGTGCCAAGCTGGTGTGCGGTGCGCAGCCTCCACGTTGGTCCTCCGGCACACGTAGTTGCGATACACCGTCACCATCTGCAGGT
>JBEGVB010000075.1:0-62885 GCA_041178545.1 Planctomycetota bacterium
CGGACGTGATCGGTCCGCGGATGCCCGCGCCTTCCACGGGGTGGGTGCGGCCACTCGTCGCGACGCCGGTGCTGGTGAAGCTGCCGGTGGCGTAGAAGTTGGTCTCGTAGCAGATCGAGTCGACGAGCGTGTTGGTGGCGTCCACCAGTTCGAGCGACTCGCCGTCGTTCTCCCACGCGTTGGAGGCCACCACCTGGTTCACGTTGGGCACTGCCGTGTTGCCCACGACCCAGTACGCACCCGGCTGCAGGATGGTGTTGGGCGGGATGGTGAAGGCGAGGTTGTTGGTGGTGGAGTCCTCGGCAATGATCCGCCAGCCGCTGATGTCGACGGGGCTGGAGGTGCGGTTGAAGAGCTCGACGAACTCCTTGTCGTCGGTGCTCGTGTCGTCATAGGCGAACTCGTTGATGACGACGGGGGCGGTGGAGGAGCCGGGACCCTGCGGCAGGGCCGCAGACAGCATGGCAAAGAGGTGCAGCATCGGTGGGCTTGGGAGTTGTCGGGTGGCTGTGCTGCAGCAGACTCGACCCGCGAGTCGCTGCGGCGCGTTGCGGGCGAGGACTCTAGCGAGGAATGGGAGGAGGGGGGCGGGAGGGTGTGAAAGTTGTGTGAGGATCCTGATGTCCGAATGGGGCTCGCTTGCGGAGCAACGTGCACGTGCGAACCGTGGCTGCGAAGCCGATTCTTCCTGTGGAATGCGGACGTGGAAATGGACCCGAACCGGCGAGAATCTTGCTGGTCCGTTGCCTGGGCCCGCACCGGTTGCGCTGGAGCAGATGACAAAGGGGGTGCAGGACGCTCCGTGGTCAGCGAGCCCAGTTCGGACATCTGGATCCTGTTACTGCGCAGCGCACACATCCCGCTGGGACCCTGCCGCTGCCCGCAGTACGTTCCGCAGCATGACCGCTGAGCCCATGGTCCGCGTGACGCTGCGCTGCTTCGCCTCCGTGCGCGAGGCGCTGGGGCAGGACGTGGTGCACCTGACCGTGCCGCGCGGCACGACCGTGGCAGGACTCCGCGAGATGCTCGGGCAGGACCACCCAGCCCTGCTGCGGCTTGCGCTGGCCTGGGCCGTCAACCAGGGCTACGCGGACGGCACCCGGGAGTTGGCCGACGGCGACGAGGTGGCGTTCATCCCCCCGATCAGCGGCGGCAACACGGAGCGCTTCCGCTTCACGCTGCGCCGGGAACCTCTCGACGTGCGCGCGCTGGAGGCCGAGACGCGCACGGACGCGGACGGCGCCCTGGTGACCTTCAGCGGGGTGACGCGCAACCACAACGAGGGATCGGCCGTGGAGTCGCTCTCCTACGAGGCCTACCCCGAGATGGCACAGCGGATGATGCAAACCATCTTCGCCGACGCCGATCGCGAGCACGCCATCACCCGGGCGCGCGTGGAGCACCGCTTGGGCACGGTGCCGGTCGGCGAGGCATGTGTCGTGGTCTGCGTGGCCGCACCGCACCGCAAGGCCGCGTTCGCGGCAGCCGAGTACCTGATGGACCGGCTCAAGCACGAGGTACCCGTGTTCAAGCGCGAGGCGCTGCGCGACGGCGGCGGAACGCGTTGGGTGGGCAGCCTCCCGGACCCGTCGCCCACGTCATGAGCCGCCCTCCCGCGATCGCACTGCCGCTGCTCCTGGTGGGCTGGCTGTTGCTGGTGCCGCTGGCTTGGCTGCTGGGCCTGCTGGTGCTGGCAGGGGACCTGCTCGCATCGCCGCTCGTGTGGCTCTCGCGGCGGCGGCTCGCCGTGGCGCCCGCGCGAGTGCCCCGCCGCGACGTATCCGTGGTGGTGGTGTCGTGGAACGGCAGGGACCACCTGGAGCGCATGCTGCCCTCGCTGGAGGCAGCACTTGCTGCACACGGCGGCGACCACGAGGTGGTGCTCGTCGACAACGGTTCCACCGACGGAACGTCGGAGTGGGTGCATGCGAACTTCCCGCGCGTCCGCGTGGTCGCCCTGCCCGAGAACCGTTTCTTCGTCCGCGGGATGGAGGCCGGCATCGCGGCAGCCACGCGCGACACGCTGGTGCTGCTCAACAACGACATGGTTGTGGACCGCGGGTTCCTCGGCCCGCTGCTGGACGGCTTCACCGCCGACGACGTGTTCGCGGTGACCGCAGACGTGGTGATGCAGGACCCGGCTGCGCGGCGCGTGGAGACCGGGTTCACCGCCGCGTGGTTCTCGCTGGGGCACGTCAAGCTGCAGCACCGCCTGCCGGGTGCCGCGGACGGTGCGTACCCGGTGGTCGCGTGGGCCGGCGGCGGCAGCACTGCATACGACCGTGCCAAGTTCCTCGCGCTCGGGGGCTTCGACCGCACGTTCGACCCCTTCTACCTCGAGGACGCGGGCATCAGCTACCAGGCCTGGAGGCACGGGTACCGCGTGCTGTTCTGCCCTGCCTCGCGCGTGGTGCACGCGCACCGCGGCACGAGCCGACGCCTGTTCGGCGACGACTTCGTGGACAACACGATCCGTCGCAACCAGCACCTGTTCGTGTGGCGCAACGTGACGAGTCCCTTGCTCACCGCCCTGCACTTCGCCACGTTGCCGCTGGTGGTGCTCCACCGCGGGTTCACGTCCACCGGGCGCACGGCGGCTGCAGGCCTCTTGTTCGAGCTGCGCGCAGTGGCCCGTGCGCTGCCCCGGCTGCCGATGGCCTTATGCCGCCGCACGGTCTCGCGCAGGACGCAGTGCGTTGCGGATGCCGAGGTGGTGCGGCGCGCCGGTGCCCGCGCGCTGCAGGCCCCGCTCGCCGGCGCGTGAGCCTCAGCTGCGGGCGTCCTTGGTGACGAGGTAGTGGGCCGAGGTCCAGTTCGGCCCCGCCCAGAGGTCGTCCTCGCACAGCAGCACGCGACCACCGGCGCCCTCGACGGCAGCTCTCACCTCGTCCTTGGTCATGCAGTGCATCTCCATGCGCGCCTCGCCAGCGGGCTCGTCGGGACCGGCATTGGGGATCGCACCTGTCAGGATCTCGCCCGTGGGAGCCTGGAAGAAGGCAAGGCCGCCTGGCCGGAGCACGCGCACGAACTCGCGCACGTAGCCGAGCTGGTACTCGGTGCGCATGTGCTGGAGCACGATTGCCGAGAGCACGAAGGCGATGCTGTCGGAAGGCACCGCGCCCAGGTCGGGCCGCAGGTTGTGCAGGTACTCGACGCGGCTGCCGTGGCGGTTGTGCTCGCGCGCGCCTCGCACCATGGCCTCGCTGACGTCGACACCGAGGACGTGGTCGAAGTGCGGTGCGAGCGCCTGGGTCAGGCGGCCGAGCCCGCAGCCGAAGTCGAGTGCGCGACCCTTCGGCACCGGCACGCCGTGGAGGTGGAGCCACGAGCCGAGCCACTCGACGGTGGACCTGCCGGTGGCGAAGAACTCCTCGGGGTCCCAGCGACCGCCCTTGCGGCTCTCGTCGGTGAGGATGGCCCACATGGGGTCCTGCTTCGCCAGGTTCTCCCAGTTGCGTGCGAGTCGGTCGAACTGCATCAATGCCTCGTTCCGCACAGGCTAACCCGGAACGCTGCCGCGGGCTCGGTGTGGTTCCCGTCCTGCCCCGCCGATACCCTCTCGCCACCCATGAAGATCCGCATCGCTGCAGCTCCGGCCAAGGCCGGGTTCCCCCTGGTGATGACGTGCGACGGAGCCGAGCCGGACGGCGGCGCCCCGTTGGCTGCCGCGGTGGCGGCCTGCGTCGCGACCGGCGACGTCGACGGTTCGTTCCGCAAGGTGACCCTGTTCCACCCCGGCACCGGTCCGAGTCGCATGGGGACCGTGGGGCTCGGCAAGGCCAAGGACCTGACCGCTGACCGGCTGCGCCGCGCAGCCGCGGTTGCGCAGGCTGCCGCCGAGGAGGCCAGGCAGTCGACGTTCCAGCTCGTGGTGCCAGCCCAACTCGGCAACCTGACCGCGGAAGCGGCAGGCGCTGCCGTTGCGGAGGGCCTGGTGCTGGGTGCGTACCGCTACGAGCCACCGAGGAAGGACAAACCGAAGGCGCGCAGCGGACAGGACTGCGAGGTCGTGTACCTGGGGGCAGACCGCCGCGCCTTCGCGCGCGGGTTGGAGTTCGGCCGCGTCGGTGCCGAGGGCACGGTCTTCGCCCGTGACCTGGAGAACCAGGCCGCCAACCACTGCACGCCCACGGCCCTCGCCAACGCGGCGAAGAAGCTGGCCGGCCGCGGCGTGCGGGTGAAGGTGCTGGACCGCAAGGCAATGGAGCGGCTCGGCATGGGCGCGTTGCTGGGGGTGGCCAAGGGCTCGGACGAGCCGCCGCGCTTCATCCTGCTCGAGCACGGCCCGGCCACGGCCAAGGACACGGTGTGCATCGTGGGCAAGGGCCTCACGTTCGACACGGGCGGCATCAGCATCAAGCCAGCCGCCAAGATGGACGAGATGCGCTACGACATGTGCGGCGCGGGCGCGGTGCTGGGCCTCTTCCATGCGCTGCACCACGGCGGCCTGCAGGGCGCGGCCAAGTCGACACGCATCGTCGGCCTGATCCCCGCGACCGAGAACATGCCCGGCAGCTCGGCGCAGAAACCTGGCGACGTGGTGACGGCAATGGACGGTCACACGATCGAGGTGCTCAACACGGATGCCGAGGGTCGCCTGGTGCTTGCCGACGCGATCGCGTACGCAAGGCGCTTCTACCGCCCGAGGCAGATCGTCGACCTCGCCACGCTCACGGGTGCCGTGGTGGTGGCCCTGGGCCACGAGGTTGCAGGCATCCTCGGCAACGACCAGGAGCTCTGCGACGACCTGGTTGCAGCAGGCAAGGCTGCCGACGAGCCGCTGTGGCAGCTGCCGC
Source organism: Planctomycetota bacterium (assembly GCA_041178545.1). GTDB lineage: Bacteria > Planctomycetota > UBA1135 > UBA1135 > UBA2386 > JBEATZ01. The sequence goes on from JBEGVB010000075.1 coordinate 4,797, forward strand.
TGTGGGACTGCCACAAGGAGCAGGTGAAGAGCAAGTTCGCGGACCTCGCCAACATCGCGGGACCGCAGTACGGAGCGGGCACGATTGCAGGTGCCGCGTTCCTCAGCTACTTCGCCGGCGACACGCCCTGGGTGCACCTCGACATCGCGGGCACGGCCTGGGGCTCGACCGCGAAGGACTACTACCGCACGGGCGCGGCCGGCACGGCGGTGCGCACGCTGCTGCACTGGGTCCGCAACCGCCGCTGAAGGAGCCACGCGCGCCATGAGCCTCCCCATCGTCCCGCCCAAGGCCGACGTGAGTCGGCGCTCCCACGTCCCCTCGATGGCTGCGTACCAGCGGCTCTGCGAGGAGGCCGCGCGCGACCCATCCGGCTTCTGGCGCCAGGTCGCGAGCCGCGTCGACTGGTTCCACCCCTTCAGTCGCGCCTCGGTGGTGGACTTCGCCAAGGCCGACATCGCCTGGTACCCGGGCGGCAAGCTCAACGCAGCCCACAACTGCGTCGACCGCCACCTCGCCGACAAGGCCGACCAGACCGCGATCCTTTGGGTGGGTGACGAGCCCGGCACCTACGTGCACGTCACGTACCGCGAGCTGCACGAGCACGTGGGCCGCATGGCCAACGTGTTGCGCGCGCACGGCGTGCGCAAGGGCGATCGCGTGTGCCTCTACCTGCCGATGGTGCCCGAGCTCGCGTACGCGATGCTCGCCTGCGCACGCATCGGCGCGGTCCACTCGGTGGTGTTCGCCGGCTTCTCCGCCGAGTCGCTGCGCGACCGCATCGTCGATGCCGACTGCCGCATCGTTCTCACTGCCAACGAGGGCCTGCGCGGCGGCAAGACGATCCCGCTCAAGGCGACGGTGGACGCTGCCCTCGCGGGCACGCGAGTGGACACGGTGCTGGTGGTGCGCCGCACCGCCACCGAGGTGGCGATGGCACCTGGGCGCGACCACGACATGGCTACCGAGATGGCGCGGCAGCGCGCCTACTGCCCGGTGGAGTGGATGGACAGCGAGGACCCGTTGTTCGTGCTCTACACCTCGGGCTCGACGGGCAAGCCCAAGGGGCTGATGCACACGACCGGCGGGTACCTGGTGTACGCCTCGTACACGCACGAGATCGTGTTCGACTGGCGCCCCGGCGACGTGCACTTCTGCGCCGCCGACGCCGGCTGGGTCACGGGCCACAGCTACATCGTCTACGGCCCCCTCTGCAACGGTGCGACCACGGTGATGTTCGAGTCGACGCCCGTGTACCCGGACGCGAGCCGGTACTGGCAGGTCATCGACGACATCGGTGCGACGATCTTCTACACGGCTCCCACGGCACTCCGTGCGCTGCTGCGATTCGGCGACGACCCGGTGCGCAAGCACTCGCGGAAGTCGCTGCGCGTGCTCGGATCGGTGGGTGAGCCCATCAACCCCGAGGTCTGGCAGTGGTACCACGACGTGGTGGGCGACAAGCGCTGTGCCGTCGTCGACACGTGGTGGCAGACGGAGACCGGCGGCATCCTGATCAGCGCGCTGCCCGGTGCCACGCCGTGCAAGCCCGGCTCGGCCACGTTCCCGTTGCCCGGGGTGCACCCGGTGCTGGTGGACGACCAGGGCGTGGAGGTCAAGGGCAACGGCGTCAGTGGCAACCTCTGCCTGCGTGGCTCGTGGCCCGGTCAGGCGCGCTCGATCTGGGGCGACCACGACCGGTTCCGCAAGACCTACTTCTCGACCTTCCCCGGCCTGTACTTCACGGGTGACGGGTGCCGCCGGGACGAGGACGGCTACCACTGGATCACGGGCCGCGTGGACGACGTGCTCAACGTCGCCGGGCACCGTCTCGGCACCGCCGAGATCGAGAGCGCCCTGGTGGCGCACGAGTTCTGTGCCGAGGCAGCCGTCGTCGGCTACCCGCACGACATCAAGGGGCAGGGCATCTACGCGTACGTGATCGCCGGCAAGGCGGCTGACGGCATTCCCGCCGCCGAGGTGGAGGCCGTGCTCAAGCAGCAGGTGCGCAAGGTGATCGGGCCGATCGCGACACCCGACCAGATCCAGGTCGTGCCCGGTCTGCCGAAGACGCGCTCGGGCAAGATCATGCGCCGCATCCTGCGCAAGATCGCCGAGTCCAACTACACCGAGCTCGGCGACATCGCCACGCTTGCCGAGCCTGCGGTCGTCGAGCAGATCATCGGCGGCCACCGCTCCCGCGTGCGCTGAGCTCGCGCGGTTGCCAGCTCACCGCGTGAGCGGGCGCATGGTGTTTGCCACCACGTAGGCACCGGTGCGCTGGCCGACGTGGAGGCCCTCGAGGTTGCCGGACAGGAAGTGGATGCCGCCGTAGATGCGGCTCATGCCGCTCTCCCACGCAGCCTGGGAGAACCGGCGGTAGCTGCGGCGCACCCCGGGAAGGTCGTCGGACCCCACCGTGAACGAGACCTTGTCGGTGCCGAGCAGGTGGGTGAGGACCGTCGCGGCCGCTGCACTGAAGCTGCTGTGCCCCGACACGTACTCAGGAAACGGCGGGGTGGGGAGCAGCGGGGTCCACGTCGCATCCGGTTGTGTCCACGGGTTGCCGTCCTGGTCGGCGAGCTGGATGGCCGTGATCGGGCGCCACAGCCCGTAGGTGTACTTGCACTCCCATGCGACCATGGCTGCATCCGCCATGGCGACGTTGAGCAGGGCGTAGGCGCGCGAACGCTCGACCAAGTCGAAGCGGGAGGGGGTGAGCACCTCGTGCGCGACCTGGTTCCAGTGGCCCGGCGGGGTGGAGGTCCTGGGGCCGTAGGCCCAGAACCGGGCAACCTCGGTCTGGTCCTCCGTGCGCTGGTGGGCCGTTGCCGCACCGAGAGCCTGGACCTGCCGCAGCTCGAGCGCGTACTGGTGGCTGTCGAGGCGGGGCGGTGCCGCAGGCCGCAGGGCACTGCCTGCCGGCAGCACGAAGCACCCGACTTGCCCCCATTGCGGCAGCAGTGCCGGCAGCACTGCACCGCCGAAGCTCACGGTGGGGCGCCACATGCCGGGTGCGGTGGAGCCCGGGTAGCTGACCGTGGCGCTGGAGCCGTCCGTTGCGCGTGCCGCCAGCAGCTGGGTCGCCACGTTGGAGCCCCACGCCATGCCTGCATCACGGTCGGGCCCGGGGGCAACCCGTTCGAGCTGCCGGTCGCGCAGTGCACCGAGCTGGTTGGCGCGTGCCGGGAAGAGCGCAACCAGCGTGTCATGCGCGGCGGTCGCGAGAGCCGCCTCCACCGAGGCCGTTCGTGCCACTGCAGGCTGGACACGGTAGGCCTGGAAACGTCCATCGATCCCGTTCACGGCGTCGTGGACTGCCGCGTGGCAGATGGCAAGTGCCCTCGAAGCCGCAGGCGGCGGCGTGTTGGTGGCGCGGACGGCATCGAGCGCCTCGTCGTTCCAGTCGCGCAACGGGTCTTGGGCAAAGACAGCGGATGCCAGGAACAGGAAGGTCGCGGCGACAAAGCGCATGGGGCCTCGAGGCGGGGAAGGGGACTCAAGCCTACCCCGCGGCTCCGCTCCGTGGGGCCCGACCGCAGCACCTGCGCGGTCATCCCCCCGGATTCGCGTGCACCGTCGTGCACCGGGCCATGGCATCGCGCCGAGAGCTCAGCTTCGGCGGTAGTCCATCGACACTGGCTCGATCACGTAGTCGTTGCCGACCGACTTGAGGATGCGGAAGGCGGGACGCGTGCGCTCGCCATCCTCTTGGTAGAGGTGCAGCACGTTGTCGAAGCTGGTCAGGTGCGGCGACGGGTCGAAGTCCGCACGGCCCTTGTGGGCGCCGGGAGGGACCAGGTCGACGATCATCGGGGTGACGCCACGGTAGCGCAGCAGGTCGACGAGGGCTGCGACCATGAAGCGTTGGTCCTGCACCAACGGGAACCGGTCCTCGAGCCGGAAGATGTTGTCGAATGCGAAGCGCGCGACCTGCTTGCCGCTGTCGCCGTGGCCGCCGTCGACGATGCGCAGCAGGTCCCAGGTGAACTTGCCCGGCGAGATGTACTCGGGGTGCAGGTACAGCACGCGGAAGTCGGGGTGGAACGACCCGTCCGGCAGCAGGCAGAGGTCGCGCAGCACCTCCTCGCGCTGGCAGATCCGCCGGATCGCGTCCCGGTCCTCGCGCGTGCTCACGAAGAGCACGCGCTGTCCCTCGCGCAGACCCGCGGCCAGGAACCGCAGTGCGAGGAAGGTGGACCTGGTGCCCGGTTCTGCCAGCAGCACGGTGTTCGAGTTCTCGCCCGGCCCGGTCCCGCCGGTGAACGCGGCATTGAAGTCCGGGTGGCCGAGGTCGATGGGAGCCGATCCGCGTTTGGGCACCTGGAACCCCGCCTGGTCGCGTGCGATGGAGAGCTGGGCGGCCACGGACGGGTAGATGTGGATGCCGGGGCCGCGTTCGTTGCGGGCGCCGAGGTAGACGTCGCGCGTGATGCCGCGGCCTGCGATCGAGAAGTGGTGGACTCCTCGGTAGTAGTACTGGTGACGCGCCTTGAGGATCTCGATGGCGCGCGCCTTGAACCCCGTCGACTCCTCGCGGAACGACAGGTGGATCATCAGGTCGGTGGAGAACTCCTCGGCGCTCGGCAGTCGGAGGTCGCGGGGGCTCGCCTCCTCCATCACGAAGATGCCGTGGACCTGGCTCTGCATGAGTTGGCGGCGGGTCTCGAGGAGCACGCTGCGCTTCTCGAAGTACTCGACGTCCGTCAGCAGCAGGCCGACGTTGTCGACGCAGACCATCTCCACCGGGCTGGCGAGGTCGTGGTTCTTGATCTCGGCCAGGATCCACTCGATGTCCACGGTGGTGCCTCGGGCCGATCGCTGCTGGAGCGCGGCGGGGCGGGCCTGGGTGATGACGAGGCGCGAGGTGCCCTTGCGGGTGGTTGCCTCCAGCACGAGCTTGGTGGGGATCTCGCGGGGGAGTGCCGTGATGCGCGCTTCCTTGCGGAACCAGTCGAAGTCCGAGGCCAGCTTCTGCTGGATGCTCTCGGGGGTGTGCTCGACCGAGTAGTAGAGGTAGGTGCCGCCGTCCTCGGACTCGAGCCAGGCCCTCGTGATCATCTCCAGGGCCAGCAGGGTCTTGCCGGTGCCTGGCCCGCCCGAGACGCAGAGGAAGCACGCCGAGTCCTCCGGGTAGCGCATGCCGCCGCCGAGGATGCCGTCGAGGCCGTCGATGCCCGTCTTCAGGATCGAGAACACAGGGCGAGCGTATCGGCGTCCGAGCGCTGCTTCCACGGTGGAACTCGGCTGCAGTGCAGCAGAAGATCCGCACGTGCTCAACGAACCCACGGACTTCTGCCGTCTCTGGCTGTTCCGTCACCCCGAACTCGATGCCTCCTGCAGCGCGGTTGCCGTCGGCGCCGGTGCGGCTGGCCTGAGCAGGCGCGGACGCAGCCAGGTGCTGCAGTGGATCGAGTTGCTGAAGGACGTCGAGGTGGGCGAGGTCCACTGCGGGCCGCAGCCGCAGTGTCACGACCCTGCGCGCGCGCTGGCCCAGCACCGCCAGCTGGAGGCGAGGGTGGACAGCCTGCTGCGCGACCAGGAGATGGGCCGCTGGCAGGGCAGGCGGTGGGACGAGGTCATGCAGACGGAGGACGGCGCGGTGCGCACGTTCTTCAGCGAGTTCGGCGACGCGAAGGCCCCGGGCGGCGAGAACCTCGGCGAGGCCGTCGAGCGCGTGCTGCAGTGGTGGACTGCAACGGCCCCTTCGGTGCTCGGCAAGAACCTCGCGGTCGTGCTGCCCGGGTCCGTGCTCTCGGGATTCGCTGCCGCAATGCTCGGCATGCGACTCTCGCGCTGCGTGAGCCTCAACCTGCCCCACGGGGGCCTCGGCGTGCTCGACGTCTTCCAGAACGGCACGCGCATCGGCACGTGGAACGCGACCGCGCTGCTGCGCTGAGGCCCTCGCGCCAGCTCAGTCCGTTGCGCGGAACCCTGCGGAGCGCACCATCAGTGCGAGGTCGCGCGGGTCAGCTCCCTTGTGACGGCTGTCCAGCCCCACGTTGGTGCGCAACTCGACCCGGTGCTGGCGCTGCGGCAGCCCACGGGCCTCGAACCGGACCTGCTGCCAGCCCTGGTGCAGGCGTGCAGGTGCCCCGAGCGGCTTGCCGTCTGCGAGCACGGTGAGTTCCTGTCCGGACTCGAGCGGGGTGCCGAGGTCCACGACGAAGGGTGTGTCCCCGCGCGGCGTCAGCCACAGCGTGGCACTGCGACCGACCCAGCGGAACGGCCTGCCCTCTGCGTTCTCCGCCGGCTGCCAGCCGACGTCGATGCCGCGTTCGTCCGTGCCCACGACGAGTTCGTGGCGGGCGTACCGGGGGCTGGTGGCGACCTCCGTGAGCAGGGCAAGGGTCCTGCGCGCGGTCTCGTCCCACGAGAAGCGGGCGGCCTGTGCGATCCCGCGGGTGCGCAACTCGGCGCGCAGCGCGGGGTCGGCCAGCACTCGGCCGATGGCCGCAGCCAGTGCCATGACGTCGTGCGGGTCGTCGACGTAGACGACGGCATCGCCGCCCACCTCCGGGATCGAGGACACGCGCGTCGTGACCACCGGGGTGCCGCAGGCCATGGCCTCGATCACCGGCAGGCCGAAGCCCTCGTACACGGTCGGGTAGGTGAAGCAGGTTGCAGTGTTGTAGAGCGCGACGAGTTCCTCGTCGGTGACGAAGCCAGTGCAGTGGACCCGGTCGGTGATCCCGAGGCGCTCGATGGCGTGGAACACGTCCGAGTTCTTCCAGCCGCCGCCGCCGGCGATCACCAGCTTGCCGGGTGCGTCACCCGATGCGACGAGTCGTGCCCACGCGTGCACGAGCGTGATCAGGTTCTTGCGGGGTTCGACCGAGCCAACGAACAACACGAAGGGTCCTGGGCCGATGGCATCTGCGAGGCGCGGTGGCAACACGGCGCCGGTGACCGGTCGGTACCGCGGGTCCGCTGCCTCGTGCACCGCAACCACGCGACCAGGTTCGATGGCCACGTGACGGAGGATCTCGCTGCGCGAGAACTCGCTCACCGTGAGGACCAGGTCGGCGCGCAGCCGAGCCTGCTCCAGCTGTTCGGTGCAGAAGCGGACGTTCTCCTCGGTGCTGAACCCGGGGTGGGCGAGGAAGGCCACGTCGTGGAACACGCTCACGAGCCTGCCCATGTGCCGACGCGGCACCGCGTGGAACGGGGCGAGGAACACGTCGTGGGGTCCGCCGACCAGCCAGTCCTTGTCGATCCATCCCTCGTGCCATGCCTTGACCACGAACGGGCGCGGCAGCCAGCCACGCGACGTGCGGAAGTTCGACTGCCGCGGGCGGAACGCGCGGTCGTAGCGGTCGACGAAGCACTGGTGCAGGAACGGGTGCAGGGTGTAGCGGTTCGTGCGGTCCACCCGCGCGAGCCCTGCGAGCAGTGAGGCGCCATAGGAACCGAGCCCGGTCTTGGCCTCGGCGGTGCGCGAAGTGTCGATCCCGATGTCCAGCATGGTGGGTCCGGTCCGATGGTATCGGCACCCGCGCGCCGCCGAGTCAACGGCACCTGGGCCCCTGCATCCTCGTCGCCGTGGTTGTGTCGCGCACGGTCCCGCCGGATCATGCGAGGTGGTCGGACGCGGTGCAGTGCAGCCGCCGGCACGGCCGAAAGACGAGACGACCATGGCAGCGCGCGTGCAGGTGGTGATCGTGAACTGGAACGGCGAGGAGTACCTCGCCGACTGCCTGCGCGCCGTCGCTGCACAGGACCATGCGGGCCCTCTCGACGTGCTGGTGGTGGACAACGGTTCCACCGATGGCTCGCTGGACCTGCTCCGTCGGGACTTCCCCGGCGTCGAGGTGGTGCGCAGCCCGCGCAACAACTACGCGGCAGCCAACAACCTCGGCGTTGCGCGCGGCAGGGGACCGTTTGCCCTGCTGCTCAACACCGATGCCGTGGTGGGCCCGTCGACGGTCCGGCTGCTGGTGGAGGCGCTGGAGGCGGACGCACGCGCGGCCTGCGCCGCACCGCTCATCGCCTACCCGGACGGACGCATCTTCACGACCGGCATCGTCGAGCGTCGGGACCTGCGCTGGGTGGACCGCGACCGCGGCAAGCGCATGCGTGCGTTCGCGGGCACCGAGGAGGTGTGGGGCGTCTCGGGCTGCTGCGTGCTCGTGCGCACGGAGGCGTGGCGCGCGGTGGGCGGGCAGGACGAGGCCTTCCACATGTACTACGAGGACGTCGACCTCGCGCTGCGCTGGCGTGCCGTTGGTTGGCACTCGCTCTTCGTCCCGGCAGCCAGCTGCGTGCACGAGGGCCATGGCTCGATCCGCAAGGCACCGGTCTGGAAGGACGAGCTGGGGGAGCGCAACCGGCTGCTGGTGCTGGCCCGCCACCGGCCCGACGTCTTCCTCCGCGAACTCGCATCGTCGCCGTGGGTGCACTCCGCTCCGCGCGACCAGCTCGAGGACATGGTGCCCCTGCTGGCCGAGCGGTTCGGCAGCGACCGCACCCGGGCCCTGGCGGACGTCCGCAGTGCCCTTGCGCACGCGCACCGGCCGCGTTGGTCCCTCCGCCGTCGGCTGGGCAAGGTCCGCTGCGCACTGGCTGCGCGTTTCCCGGACTGGTTCGGCTGGTAGGGTTCAGTCGACGCGCATGCGCGTCCGCTGTTCGCCCAGCCGCCTGTGGAGCAACAGCACGAGGAACGCCGCCACGAAGGCAAGTCCGAGGGCGAGGCCCCACCACAGGCCCTGTGGGTCGCGACCCATGAGGTCCCACAGCCAGATGCCGAGCGGCAGGCCGAGGACCCAGTAGCCGACGAGGTTGGCCAGGAACGGGCTGCGGGTGTCCCCGAGGCCACGCAGGCAGCCGATGGCCACGACCTGGGCGCCGTCGACGACCTGGAACACGCCGGCGATGGGCAGCAGTGCCGCGGTCCAGTGCAGGATGCCAGGGTCGGCAGTGAAGAGTCGCCCCAGGGCGGTGGGTCCGGTCGTGTACAGGACCATGAAGCCGCACATCACCAGCACGCCGGACACCATCGCGACCCGCGCGCTGCGGCGGGCACCGTCGTGGTCGCCCCTGCCCAAGGCCCATCCGATGCGCACCGAGGCAGCCATGCTGATGCCGAGGGGGACCATGAAGCTCATCGAGGCGAGTTGCAGGGTGACCTGGTGCCCGCCGAGGGCGGCGGAACCGGACCAGCCGACGAGCAGCATGGTCAGCCCGAAGATGCCCATCTCCAGTGCGTACTGGGCGCCGATCGGCGTGCCGGCGCGCACCATGCGCCACAGCACGCGCGGGTCGAGGCTCTGGTCGCGGACGTTCTCCTCGCGCAGCCGGGCGAGGTGCGGTGCCGACTCATGCCACGCCACGGCAAGCAGCATGGCGCACATCAGCCAGCGCACCGCGACCGTTGCCCATGCCGCCCCGGCCACGCCCATCTCGGGGAACCCCCAGTTGCCGAAGATCCACAACCAGTCCACGAACGCGTTGAGGGCGTTGCCAGCGAGGATGACTGCGATCTGTGCCCGTACCCTGCCATGTGCGCTCAGGAACGTGCGCAACACGTGGAACCAGAGCAGCGGCAGGATGCCCAGCACGTTGATGCGCGCGTAGGTCGCGGCATCGGGCACGAGCTCTGGCGGCTGCCCGCACCACGTCAGGAACGTGGCCGAGGGCAGCAAGACGAGTGCGGCGGGCACCGTGAGCAGGAAGGAGAGCACGAGGCCGCGCAGCTTGGTGCGGGTCACCGCGTCCCGGTCGCCCGCGCCGACGGCCTGCGAGAGCAAGGGGTCGACGACGGTCACCACGCCCATGCAGAACACCATGGCGGCCCACACCAGGTTGTTGCCCAGTGCCATGGCCGACAGGGCATCGGCCCGGTAGTGGCCCAGCCACAGGATGTCGACGAAGTTGAGCGCCGTCATCCCGAGCTGCGCGAGCGCGATCGGTCCGCCGAGGCGCAGCAGGGCGCGGAACTCGGCCCAGGCACCGGTGGTGGGCTGGAGCTCGTCTTGGGTGGGGCCCTGCACGCCGGAGGAGCAGAGCGATCCGCGCCCCCGAGGCAAGGGCTCCGGTGCGGATCAGAACGGTGCAGCAGGGGGCAGGCCCGGGTCCTCGATGCGGGTCTGGGCGGACGCCCAGGTGCGGAAGGCATCGATGCTGCTGTGCGGGGCGAGCTTGCTGAGGCGGGCGAGGATCCTCCGCGCACCTGCCCGGGCGAACGAGTGCGCCTCGTCCTCGAGGGCCGCCAGTTCGATCAGCAGCTGCAGACCCCCGACGTCGCTCGCTCGCAGCTTCATCCTCGCCGCGAAGTACTTCATCGAAGGCTCCCAGTCCGACAGGTCGGCCGGGAGCCTCGATGCATCGCCGACGGCTGCCGTGTCGAGGCATCGCAATGCCGCGGTGCGGAGTTCGGTCGTCTGGTTGCCGAGGGCCAACTGCCACAGGCGCTCGCGCACACGCGGTTCGCCGGCCATTTCCCCCAGCGTGGAGAGCAACAGCGTCTGGTGCTCCGGCGGGAGGCCCTCCAGCTGCTCGACGACCACGAGGGCGGTCTTCTCGCCCGGTTCCAGCCTGCCGAGCGCCTGGACCACCAGTGCGCCGGCGCCAGGGTGGTCGACCAGGCTCACCAGGTCGGCTGCCGCCTCGGCAGGGATCTGGGCCGGGAGTGCACGCCATGCCTGGTCGCGCACCTCTGCGTCTGGCGTGGCGAGGCGCTGGATGGCGGCAATCGTGACGGTTGCGGGAGCATCCTCGCGGCCCTCGGCGATGGCGAGACCTGCCATCTGGGCAACCTTCTCCTCGTCCTCGACCAGTTCGACGATGCGCGAGGACGGGAGCGGGTCCATGGGTTCAAGTGCCTTGGCTGCGGCCGCCCGCACGTCCGCACGGTCGTGATCCGTCGCCTCGTGCAGCAGTGGCAGTGCCTCCTCGAGGTCCACGAGCGCGGCAAGGGCTGCCGCGTCGGCGAACCGAGGGTGGGTGGGGCGTTCGAGCATCCACAGCAGTGGCGTGCCGAGGGACTCCTTCTGCTCCAAGAGTTCCTCCTGCATGCGCAGGCGCTCTGCCGGCACCCAGCAGCGGCGCAGGCGCTCGAGGGTCTCGACGAGAAACTCGTAGCCGGTGGGAAGGGCCTCGTCGACCGAAGTCTGTGCGGCAGCAGCGGGCTCCTGTGGCGGTTTCCAGAAGCAGGACGCAAGCCAGCTCGTGGCAACCACTGCGACCAGTGGTGCAACCAAGAGGTTGCGGGCGTTGCTGCTGCGGCGGGCGGGGTGCCGCGAGGCGCGCGGCAGGTCCTTCCCGTCCCTGACGAGTTCGATGTGCGTTGCGGGTTGCATGGCGTGCGGAGAGTGCGGTTGCTCGTGGTGGTCCTGGTGTCCGTCCGGTCAGTTGACCGAGATCTCCTGCCAGCCGTTGAATGCGACGTACCTGCCTGCCAGGTTGCGCGCGATGTTGACGCCGGCTCGGGAGAAGCGGAGGTCTGCGGTGCCGCGCAGGTCGAGCAGGTTGCCCGCGGAACCCATGATGGTCCCGCCGTAGACCTGGGCGGTACCGGCACCGAAGTTGATCTTGCCGAGCACCAGTACGATGCCGGTCCAGTTGATGGTGCCGGTGATCATCAGGTCACCCGTGACGACCAGCAGCCCGGCACCGCGAAGGTTGCCGGTGATCTGGGCGTCTCCGTTGCGGTAGACGATGTAGCCCTGGCCCGTGTTCGCGTTGCCGTAGTTGCCGCCGGCAACCACGCGGTTGGTGAGAACGAAGTGCGCGGCGTTGCGGGACTCGGCCACGATCGTGTTGATGTCCGGTGTCGCAACGAGGCCGAGACTCGGTGACCCACCGAGGCCGTCGACCCTGGTCCTCTCGGTGGTGGTGAGCTTGGTCAGCAGTGTTGCGACCGAACCACTCGGGATGGTGGCGATGCCGTAGGTGTCCCCACTGCCCACGAGACCACCGCCGATGTGGTGGTTGCGGCCGTTCACCCGGCTCGCGCCGGCGATCTGGATGTCCGCGTAGGGATTGAGCAGCGTGACTGCCGACTCGACGTCCGCGAGGAAACTGGTGAAGCCGAGGTACGCAGCAATGCGTCGCTGGCTCGAGCCATGGGTGCCCGAGACGATGATCTGGAACACGTCCTCGTCGGTCTCGTCGACGGAGGAGTCGCCGTCGTTGTCGAGCCCGTCGCTCCCGAGGTGGTCGGCGTTCGCCACGAAACGTGAGCCACTGGGCAGCGACTCGGCGTAGGTGTCCCCGTCGTAGAGTTGGCCGAGGCGTGCGTAGTGGAGTGCCACGTCGACACCCGACTCCGCGGCCAGCAGGGCCTGCTCCTCGCCGATCTCGGTCTGCAGGCGCTGGTTGCGGCCAGTCATGGTCTGCAGGTAGGTGCCCACGAGCAGCAGCAGGGGCACGACTACGACGATGAGGCCGAAGGAGGCGAAGCCATCCTCGCGGCGAGCCTGTTTCCCGGTGGTGTTCATGGTGTCCTCAGTTGTTTCGCAGGTAGAGGGTCTCTTCCGAGCTGAACCGCTGGATGGTCCCGCCACGACGGACGAGTCCAGCGCCCAGCACGATGCGGAGCGTGCGGCCGGTGATGTTGAACTCGCAGTTCTCGACGTTGGAGGCCATCACGACCTGGTTGCCGTCGTACTCGAGCAGCACCTTGCCCTCGTCGACGAGGCCGTCCTCGTCGTCGTCGCGGTCGTTGTCCTGTTCCTCGGGGTCGATGACGAACACGAAGGATCGCGGCGAGGTCAGTCCCTGTGCGTTCATCGAGAGGCGGCCGGTGGCGGACCGGAACTGCATCGTCGAGCGGGTCTGCCCGTCGATGGGTTCCATCCAGTCGCCCACCCGGCTGGCCATCAGGTTGGTGACGTCGTCCTCGTTGGCCTTCACGCGGAAGGAGGACAGCGAGCCGGGGCGCGCGATCTGGCCGATGCGGACTGCGGAGCGCTGCAGCGTCTCCATGATCTTCGCGACGTTGTCGTCGGCCACGATGTTGCGGCTCGTCCGTTCCGTGCACATGAAGATGACCGCCATCGAGGGGATCACCAGTGCGAGCGTGATCATGACCTCGAGCAGTGTGAATCCCTGTTGCGTGCTCTTGTTCATCGCCGTTCCCCCATCAGGCACTCCATCGAGAACTCGCCACCGCGCGTGGCGCCGCGCCACGTGACCGTGGTCCGGACCGTGTAGAGCAAGGCGCCGCTCACGCTGCGGTTGAGGGCGACCGTGATGCGTCCAGGCAGGCCGTCGCTGTCGCCCTCGCGGGGGGGCAGGCCCTTGGGCTGCCCGTTGGTCCCCGGCACGTCGAAGCCCGTGTTGTGCAGGCTCGGCAGTGTCTCGAAGTCGACGCTGCGCAACTGCTCGAGCGTGTTGCGGCATGCCGCCATCGCGAGGATCTGCTCGCCGTGGACGCGCCGTTGTGCGGAGTGGGTGACCGCTCCCGACAAGGCGCCTGCGAGGAGGATCACCACGCTGACGAGCATCACGGTCAACTCGACGAGGCTTGCGCCGCGCTCGGGTGCTCGTGGGTCCGGAGAGGGGTCCACTGTGACTTCTTGCATGGGTTCGCTCACGAAAGCATGATCGAATCCGTGCTGCCTGCTGCTCTACGGAGCGGGTGTGTGGAGTCCGGGATCGAGACGGAATCCTCCAGTGCGCGGTCCCATCGGTGCCGCGTCCGTGCGCCGGACCGTTCAGCTCGAGCGATTGCGGGCGGTGGGTAGCGAGGTCGCGTGCTCCGCGACGGTCCCCACATCGAAACAGTGGGTGAGCCGGCCGAGCAGGTGCTCGAGCACCTCGCGCTTGCGGTCCCAGGGCAACTGCATGCCCGGGAAGAAGCCGAGGCCTTGCGCCTCCTCGCTGCCCACGAAGTCCAGCGAGTGCAGCAGGTAGCTGGGCGCGAGGGAACTGGCGCGACAAAGCCCGAGGCCGAGCCCGAGGTACGACCGCGAGAGGGTGCGCGAGATCCCCTCCAGCCACAGCAGGTAGCTCGTGTGGAAGGGCGTGCGCAGCACGGGCACCACCGTGACCGGCAGGCTCGCGAGCGGCGGCGTGCCCGGCAGCATGCGCGGACGCTGCGAGCGCAGTACGTCGCCGAGGTTGCCGAACATCGCGTTGCGGCGGCGACGTTCCTCGGTGCTCATCCCGGAGCGCAGGAAGTAGAAGGCTCGGGCCAGCGGGCCCACGAACGTTGCCAGCAGGCTCGCGTCGTAACGGAAGCCGCCTGCCCGCAGCACGTCGTGCGTGTGCGGGTTCTGTGCGAAGCCGGGTGCCCGGAAACCCGTGGGACGCACCCCGAGCACTGCCTCGATGCGGTCTGCGGCCCCGAGCACCTCGCTCTCGACCTCGGCACGGGTCAGGGCGGCGAAGTGGGGGTGGTGCCAGTGGCTGTGGCAGCCGATCTCGTGGCCGGCTGCCACGAACGGGCGGATTGCCTCGACGCGGACCGGGTCGTCCAGGTCGCGCGTGATCACGAACAGGGTGGCGCGCACCCGCCAGCGGTCGAGCAGCGCGAGCAGGCGCTCGCACACCAGCGGCACCAACGTGGGGGCCGTCTCCCAGCCCGGCCTGCCGGCGGCACGGAGGTAGGTCCATGCGTCGTCGAGGTCGAGGCTGAGCGAACTGCGCAGCCGGCCCGTGTCCGGTGCCGTGGGGGTCACTCGCGGAGTATCGGGACGCCCTCGTGGACCTCAAGGTCTTGCGCGTCGGCGCGCCCCAGCCGGGGACGCGAATCCCCGGGCCGCCCTTGCGGAGTTCGGTGTTTGTTAGGTATGCGTTCGAGGTCCTGCCATGCCGCGCCGGATCCTGCACCTGGACATCGATGCGTTCCTCGCCTCCGTCGAGCAACTGCGCGACCCCGCGTTGATCGGCCGACCCGTGGTGGTCGGCAGCGGCGTGGTCGCCTCCCGTTCCTACGAGGCCAAGGCTGCTGGCATCCACACGGGGATGGTGCTCTCGGAGGCCCTTGCCCGGTGTCCCGGCCTCGTGGTGTGCGAGGGCGACAGCCGGCTCGCCGAGCGTTACCGGCAGCAGGTCGCCGAGGTGGTGCGGCACCATGCGCCCCTGGTCGAGGTCTGTTCGCTCGACGACATGTACGCCGACCTCTCGGGCGTGCTGCTCGACCCGGTGGAGGGATCGGTGCTGCGTTGCCGCGCGATCCGCGATGCCGTGCGCGAGGCCACCGGGCTGTCGGTGTCCCAGGGCGTCGGCAGCTCACGCACCGTGGCCAGGCTCGCCACCACCCGTGCCAAGCCGGGCGGCATCTTCGAGGTCGCGCCGGGCATGGAGCGCGAGTTCCTCGGCGCGTTCCCCGTGCGCGACCTGCCCGGCATCGGTCCAAGGACTGCGGAGTGGCTGGAGACCGTGGGCATCCACACCGTGCGCGAACTGTGGGCCGTCGACCGCGACCTGCTGCGCCAGACCTTCGGTGCGCGGGGTGAGGAGGTCTGGCGGCGCAGCCGTGGCGATGACGCGAGGCCCGTGACACCTTCTCCGACGGCTCAGAGCATCCGTCGCGAGACGTCGTTCGACCCGAAGCTGGACGATCGGGGGCAGCAACTCGGGTTCCTGCAGGCCATGCTCTCCTACCTCACCGACCGTGCAGCTGCGGAGCTGCGCAACCAGCGCCTCGCGAGCCGGACGGTGCGCGTGCGCGTGCGCCACGTCGACGGGAACCAGCAGGAGGTCGCGTGCACCGTGCCCGAAGCCACCGACCAGACCCATGTGCTGTACGAGGTCGCATCCGACCTGCTCGACCGGTTGCTCGAGCGGCGTCGCGTGCTGGTGCGGCTCGTGGGCGTCACGCTGGCTGCGCTCGAGCCGCGCGGGCTCGCGCAGGGCCGCCTGTTCGCGGACGAGGAGCAGCGTGGACGCAGGCTGTTTGCGGCCGTGGACATGGTGCGGGCACGCCACGGCTTCGGGCGACTGGTGCTGGGCAGTGCTGCCGGGCTGCTCGGCATGCTGCCGCACGGGCGCCACGGCTTCCGGCTGCGGACCCCTTCGCTCACGAAGTGACCGTGCACGGTGCTGCGACCGAGCATGCGGTGCCGTCGCCGCATCGTGTGCGCAGCGCCCGGCGCGGGACGATTCGTCGGTTGCATTAAGGTTCGGGGGGCGTCGGAGCCGATGGAGTGCTGCCGAGGACTCCATGCAGCCCACCCGCGCCATCCTGCTCTCCCTGTTTGCCTTCGCACCCCTGGCGACGGCGCAGGCCGAGATGACGATCGGTGCCAAGACACTGACGCCCGGGGCCAAGGTCGAGATCCGCTACACCAATGTCGCGCGCGCCCACGGCAGCGTGACCCTCGAGATCGACGACGGACGTCGCCCCGTCCCGACCGTGCTGGAACTCTCCGTCCAACTCGACGGCAAGGGCACTGGCAGCGTCGTGTGGGTCGTCCCGACCGACTGGGACCTTGCGAAGTTCAACGCACCCGGCGTCAAGGAGCAGGTCTGCTTCGTGCGCGACACCGGTGCTGCGCCGCGGGCGCGCTGAGGCGCGCACCCGCCGTGTTCAGCGCGACAGCTCGCGCTGCAGCTTCGTCAGCACGATGGCGCGCTCTTCCTGCAGGTCTGCCGTGGGGGCCGGCATCGTGCGGACCGACAGGATGCCCAGTGCGCCGAGCCTGGCGACCTCCTCGACGGCCTTGCTGCGTGCCGTCGTGGACTGCTGGAGGTCGAGTGCGGTGCGGCACCAGGAGTCCATGTCGTCGGTGGCAGGCGTGGGCGTGAGGGCGCCGACGTCGACCGTCAGCATCTCCTTCAGGGCCTGCAGCCTGCGTGCGGCGAGTGCCGCCACCTCCTCGTCAGCTGCGGCAGCGTCGCGCACGGTGGTGAGCGTGCGTGCGCCTTGCTGCACGTGGGAGAACACCGTCGCGAGGCCGATGCTGCGCGATTCCACGGGCTGGTCGGTCATGCCGAGCAGCAGCACGGCCTGCGCGTAGTTCATGGTGTCGCGGCTGTGCGTGCCCTCGGGCCACACGAGCAGGCGCGCGCCGACGGCGGCGGCGAGCAGCATGGCTGCGGCAACCGCCACCCTGCGCAACGGGTGGGTGCGACGCACGACCGGCAGCGGGGCCGGGGTGTCCGCGGCCTCCACCTGTTCGGCAGGCTGTGCTGCTGCCGAGCGCACGACCTGGTCGATCCACGCGGCGTCGAGCGGCACGTCCCCTGCGGCATCGAGCATCCGCTCGATCTCGGCCGGGTCCGTCCCGCGTGGTACACCGGCGCGTTCCAGCGCCTCGTCCCAGAAGCGTTCGTCCTCGTCCCGGTGCGTGCTCATGCGGTGGCCTCGCGGTCGTGCGCGGTCGGGCCTGTGCCGGCGGCGGGTGCGGCCATCGTGGCCGGGAACATGTGTCCGTGCCGCGCCAGTGCGATGCGCAGCTGGCGGCGCGCGGCGTTGCGCGACACGTAGATCGAGTTGGGTGTGGTCTTCAGCTCCGCGGCCAGTTCCGTGGCCGGTGCCGTGCCACCCGCGGCCAGGTCGGCCAGCACCACGGAACGCTGCTGCGGCGAGAGTTCGTCGATGCAGCGGTACAGCACGTCGACGAACTGCTGCTGTTCAGTCGGGGCGGGCTCGGTCGACGCAGTGCGCGCCTGGGATGCGTCGAGGTCGGGCAGGTAGCTGAGGTTGGAGCGCCGCTTCTTCTGTTCGAGCTGGCGCAGGGTGCTGGTGCGGGCGATCACGTAGAACCAGGTGCGCAGGGAACCGCGGCCCGCGTCGTAGCGGCGGGCGTTGCGCCATGCCTTGTGGGCTGCGTGGTTGATCGCTTCGTCGATTTCGCTGTCGTCGAGCACGGAGGAGAACTCCCGGCGGAGGACCCACCGGATCCGACCGCCGTGGTCGGCCAGCAGTCGGTTCAGCCCCTCCTGATCCAGCTCGGCGAGCAGCCGGGCCGTGACCGCATCGCGGTCCGGATCGGGGGGAGGGAGGGGGGCTGGGTTGCTGGGGTGGGCCTTTGCCACCATGGGTACCCGCGTGCCTTAGGGACGATCCGTCCCGCACCATGCGGAACGAGCGGGGGATTGTGCACATGGGACGCTCCGGCGGAAGCGAACTCCGGTCCTGAGGTCCGAAGTGGGCTCGCTCCGGTCGGGTGGGTGGAGGAGGTGGTCGCAGTCTTGCCCCGATTCCTCTGGGGAACGAGGAGTGGAAAACGGACCCGAACCGGCAAGAAATCGTTCCTGGCCGCGGCCGTCTGCCTTCCTGACAGCCTGGCGCGCAGCGGCCCCGTGCCCGCCAGCCAGTTTCGGGGCCGAGCCCAGTTCGGACATCTGGACCCCTGGGTGTTCCATGTTTGGGTTTCGTTAGGTATGTGGAGGGGGTGGTCCTGCTGCTCGCCCGAACCCATTTCAGCTTCCTCACCGCGCCGGCTTCCCCGCGCGAGTTGTGCGAGGTGGCGGTGCTGCGCGGTTGCGACCACCTGGCCCTCACCGACACCAACGGGATGCACGGTCTGTACGGGTTCGCACGGGAGGCGAGGCGGCTGGGGCTGCGCACGCTGTTCGGGGTCGAACTGGTGCACCGGGGCCGCAGGCTGCACGCCCTTGCCCGGGACCGGACCGGTTACGAGTCGCTGTGCGCACTGGTCACGGGACTGCACCTCGACCCCGGCTTCGACCTGGCGGTGGCGGCGGGGGAGCACTGCGCGGGCCTGTGGCTGTTGTGCTCTGACCTGCGGCTGCTGCCCGCCCTCGCAGCGCGGCTCGGCGGCGAGCAGTTGTTCGTGGCGCTGCCGCCGCGTGGCATGACGCCCACCGCGGACCTGTTGGCGGGCGAGCCCGCCCTCGCCACGCCGTCCGGGCGCAAGTTGCCGGACCCGGGACCACGCTGGCCGCGCCAGCAGTTGGTGGAGGCCGCGGAGGTGCTGGGGCTCGGCCTGGTGGCGGCGCGCGACGTGTGGTTCGCGCGGCAGGAGGACCACCCCGCACACCAGCTGTTCCTCGCGGTGAAGTGGAACCGCGCCCTGCGGCCCGGCGACGAGGGCGCGTCGTTGGGCGGCATCGTGCAGGCCCACCCTTCCATGTGCGTCCCCGAACGGGGCTGCGCCACGGACGGCTACGAGGACCACCCGCAGGCCGTGGTACGCGCACGGGAGCTGCGCGACGCGTGCACGCTCGAGTTCCCCGAGCGCAGTCCACCCGTGTTCCCGCCCTGTCGCCTGCCCGACGGCACAACGGCAGAGTCGCACCTGCACGAGCTGGCCCGGGCAGGGCTGCGCCGTCGCGGCCTGCACGACCATCCTCGTGCTGCGGAGCGGCTCGAACGCGAGCTGGCGGTGATCGCGCAGATGGGCTTCGCACCCTACTTCCTGGTGGTGCACGACATCGCGCACCTCGCGTGGGAGCGCGGCATCCCGTGTGTCGGCAGGGGTTCCGCGGCAGACAGCCTCGTGGCCCACGCACTCGGGCTCACCGACGCCGACCCGCTGCGCTACGGCCTGCTGTTCGAGCGGTTCCTCAACCCGGCGCGCACCGACCTGCCCGACATCGACCTCGACTTCTGCTGGCGTCGACGCGACGAGCTGCTCGACGCGGTCTACGAGCACTTCGGGCGCGACCACGTGGCGATGATCGCCACGGCCAACACCTGTGGCCCGCGCGCTGCGTACAGCGAGGCCGCGCGCGCGTCGGGCCTGCCGCCGGACGAGGTTGCGCGGCGGACGCGGCTGCTGCCCTGGCATGGCAAGGATCCGGTGGACCTCGCGCGGTGTGCCGCCGAGGCCCCCGGGTTCTTCCGCAGTACGTTGCTCACGCAAGCATCCGAACGGCGCGTGCTCGCCGCCGCCCAGCGGCTGCTGGACGCGCCACGCCACCTCGGCGTGCACCCGGGCGGGATCGTGGTCACGCCGCAGCCAGTCGTGCGCCACGCACCCCTTGAACGCGCGCAGAAGGGGGTGGTGGTGACGCAGTACGACATGCACTGCGTCGAGGGTCTCGGCCTGGTGAAGATCGACCTGCTCGGCAACCGCGCGCTCACCATCCTGCAGGACTGCAGTGCGATGCTGGCACGGACTGGCATCGCGGTGCCCGACCTCCACACGGTTGCCGAGGACGATGCGCAGACCGCGGCGACGGTGCGGTCTGGGCGCACGATCGGCTGTTTCCAGGTCGAGTCGCCTGGCATGCGCACGCTGTTGCAGCAGATGGACGCGCACACGATGGACCACGTGATCCAGGCGGTTGCACTCATCCGCCCGGGGCCGGCGGCCGCAGGGATGAAGGACTCCTTCGTGCGCCGCGCGCGCGGCCTCGAGCCGGTGGAGGCGGCGCACCCGCTGCTCGCGGAGGTGTTTGCCGACACGCACGGGATCATGCTGTACCAGGAGGACGTGATCCGCGCCGCGATGGCGGTGGCCGGCATGGACGCAGCCGACGGCGACCGTCTGCGGCGGCGGCTCGGCGCGCGTACGGCGGACGCGGCAGCACTCGACGGGTTCGTGGTGTCAGGCCTGCGCCGCGGCATGCCGCGCGAGGTGCTGGAACGCGTTTGGGACGAGATGGCTCGCTTCGCGGGCTACTCGTTCTGCAAGGCCCACGCAGTGACCTACGGCCGCATCGCCTGGCGTTGCATCTGGCTGAAGTCGCGCTGGCCGGTGGCGTTCCTTGCCGCCGTGCTGGAGAACGAGGCCGGCTACTACGAGCAGGGCGTCTATGTCGAGGAGCTCAAGCGTCACGGCGGCAGGATGCTGCCTGCCTGTGTGCAGCACGGCGGTCTTGGCTTCGAGCTCGTGGACGTGCGCACGGTGCGCGCCGGCCTGCGTGCAGTGCGCGGCCTGTCGGACCGCACGGCACAGGCGGTGCTCGCGGCCCGCCGTAGCGGCGGCGCGTTCCGCTCGGTGGAGGACTTCTTGCGGCGCGTCGCTCCCGCGCGTGACGAGGCCGAGAACCTGGTGCTCGGCGGCGCACTCGACGCATTCGGCCACACGCGTCCCGAGCTGCTGTGGCGCCTGCAGGTGGCGTCGCGCCCCGAGGCACTGGCGCGGCAGCGTGCGCAGGCGGGGCCTGCACTGCTGCCCGACGCGCTGGCTCCGGTGGAACCCGCGTACCCGCAGCTGCCGCAGTTCAGCCCGGTGCAGCGCACGCAGGCCGAGCTGGAGGTGTACGGCTACGGGCTCGACGCGCACCCAGTCGACGTGCTGTGGCGGCACACGCGGCCGGTGGCAGGTGTGGTGCCGTGCGCGCGGCTCGGCGAGTGCCTCGGCCGTGCGGTTGCGGTGCACGGCTGGGCCGTGGCATACCGTCGGCACCGTGGCGGGAGCGGCGAGCCGATGCTGTTCGTCACGCTGGAGGACGGCAGTGGCATCGTGGAGACGACGCTGTTCCCGTCCGTGTACCGCGCCCACGCACAGGCGTTGCAGGGCCGGGGGCCGTTCGTGGTGCACGGCACCGTGGAGGAACGGCTGGGCGGGGTCGGTCTGCGGGTGACCCGCGTGCAGGCCGTGCAGTGAGTCTCGTCGGGCACCGACCGCGGCGGTACGGTGCGCGCATGCGGATCGACGCTGCTGCACTGGCGCTCTGGCTCACCACCGTCCTCTGCGCGCAGGAGGGTGCGGGCACACCTGCCCCCGCCCCTGCCGCCACCGGGATCGAGGCCGCACTGGCGCGCTCCGGGACGAACCGCGCGCAGCTCGAGCGCGCGCTGGCACAGGCCGAGGGCGAACAGCGCGCAGACCTGGCGTTCCTGGTCGAGCACATGCCGACGTCGGACCTGCGCACGCTGGACGCGGAGTTCCTGCTGGCGGACACGAAGCTCGCCCGCGAGACCCTCTCGGCCGCACCCTGGGTCGCCAGCATCCCGCCCGAGGTGTACCGGGAGGCAGTGCTGCCCTATGCGCAGGCGGACGAGACGCGCGAGCCCTGGCGTGCGCAGCTGCGCGAGCTGTGCCTGCCGCTGGTCGCCGACGCGAAGACGGCGGGCGAGGCAGCTCTGCGGCTCAACGAACGACTCTTCGCCAAGGTCAACGTGCGCTACTCGACGAAGCGCCGCAAGGCGTGCCAGAGCCCCTCGGAGTCGATCGAGCAGGGCCTCGCGTCGTGCACCGGCCTGTCGATCCTGCTCGCGGACGCGTGCCGGTCGGTGGGCGTGCCTGCCCGGCTCTGCGGCATCGCCCTCTGGCCCGCTGCCGACGGACAGCCCGCGGGCGGCAACCACACGTGGGTCGAGGTCTGGGACGGCAGCGCATGGCGGTTCCTCGGCGCTGCCGAGCCCGACCCGGCAGGGTTCGACCGCGCATGGTTCACCGGCAGGGCGCGCACGGCAATGGCAGGCGACCTGCGCAGCTCGATCCGTGCGGTGAACTGGAGCCGCACGGGCGAACGCCTTGCCCTGCCCTGGGCTGCGGAAGAGCACTGGCCGCATGCCGTGGACGTGACGGCGCGCTACGTGGGTGGCGCGGCAGCGCCCGGCAACGGGGCCGATGACGCGCTCAAGGTCCAGCTCGCCCGCTTCTTCTCGGCACCGCCTGCGGAGCAGGCACAGTTCTCCTTCGACCGCAACCTCGATGCCGAGCTGGCGACAGCTGCCGGTGACGCTCGGTTGCGCACCCTCGCGTGGGAAGCGTTCCGTGCGGCGCCGCACGAGGCGCTGCGCGCCGACTTCGCCGCCAACCGCGTGCGGGCCGGCGACAAGGAGAGTCCCTACACGGTCAAGCAGGTGGGCGAGAAGCCCGCCCGCGGGTTCGGGCTCGTCATCGCCATGCACGGCGGCGGCGGCGCGCCACCGGAGGTGAACGACAGCCAGTGGCGCATCATGCAGCGCTACTACAAGGACCACCCCGAGGCGGGCGGCTACCTGTACTGCGCGCTGCGCGCTCCCACCAACGAGTGGAACGGCTTCTACAC
Organism: Planctomycetota bacterium; assembly: GCA_041178545.1. GTDB lineage: Bacteria > Planctomycetota > UBA1135 > UBA1135 > UBA2386 > JBEATZ01. Next base: position 27,600 of record JBEGVB010000075.1, read on the forward strand.
CGACTACTTCTACCCGCTGCTGGAGCAGCTCATCCGCCAGTTCCTGGTGTGCGCCGAGGTGGACCCGGACCGTGTGCATGCAATCGGCTACAGCCATGGCGGCTACGGGGCGTTTGCCGTCGGCCCCAAGCTCCCGTACCGGTTCGGCGCGGTGCACAGCTCGGCTGCGGCGCCCACGGACGGGCAGACGGTGGTCGACGGGCTGCACTCGCTGCCGTTCACGTTCATGGTGGGGGAGAAGGACACCGCGTTCGGCCGCCGGGAGCGGTGCGAGGCCTTCGACCGGGTGGTGCAGCAGGTGCGCGCCGAGCGTCCGGGTGCGTACCCGGTGCAGTTCCTCTACAAGGAGGGATTCGGCCACGGCGGGTTGCCGGACCGCGACATCCTGCCGGAACTGCTGAAGCACTCGCGCGTGGCGTCCCCCGCGCGCCTCTGGTGGCGGCCCACGGACGGGACGGTGCGTCACCACTACTGGCTGCAGCTCGACGTACCGGCGCCAGGGCAGTTCCTGCGCGCCGTGCGCGAGGGGAACGAGGTCGCGGTCAGCGGCGAGAACGTGGCGTCGGTTAGGCTGCGCCTCGACGCACGCAGTGTCGACCTCGCCAAGTCGCTCGTGGTGCGCACCGGCGACAGCCGCGCAGAGCACCGCCTCACCCCGACGCTTGCCGAGCTGTGCCGCTCGATCGAGATGCTGGGCGACCCTCAGCTCGCCGGCAGTGTGTTGCTCGAGGTGGCGCTGCGCTGAGCGCGGTGGAGCAGCAGGAACCCGGCTGCCAGCAGGGCACCCAGCACCGCACAGCCGTACCACAGCACGGCAGGTCCCAGCTGGTCGTAGACCATGCCGCCGCAGAACGGCGCGAGGATCCACGCGAGTGCGAAGGTCGAGCTGTACATGCCGAGGTAGCTGCCGCGCGCCCGGTCCGGCGCGATGGAACTCACGTGGGCGCCCAGCAAGGGCGACCAGAGCATCTCGCCGACCGTGAAGCAGAACATCATGGTCACCAGGCCTGCGGTGGTGGGAGCAAGCTCGAAGAGGCACAGGGACGCGCCGACCGTCGCGCTGCCGATGGCAACGACCGGCAACGGGCTGTGCCGCCGCAGCACGTGGACGAGCGGCATCTCGACGAGGGCGATGAACACCGGGTTCACGGCAAGCAGCCAACCGATCTCGTCCTCGCGCCAGGCCAGCACGTCCTTCATGTGGCGCATGCCGCTGCTGTAGAGCTGCATGAACACCATCGTGATGCCGGTGGAGAGGGCCAGTAGGGCGAGCAGGCGCAGGTCGCGCCACGGCGAGCAGGTGGGGTCGGTTCCCCCAGGCGATGCAGTGGCGCTGGAGTGCTGTGCGATGCGCGTCCGCAGCACGGCCAGCAACAGGCCTGCAGCGATGCAGGTGGCACCGTCGGCGAGGAACAGCAGGTCGTAGGAGACGCCAGCCAGCTCGCCGCCGACGGTTGGCCCCACGGCCCAGCCCGCATTGATCATCAGGCGGTTGAGCGCGAGTGCCTTTGCTCGCACCTCGACGGGCGCAGCATGTGTCACGGCCGCCATGTTGCCGGGACGGAACATGTCGTTGACGACGCCGAGCACGAACATCCCCGCGCCGAGCCAAGGCAGTGTCGTGGCCTGGGTCAGCACGCCGAACCAGGCCCCTGCGAGCAGCAGGGAGAGCACCTGGAGCTGCACGGCACCGATGCGGTCCGCGAGCCTGCCGCCGACCACGTTGCCCAGCACCGAGCCGATGCCGTAAAGGCTCAGGAACGCACCGGCCTCGCTCACGCTGAGGCCGAACTGCTCCTTGAGGTAGATCGTGAAGTAGGGGACCACCATGGTCCCCGCCCGGTTGACGAACGCGACCAGCGAGAGCAGCCAACAGGAGGCAGGAAGCCCCCGGTAGGTGTCGTGGAACAGTCGCAACAGCTGGTGCACGGCAGCGGGACGGGTCAGCTGCGGCGCAGCGCCCGGGTCGGCGCGAGGCGCGAGGCGCGCCAGGCGGGCCAGGCACCGCCCAGCAGGCCGAGCGCTGCGGCGAACACCACGGCCACCAGCATGACGGAAGGCGTGGTGCGGAAGGCAAACGTGACCTCGGAGAAGGTCTGGTTCATGGTGCCGGTCTCCTGGCCCTGGAACGGCAGCACCAGCAGGCAGCCTGCCAGTCCGCCGAGCACTCCCAGGGCAATCGACTCCAGCAGGAACGCGAGGAAGATGGCGAGCGGCCGGTAGCCGATCGAGAGCAGGATGCCGATCTCGTGGGTGCGTGCCGCGATGGAGGAGAGCATGGCGTTCACGCCCGTGAAGACGGCTGCGATGCCCATCACGGCAGCGAGGAAGCCGCCCAGCACGGTGAAGACGGTGGACAGTCGCTGCGTCTGGCTCGCCAGGTAGTCTCGCTCGCTCTGGATGCGCGGCTGGGTCCTCCGGTCCTCGGTGAACCGCGCCTCGAGTGCGGCAAGGTCGGTCCCCGGTGCGACACGTGCGAGCACGCGGCTGCGCACCGGTCGTTCGAGTGCGTCCGAGAGCCGTTCGAGGTCACCCCAGATCTCGCTGCGGTAGCCGCCCTTGCCGCGGAACACGCCCACGATGCGGAACGGGACCACGTTGATGCGCAAGACGTCGCCCACGCGACAGTCAGCAAGGCGACCGACCAGGCCCTCGCCGACGATGAGTTCGTCGGTGCCGGGCTCGAACCTGCGGCCCTCGACGATCTCCATGTCGCTGCCGTGCAACTCGAAACTCATCGTCTCGACGCCCCGGATCGCCACGTTGGTCTCGCCGCCGTCGACCTTCCTGCGGCGCACGGCGAGGAACATCTCGGACGAGGCCATTGGCTGGCCTGCCGCGTTGCGGGCGATCTCAGGGGTCTCCTTGGCCAGCAGTTCGCACTGCTCGCGCTGCAGGCCGCTCTCGCCCTCGGAGGTGGCGCCCTTGCGCAGGAAGATCGCAAGGTCCTCGCGACCGCGCTCCTGGAACAGGGTGGCAAAGCCCTGCTGCAGCGACAGCATGCCGGCCAGCACCGCGACGGTGGCACCGATGGCGCAGACCGTCAGCAGGGTTGAGGACTTGCGCACCCAGAGGCTGCGCAGGTTGTAGCGGAAGGGAACGAAGGCCATCAGCCGACCTCCCGCAGGGCGGCGATCACGGTCAGGCGCGACGCACGCATGCCCGGCACGATGCCGGAGACCAGGCCCACGAGGAGCGCGAGCCCGGCGCCGAGGCCGAGGGTCGTCGGGTCGAACTCGAAGCCCGGGAGCTGTGCGCCCAGCACCCGCTGGAACGGGGCCTCGAGCACCATGGCCACGAGGGCCCCGAGCCCTGCACCGAGCCCGCACAACAGCAGCGCCTCGCCGACCAGGAGCCCGCCGACCACGTTGTCGGCGAAGCCCAGTGCCTTCAGCACGCCCACGTCCCGGGTGCGCTCGCGCCCGGCCATGATCATGGTGTTGAGCACGGCGAAGAAGATGGCGAACAGCACGGCGCCGCCGACGAGGCGCAGCAGGCTGGGCACGTCGCCGAGCATGCTGATGAACTGGCGGTTGAACTCGGCCTCGGTGGTGGCCTGCACCCGCTGGGGACCGTTCTCGAACAGTTCGTCGACGGAAGCGGACACGGCAACGGGATCGGCGCCGGGGGCGACGCGCAGCAGGTAGACGCCTGCGCCTTCGGGCCCGCGCGCCCCGCCCGTCTCGAGCGTCTCGCGCAGGTAGTCGAAGTGGAAGTACATGGTCTGCTGGTCGATGGCCGTGGTGTCCGAGACGTACACGCCTGCAATCTCGAACTCCCACGCCGAGCCGTCGGTGCGGGTGAAGATCGTGCCCACGATCGGCACGGTCTGCCCCACCTTCCAGCCGTACCGCACCATGAGGTCGGCACCCACGATGCACGCGTTGCGGCGCGACTTGAAAGCCTCGTAGCTGCCCTCTGCGATGGACAGCTCGGGGTAGCTGGGGAGGAAGGTCTCCGGGTCGATGCCGAACTGCGCGAAGAAGCCGCCCTTCTCCTGCTCGTAGCGACCACCGAACCACTGCCACTTGCAGATGGCCTCGACGCCGGGCACCGCGGCCATCTTCTGCTGGTAGGAGAGGGGCAGGTCGACGAACAGGCTGACGGCCGACTGCACGAACAAGCGGTTGCTTGCCGCCATCTCCAGCGTGCGAGACAGCCCCGACACGGCAGCGTGCAGCAAGCAGATGAGGAACACCGCCACTGCCACGGAACCGACCGTGAGCAGCGACCGGACCGGGTGCGTCAGCAGGTTGCGCCAGAGCAGCAGCAGCGGCATGTCACCGGCTCCCCGGGGCAGCCGCAGTGCGGTTGTCGTCGATGCGGCCCAGCTTGCCCTTGTCGAGGTGGATGACCTTGTCGGCGTGCGCTGCGGCCTCCGGGTCGTGGGTGACCATGAGGATGGTCTTCTTCAGCTCGCGGTTGAGCTGCTGCAGCAGGCCGAGCACCTGGTTGGCGGTGACGCGGTCGAGGTCGCCGGTGGGCTCGTCGGCGAGGATCACCGCCGGGTCGGTGGCGATCGCGCGGGCGATGGCCACGCGTTGCTCCTGGCCGCCCGAGAGCTCGCGCGGCTTGTGGTCCATGCGGTCCGCGAGGCCGACGAGTTCGAGGGCGCGCTCCGCCTGCGCGCGGCGCTGTGCCCGCGAGAGCGGCGCGAGCAGCAGCGGCAGCTCGACGTTCTCACGTGCGGTCAGCACGGGCAGCAGGTTGAACCCCTGGAACACGAAGCCCACGTGGTCGGCGCGCCACTGGGCCAGTTCGCCGCCCGAGAGGTCGGTGATGTCCTCACCGCCGACGACCACGTTGCCCGAGTCGGCATGGTCCAGGCCGCCCACCAGGTTGAGCAGCGTGGTCTTGCCCGACCCCGACGGTCCCATGAGCGCGTAGAAGGTGCCACCCTCCATGTGCAGTTCCAGCTCGTCCAACACGCGCAGGGTCTCGCCACCGCGCTGGTAGCTCTTGGTCACGGACCGGATGTCGATGGCCGCGTTCGTTCTCATGGTGGGTGGGGTTGCTCGGGGACGGTTCGGTCGGTTGCGTCAGTTGTCCTCGGTGCGGACGCGGTCGCCGTCGCGCAGGGTGGTGGGCGGTTCCAGCACGATCTTCTGGCCGACGCGCAGGCCCGATGCGACCCGCGCCCTGCCGCCCTTCCGTTCACCGACGGTCAGGGCGGTCCAGCGGACGACGTCGCGCTCCAGCACGAAGGCACCCGTGCGGCCCTCGATCTCGAGCAACGCACCCTCGGCGACGACGATGGAGCGTTCCTCCGCGGCTGCGGTGGAGGGTGCCGTCGGCTCGTCGCGGCGGAACACGACGCGCACGCCCATGTCCGGGCGCAGGCGCTCGTCGCGCTCCAACAACTTCATGCGCACCTCGACGGTGGCCTTCTGGCGGTCCGCCACCGGCCACACGCGGTCGACCTTGGCCGGGTAGCGTCGGTCCGGGTAGGCGTCGAGGAACACGTCCACCGGCGCTCCCTGCCGGACGGCGCCGAGGCTCGACTCGGGCACGTCGGCCTGCACCTCGAGCGAGTCGAAGTCGACCATGGTGCAGACTGCGCCGCGCGCGTTGGAACCGCCCTGTGAGAAGGGTGAGACCACCTCGCCGACCTCAGCGTCCTTGAGCACGACGATGCCGTCGAACGGGGCGCGCACCTCCATCTTGTCGAGCGTTGCCTGGGCCTGCGCCACGGCGGCCCGTGCGGACTCCAGCTGGCTGTCCGCCACCGCGCGGTCGCTGCGTGCCACTGCGACCTGGGCGCTGGCCGCCGCCGCCGCCGTGCGCGAGGCCCGGAGACCTGCGCGCGATGCCGTCAGCCGGGCGGTGGTGCCGGCTGCCTCAGCCTTTGCACGGTCCAGGGCCTGCTCGGACGAGGAGCCGGAGCGTTGCAGGTCGACGGTGCGGGCGAGTTCGCTCTGCGCCAGTGCCGCCTGTGCCTCTGCCTCGGCGACCTGCGCCTCGGCTGCGGCTGCCTGGTCGACAGCCTGCCGCTCGGACAGCTCGGCGGAGGCGATGGCAGCCGCGGCCCGCTCCTGCCCGGCTCGCGCCGTCGCGAGGTCCGCCTCTGCCCGCTGCAGGCCCGCGCGGTACTCGTCGGCGAACAACCGCGCGACGACGTCGCCCTTCTTCACCACCGAACCTTCCGTCACCAGCATCTCGACGATGCGCCCCGAGATGTCGGAGGAGAGTGCGGCGCGGCGCGACGCAGTGACGTAGCCGTTGGCAGCCGTGCCCTGCACGGCGGCCGATGCTGCCGGCGTGGACTCGGAGACGACCGCCACCTTGACCAGCGGCAGGCGCAACTGGTCGACGAGCGGCTGCAGCACGGGCAGGAACAGCCATGCCGCGGCTCCGAGCACGCACAGGAACACGATGCGTCCGAACCACGGGGAGGAGCGGCCCCGCCTGCGCGCGGCAGGCTTGGCACTCCGATCGATCGTCAGGCTCTGCAGGTCCACGGGCGAGCAGGATAGCCAGTCGGGGGGCCGTGGCCATTTCCGCAGCACGAAAGCTCTGCGGTGGCAAGCACTGCGTGCAATGGGGCGGTCCGCCCGTAGGATGCGGCGCCATGACGGGTCCGGTGGTCACGCGCATCCTCGCGCCGGTGGAACTCGACGAGAACGGCCGCATGGAGGTCGGGTACGCCATCGGTCTGGCTGCGCAACTGCGCGCCGAGCTGGTGTTCTTCGCCGTGATCGACACTGCGGCCACCATCGGGCTCATCGCGCGACACCGCCAACCGGACCGTGGCCGCGCGGACTTCGAGGCCAGCCTGTTGCGCGAGGTGGAGTCGATGCTGCGCGAGGCCGTCGACCGCGCGTCTGCAGCCGGCGTGCGCGCCCTCGGCCACGCGCGGGTCCACGAGGCCGTCGAGGAACAGATCCTGAAGGAGGCACTCGTGCAGAAAGTCGACCTCGTCCTCGTGCGCGCCTCGGGCCGCAGCGGCCTGATGAAGGGCCTGCTCGGCAGCACCGCGGGCGAGATCCTCAAGGCCGCTCCCTGTCCCGTGCTGGTGGCGCGCACCTGATGGCCTCGCGACGCACCAAGGCGGCCCCTGGCCGCGCCGGGGCCCGTTCCCGCGGCGCACGAACCAAGTCGCGTGTGCCACCGGTTGGCAGCGGCGCGCCCGGTGCCGGTCCTGTCCCGGCCAGGGCAGGGGAGTCGCGCATCGCCGCCACCCTGCGGCTGCGGCCCGAGGAACTGCGCTGGACCTGCAAGCCGATCCCGCCCTCCGGCACGCCGCCCACTGCAGCCTTCCTGCTCGACCAGGACCGGCCCATGCAGGCGCTGCGCACCGGCCTCGCGATCCACGCACCCGGCTACAACCTGTTCGTCTCCGGCCTGCTCGGTTCGGGGCGCATGTCGGTGGTGGAGCACCTGCTGCGCGACATCCAGCCGTTCTGCAAGCGCGGTCCCGACCGGCTCTACCTGCACAACTTCCGCGAGCCGAACCGTCCCATCCTCATCAGCGTGACGCCGGGCCGCGGTGCCGCGTTCCGCGAGGAACTGCAGGAACTCGCCCGCGTGTTCCACCACGCGCTGCACTCCGCGCTGCGCTCGGGGCTGCACCGCATGTCGCGCCGGCTGGTGATGCGTTCGAGCGAGGAGCGCGAGCAGCGGATCATGGCCGCACTCAACCGCGAGGCGGCAAAACTGGGATGCGCACTCGTGCGCTTCCAGGCGCAGTCCGGTGGCGCGACCGCCGACATCTACCCGGTGGTGGAGGGTGAGCCGGTCACGCTCGACGCGCTGACCACGCTCGTGCTCGAGGGCAAGGTGACGCAGGAGGACCGCGACCGACTGATGCGCGCGCGGGCACAGCTGCTCGACCGGCTGGAGGAGGTCAGCGACCGGCTCCGCGAGCAGGTGCGCGTCACCCGCGGTGAGCTGCGGGAGATGGACCGCAAGCTGGCGTTCCAGGTGATGCAGGGGCACAGCAAGGACTTCCGCACCCGCTGGCCGCAGCCCGAGATCGCCGACTGGCTCGATGCCGCCTCGGAGTACGTCGAGCTGCACCTGAGCCGCTGGGTCTCGCTCGCGATGCCCGACGGTGCCGAGGAGGCGAGCGAGGAGCAGGAGGAGGCGCCCGCTCCACCCACCCGCGGCCGCTCCGAGCCCAAGATGATCGAGTTCGTGGCGCAGCTGGTGAAGGCTTCCACCAGCGACGCCTGCCCGCTGGTGGTGGAGAGCAACCCGACCTTCGGCAACCTGTTCGGCACGATCGGCCAGACCCGCGAGGGCCCGCAGTCGGTCCCCACGCTCATCCACCCGGGTGCGCTGCTGCGCGCCGACGGCGGCCACCTCATCCTGCGCTGCGCCGACGTCCTGCGGGAGCCCGGCGTGTGGGCGCAGCTCAAGCGCACGCTGCAGGCGGGCATGCTGGAGATCCGCGAGTTCGACCAGAACACCGGGCAGACCGGCGGCACCCTGCAGCCGGAGGCGATCCCCATCGACCTCAAGGTGGTGCTGATCGGCGAGCCCGGCGTCTACGAGGTGCTGGCCGAGGAGGACCCGCAGTTCGTGCAGATCTTCAAGGTCCACGCGGAGTTCGACGCCACCATCCCGGTCCACCCCGAGAACCTCACGCGGTACGCCGACTACCTCGTCTGGCTCGCAGGGCACGAGAAGCTCCGGACCTTCGGGCCCGATGCCGCTGCCGCCGTGGCCGAGTACGGCGCGCGCGCCGCTGGCCGCCGGGACCGTCTCATCACCCGCTACAGCGAGCTCGGCGACCTCGCGCGCGAGGCCTCGCACGTGTGCGAGCGCATGGGGCAGCGCAAGGTGACGCGTTCCCACGTCGAGGAGGCGATGCGGGCGATGCGCTACCGGCACGACCTGTCGCAGGAGCAGATCGAGCGCGACTACGCAGCCGGTTACATGCAGCTCGCGACCAGCGGCCAGGTGGTGGGCCAGATCAACGCGCTCACCGCGCTCGACACCGGCACGCTCGAGTTCGGCCGCCCCTGCCGCCTCACCTGCAACACCGGCATCGCGGTGGCGAGCCGCTCCGGCCTCATCAACATCGAGGGCGAGGTCGAACTGTCGGGGCCCATCCACGACAAGGGCGTGATGATCCTCGAGGGATACCTGTTGCAGGAGTTCGGCTCGGACGGGCCCCTCTGCATGCAGGCAACCATCTGTTTCGAACAGCTGTACAACGGGGTCGAGGGCGACTCGGCCTCCCTGGCCCAGCTGCTGGCCCTGCTGAGTTCCCTGTCGGGGGCCCCCCTGGACCAGGGGCTCGCGCTCACCGGTTCCATCAACCAGAAGGGCGAGGTGCAGGCGGTGGGCGCGGTCAACGCCAAGATCGAGGGCTTCTACCGCCTCTGCCGGTCCCGCCGGCTCACCGGCAAGCAGGGCGTCGTGCTGCCCCGCGCCAACGTGGGGGACCTGATGCTCGACCCTGAGGTGGTGGACGCGGTGGCCCGCGGGGAGTTCCGGGTCCATGCCGTGCGACGGGTCGAGGAGGCGCTCGAACTGGCGACCGGCAGGCCTGCCCGGGAGGTGCTCGACCTCGCGCGGGCACGGTTGGCGACGTTCCGTCGTGCGGTCGGCATCGGGCCGACGGCCTGAGGCCGTGGCTGCCGGCCGGCCCGGGCAGGCCCGGAACCGTCCGCCGGTGTGCCAGAGGATCCGCGCCCGGTGGATGACCGCGGCCGGGTGGTTGCTATAGTGCTTGCCCCCGATACCCCAACCTACTGATGCAATCCGCCAGCTCCGCGCCCCCCGTGGCCAAAGGGATCCAGGATCTCGACCAGGTCGTGATCCGCTTCGCCGGCGACTCCGGCGACGGCATGCAACTCACCGGCGACCAGTTCACCCGAACGACGGCGCTGATGGGCAACGACATCGCCACCTTCCCCGACTTCCCCGCCGAGATCCGCGCCCCTGCCGGCACCATCCCCGGTGTCTCGGCCTTCCAGCTGCGGTTCTCCTCCTTCGACATCCACACGCCCGGTGACGCTCCGGACGTGTTGGTGGCGATGAACCCGGCGGCGCTCAAGGTCCACCTCAAGGACCTGAAGCGCGAGGGCATCCTGATCCTCAACACGGCATCCTTCAGTGCGCTCGACCTGAAGAAGGCCAAGTACGACGTCGACCCCCGCACCGACGGGACGATGCAGGGCTACCGGGTGATCGAGATCGACCTCGAGGCGCGCACCCGCGAGGCGCTCGCCAACTCGCCGATCGACTCGCGCAGCAAGGACCGCTGCAAGAACATGTTCGCGCTGGGCGTCCTCTACTGGATGTTCCACCGCGAGCTGGACCCGACCATCAAGAACATCGGCCAGAAGTTCGGCAAGAAGCCCGAACTCGTCGAGGCGAACCTGGCGGCCATGAAGGCCGGCCATGCGTACGCCGAGACCACCGAGGTGTTCCAGACGGCCTACCGCGTGCCGCCCGCAAGGCTCGCGCCCGGCACCTACCGTCAGATCATGGGCAACCAGGCCATCTGCCTGGGCATGGTCGCCGCCGCCGAGAAGTCGGGCCTGCAGCTGTTCCTCGGCAGCTACCCCATCACGCCTGCCAGTGACATCCTGCACCAGCTGAGCACCTACAAGAACCACGGCGTCGTCACCTTCCAGGCGGAGGACGAGATCGCCGCGGTGACCTCCGCCATCGGCGCCAGCTACGCCGGTGCGATCGGCGTCACCTCCACCAGCGGCCCCGGCCTCGCACTCAAGGCCGAGGCCATCGGCCTTGCCGTGATGGCAGAGCTGCCCCTCGTGGTGGTGAACGTGCAGCGCGCGGGCCCGAGCACCGGCATGCCGACGAAGACCGAGCAGGCGGACCTGCTGCAGGCGATGTTCGGGCGCAACGGCGAGAGCCCGGTGGCGGTGATCGCCGCCTCCACGCCCTCCGACTGCTTCGAGTGCGGCTTCGAGGCCGTGCGCGTGGCGCTCGAGTACATGGTCCCGGTGATCCTGCTGAGCGACGGGTACATCGCCAACGGCGCCGAGCCGTGGAAGCTGCCCGACGTCTCCAAGCTGCCGGCCATCCCGGTGACCTTCGCACCCGCGGGCACCGCGGGTGAGAAGTTCCAGCCCTACAAGCGCGACCCCAAGACGCTTGCCCGTCCCTGGGCCAAGCCCGGGACGCCCGGCCTGACGCACCGCATCGGCGGCCTCGAGAAGGCCGACGTGACCGGCAACATCAGCTACGACTCGGACAACCACCAGAAGATGGTCGACCTGCGCGCCGCCAAGGTGGAGCGCATCGCCGACTCGATCGGCCCGATCACCGTGGTGGGTGAGCGCACGGGTGACGTGCTCGTCCTCGGCTGGGGCGGCACGCGCGGTGCGATCACGAGCGCAGTGCTCAAGCATCGCGAGCAGGGCGCCAAGGTCAGCGCGGCGTTCCTGCGCTGGATCAACCCGTTCCCGAAGGACCTCGCGGAGCTGCTCAAGGGCTTCAAGAAGGTCATCGTGCCGGAGCTGAACAAGGGCCAGCTCGCATTGCTGCTCCGCGCCAAGTACCTCGTCGACGTCGACAGCTACACCAAGGTCACCGGCCAGCCCTTCCAGGGCCAGGAGATCGTCAACCGCATCAGCAAGGCACTGGAGGGAGTGAAGTCATGACCACTGCAGAACGACCCACGTTGGCCAAGAAGGACTACAAGTCGGACCAGGAGGTCCGCTGGTGCCCTGGCTGCGGCGACTACTCGATCCTCAATGCAGTCACCGGCGCGTTCGCGAAGCTGCAGAAGCAGCTGCACGAGACGGTGATCATCAGCGGCATCGGGTGCAGCTCGCGTTTCCCGTACTACATGGAGACCTACGGGTTCCACACGATCCACGGCCGCGCGCCGGCGGTCGCGACCGGCACCAAGCTGGCCAACCCGGCCCTCGACGTGTGGGTGGTCACCGGTGACGGCGACGCCATGTCGATCGGCGGCAACCACTTCATCCACGCGATGCGCCGCAACATCGGGATCAAGATCCTGATGTTCAACAACCGCATCTACGGCCTCACCAAGGGCCAGTACTCGCCGACCAGCGAGCAGGGCAAGGTGACCAAGTCGTCGCCCATGGGATCGGTCGACTACCCGTTCAGCCCGATTGCACTGGCTCTCGGTGCAGGCGCCACGTTCGTGGCGCGCGGCGTGGACGTGTTCGGCCCGCAGCTCGAGGACGTGATCTGCCGCGCCTCTGCCCACAACGGCACTGCGGTGACGGAGATCTACCAGAACTGCAACATCTTCAACGACGGTGCCTACAAGGGTTTCACCGACAAGGAGATGCGCGAGGAGCGCGTGCTCACGCTGGAGCACGGCAAGCCGCTGCTGTTCTCGAACAAGACCAAGGGCATCCGCTTCAACCGCGAGTTCCGCCCGGAGGTCATCGAGGTCGGCGCAGACGGCAAGCACCTCGGCGAGGTGTTCGTCTGGGACGAGACCTGCGAGAACCCGGCTCCCGCGATGGCGCTCGCAACGGCGTCGGAGAGCGAGTTCCCGGTGCCCATCGGCGTGTTCCGCCGCCGCGAGAAGCCCAGCTTCGAGTCCGGTGTGACGGCGCAGGTGCAGCAGGCGCGGGCCAAGAAGCCTGGATCGGTTCAGGACCTGCTGGTGCAGGGCGAGCTCTGGACCGTCGAGTGAACTGACTGCGCGCGGCCTCAGGCCGTCACGGTCTCACGGCCCTCGCGGGCCGCAGCGCGAGCCTGCACTGCAGGCTCGCGTCGTCTCGCGAGCAGGGCAATCGGGTCCACCGGCACCAGGACAGGGTCCGGTGCCGTGAGCGGCTGCAGCGGTGCCTTGCGCGGGAGGGCGAGTGCGGAGAGCCAGCCACACGGGATGCCGAGCACCTGGCGTGATGTCGCAGACACCATGCCCCAGAACGGTGCGCGCCCCAGGCACGCGCGTGCCGCGTTGCGGAGGATGGCGCCACAGTGGGTGAGGGTTGCGGCGGTTGCGCCGGCCAACAGTCCGCGGTGGCGTGCGGCAAAGGCCACGTGGCTGCGTGTCGTGCTGAACCACGGTCGCTCGACGGATGCAGCGCGTTGGTTGCGGCTCGCGCTCACGCGCGTGACCGAGGCCGACTCCACGTGGGCTGTGCAGCGGTTGCCGTGCCGTTCGTGCAGTCGCAGTGCAAGGTCCATCGCACTGAACCGTGCACAGAGTCGTTCGTCGAGTCCGCCCAGCGCGAAGTAGGCCTGCCTGCGCACGGCGAACCCGCACTCGGGCAGTGCGCGCACGGAACCCGTGGGCACCGGTGTGGCAGCGCCCCAGGGCACGAGGTTGCCCTGCGCGTCCTGCACCGCGGGCCCGAAGGTGAGCGTTCCCTGCACCGAGTGCAGCGAGGGTGTGACGGCCTGGGTGCCGGGCTGGTTGGCCATGGTGTCGAGCACCGACCTCAGCCAGCCCTTCTGTGGCCATGCAGTGTCGTCGAGGAACAGCAACACGTCGCCACGCGCGTGCCGCGCACCGAAGTTGAACAGTGCCGGGACCGACCTCGTCCGCGACACCAGCACCTTGGCTGCAGGGTGTTCCTCCTGCACGAGGTCGATCGCAGAGTCGTCGTCCGGGCCGTGGAGCGTGAGCACCTCGACCTCGCGGCCCAGGGCCTCCTCGCGCAGGCAGTTCGCGAGGTCGGAGAGGCAGCGGGACAACTCGATCCAGCAGCGGGTGGAGGCGACGAGGACCGTGGCGGCCGGGGTGGGCCGCTGCGGGGAGGTGGTCATGCGGGCGCTATCGGCAGAACTGCCCGGGAACTGGAGCCGCCGGCCCCTTGTCAGCGGGAGTTGCGCAGGCGGGCGGAGGCGAGGGCGAGGGCCAGGACCGAGAGTGTCTTGGTGCCCTCCTCCAGCGGCCCGACCCATTGCCGTTCCGTGCGGCTGAGGCGGTCCCACGGCAGCAGGTCCGCAGCCTGGCTGGTCGCCGCCAGGACCAGCGCCAACGCCACCAGCCGGAGCGCGGTGCGGTCTGCGCGCACCCGCGGCAGGGACAGCAGCAGGCAGGGCAGTGCGACTGCTGCGTAGAGCGCGAACAGGTAGACGTCCTGCTCGATGCCGAAGGGCCTCGGCAACCCGGCACCAACCATGGCACGGGTGGCGCGCTCGTGGAGTTCGAGCACCTCGTCGAAACCGAACCAGAGGAGGCAGGCACCGAGGCCCAGGGCGGATCGCTGCGAGGCTGCACGGCCGAGCGCAAGCCAGCTCCAGCCGGCCCACAGCAGCAGGGCACCGCTCAGGGCCGTGGCCAGACCGGCAGGCGGGAACTCAGGGTCGGAAAGTTCGCGGAACAGGAATCCAGTGTCGCCGTAAAATCTAAGACCGAAGCCACTTGCGATCACGCAGGTCACGGCGCACAGGGCCAGGCTCCAGGCTGCGGCACGCGCGGTGGGACGCGTCTCGTCGGTGGGTGTCGGCGCAGCCACGCAAGGAGGATAGCCCGGACGGCCGAGAATGAAATATCAACGATCCGTGATATGTTGATGCATTCCATGGCGAGCGCCGTTGCCAGCCTCCAGAGCACCCTCAAGCTGCTGTCGGACCCGACCCGGCTGCGGTTGCTCGGTCTGCTGGCCCGTGCAGAGCTGGCCGTGCAGGAACTGGTGAGCGTCACCAACCTGCAGCAGAGCCGCATCAGCAACCAGCTCGCGCTGCTGAAGCGCGCAGGGATGGTGCGGGACCGGCGCGAGGGCACCTGGAGCTTCCACTCCCTCGTCGATGCCGGGACGCCAGGCGGCCTCAGTGCCGAACTGCACCACGCAGTGCTGCAGCCGTACCTCGACAGCGTCGAGGGCCGTGCAGACGCGGCAGCGGTTGCTGCTCTGCTGGAGCAACGCCGCGAGCAGAGCCGCAAGGCGCACGACAAGCTCGCCGACCGCTGGGTGGAGGTGGGGCAGGAGTTCACCACCGGTTCGCTGCGCGCGGAGATCCTCGCGACGGCGTTCCCCGGTGGCCGCGAGGTGGTTGACCTCGGTTGTGGGGCTGGCTTCCTGTCTGCATGGCTCGTCGAGCGCGGCGCGCATGTCGTGGCCGTCGACCACAGCGCGCAGATGCTCGCCACCGCGCGTCGGCGCCTGCCGAGGGACCGCATCGAGTTCCGGGCCGGCGAGCTGGACGCACTGCCGCTGCGCGACTGCGAGGTCGACTGCGCGTTCGCGAACCTCGTGTGGCACCACCTCCCGGACCTCGATGCCGCGGCGCGCGAGGCGTTCCGCGTGGTGCGGCCAGGCGGTTGCCTCGTCGTGTCCGACCTCGTGCCCCACGACGCGGAGTGGATGCGCGAGGCCATGGGCGACCTGCGGCTGGGGCTGCGGCCCGAGCTCGTGGTCGCCACGCTTGCCCGTGCCGGGTTCGCCAACGTGCGCGCCTCGGCAGCCATCGACCAGTACTCGGTGCAGGGCCCCGACGGGGTCCGACGCACCCTTTCCATGTTCCTTGTGCGGGGCGAACGCCCTGCCTGACACCGACTTCCCGACCCAAGAACCATCATGACAACGCTCCAGAACACGAAGACCAAGTCCAAGCCCGCAGGCAAGACTGCCAAGTCCGCGGTGCTCTCCAGCTCTGACTTCAAGGTGAAGGACATCAACCTCGCCGAGTTCGGCCGCAAGGAGATCCAGCTCGCCGAGGTGGAGATGCCCGGCCTCATGGCCATCCGCGCCGAGTACCGCAAGAAGAAGCCGCTCGCCGGCGCGCGCATCACCGGCTCGCTGCACATGACCATCCAGACCGCAGTGCTCATCGAGACGCTGGTGGAGCTGGGTGCCGAGGTCCGCTGGGCCTCGTGCAACATCTTCAGCACGCAGGACCATGCTGCCGCAGCAGTGGCCGTCGGCCCCAAGGGCACGGTCGAGAAGCCGATGGGCGTGCCCGTGTTCGCCTGGAAGGGCGAGACGCTCGACGAGTACTGGTGGTGCACCGAGCAGGCCATCACGTGGCCCGGCCAGGACGGCCCGAACATGATCCTCGACGACGGCGGTGACGCCACGATGCTGGTGATCAAGGGTGCCGAGTACGAGGCTGCAGGCAAGGTCCCCGCGCCGAAGGCCACCGACTCCGAGGAGTGGCACTCGGTCCTCAAGACCCTCAAGGCCGCGATGGCCAACACGCCCGGCAAGTGGAGCAAGATGCTGCCCGGCATCCTCGGCGTCACCGAGGAGACGACCACCGGCGTGCACCGCCTCTACCAGATGCAGAAGGACGGCAAGCTGCCGTTCCCGGCGATGAACGTGAACGACAGCGTCACGAAGTCGAAGTTCGACAACGTGTACGGCTGCCGCCACTCGCTCGTCGACGGCATCATGCGGTCGACCGACGTCATGCTCTCCGGCAAGGTCTGCGTGGTGCTCGGCTACGGTGACGTGGGCAAGGGCAGTGCGCAGTCGCTGCGCGGCCAGGGTGCCCGCGTGATCATCACCGAGATCGACCCGATCTGCGCGCTGCAGGCCGCGATGGAGGGCTACCAGGTCCTCACGCTCGAGGACTGCGTCTCCTACGCCGACGTCTTCATCACCGCGACGGGCAACTGCAACGTGATCACCGTCGACCACATGAAGCAGATGAAGAACAACGCGATCGTCGGCAACATCGGCCACTTCGACAACGAGATCGACATGGCTGGCCTGGCGAAGACGTCGGGCGTCCGCCGCGAGAACATCAAGCCGCAGACCGACCGCTGGGTGTTCGCGGACGGCAAGGGCATCATCGTCCTCGCCGAGGGCCGCCTGCTGAACCTGGGCTGCGCCACGGGCCACCCCAGCTTCGTGATGAGCAACAGCTTCAGCAACCAGGTGATCGCCCAGATCGAGCTGTTCAACAACCACAAGAAGTACGACAAGGGTGTCTACGTGCTGCCCAAGCACCTCGACGAGAAGGTGGCCCGCCTGCACCTCGAGAAGCTCGGTGCCAAGCTCACCAAGCTGACCAAGAAGCAGGCCGAGTACCTGCACATGGGCGTGGACGGCCCCTTCAAGCCGGGCCACTACCGCTACTGATCCCACGCGGCCGTGGGAACACGGCCTCCGGACTGGTATCCATGTTGCGGCGCGCGGGCAGCCCCTGCGCGCCGCAATCGTTCCCATGCATTCCGTCAACAAGTCCCTGCCGCACGTGGTCATCCTCGGCGGCGGTTTCGCAGGTCTCGCGGCTGCCCGCGATCTCGCAAGCGCCCCGGTGCGCATCACGCTGGTCGACCGTCGCAACCACCACCTGTTCCAGCCGTTGCTCTACCAGGTTGCGACTGCGGCCCTCAACCCGAGCGACATCGCGTACCCGATCCGTTCGGTGCTGCGCTCGCAGCAGAACGTCCGCACCATCCTCGCCCGTGCCGAGCGCATCGACGCCGCCCGCAAGGTGGTGGTGCTCGACAGCGGGGAGCTCGAGTACGACTGGCTGCTGGTCGCCACCGGTGCCACGCACAGCTACTTCGGGCACAAGGAGTGGGAGCCGTGGGCACCCGGGCTCAAGACCGTCGAGGACGCACTCGAGGTGCGCAACCGCGTGCTCAGTGCGTTCGAGGCGGCAGAGAGCGAGCCGGACCCGAGGCGCGTGCGCGAACTGCTCACCTTCGTCGTCGTGGGCGGCGGGCCCACCGGCGTCGAACTCGCTGGCTCGCTCATCGAGATCGGCAGGCAGACCGTCGCTCGCGACTTCCGCAGCTTCGACCCGCGCAGCCTCCGCGTCGTGCTGGTGGAGGGTTCCGACCGGGTGCTGCCGCCCTACGCGCCCGTGCTCTCCAAGCTCGCGCGTCGCCAGCTGGAGCGCCTCGGCGTCGAGGTGGTCACCGGTGTCCACGTCACCCACATCGACGCGAGCGGCGTGAGGATGGGGGAGCAGGAGATCCGTGCCCGCACCGTGCTGTGGGCCGCAGGCGTTGCCGCCTCGCCGCTCGGGGCCAGCATCGGTGCGCCCACCGACCGCGCCGGCCGCGTGCTGGTCAACCCAGACCTGTCGGTGCCCGGTCATCCCGAGATCCTGCTCGTGGGCGACCTGATGAGCATCCAGACCGACGGCAAGCCGGTCCCCGGCGTCGCCCCGGCTGCGGTCCAGTCCGGCAGGCACGCCGCCCGCAACCTGCGTCTCGCTCTGGCGGGCAAGCCGATGCTGCCGTTCCGCTACCGCGACAAGGGCTCACTCGCCACCGTGGGGCGGGCTGCTGCCGTCGCCCAGTTCGGCTCGCTCAAGCTCTCCGGCTTCCTCGCCTGGTGGCTGTGGTGGGTGGTCCACATCTTCTACCTGATCGGTTACCGCAACCGCATCGCGGTCATGATCGGCTGGGCCTGGCAGTACTTCGCCTTCGCACGCGGGGCGAGGTTGATCACCGGCCGGGTGTGGCGCCCGGCCCAGCCACCAGGGGACCCTGTCCCGCGGGTCGCCGCAGGTTCGTCCGCGAGCGGCTCAGCGGGCTGAGGTCGGCTCGTCGAAGCGCAGCTCGCGGCGCGCGCAGCAGCGTGCCACGGGGTCGAAGGTCAGGCACACGTCGTGCGGCTTCGAGTAGACGTGCAGGGTCACGGCAAAGTCGTCGCGGCTGTGCTCGCGCGGGTTGGAGATGCGGTGGATGGCGCGCTCCTTGTCCACCACGGCAACGGCTCCCACCTCGGTGAGCGTCGTGCGTGTGTCGGCCACCAACTCGATGCCGCGGCGCGGCTCGACGACGTCGGGGGCGAGGTCGAGGCCCGAGGCCGCGGTCGATGGCACCAGGTGGAACCGTTCCTCTGCCACCCGGCCGCGCACGAGCCGCATCCAGCCGAGGCTGCCGGCATGGTTGTGGATCGGGGTGACCTGCCCCGGCATCCAGGTGAGCACCATGACGTCGAACCACCGTGTCCGGTGCACGGACAGGCGCGAGTACTTGTCCTCGCGCGGTTGCACGAAGGGTGCAAGGTCACTGTCCGGGATGCGCGCCTCGGCGATCATCGTCCGGACCGACTCGGTAGCGATGGAGGCCGGGTCGAGGGCGTCGAGACGCTCGACCAGTGCCTGCAGTCCGTGGGTCGCCATGGTGCGCATGCTGGCGCTCCGCCCGGGGCCTGTCCAGTGGGACGGCGCCCCGGCGCGGCCCGTGTCCGCCGCCGCGTTGCTGCCGCGGGATCAGTGCGCGAGCAGCTTGCGGATCACGGTCTGGAGGATGCCACCGTTGCGGTAGTAGTCCACCTCCACGGGCGTGTCGATGCGGCACTGGGCCTGGAAGGTCTTCCTGGCGCCGGTCCGCGGGCAGGTGGCCGTGACCGTGAGCTGCTGGCGTGGCTGGACCTTGTCGTCGATTGCCACGTCGAACACCTCCTCGCCCGTGAGGCCGAGGGTCTCGCGCGTCTGGCCGTCCAGGTACTGCAGCGGCAGCACGCCCATGCCCACGAGGTTGGAGCGGTGGATGCGCTCGTAGCTCTCCGCGAGGACGAACTTCACGCCCAGCAGGAACGTGCCCTTGGCAGCCCAGTCGCGCGAGCTGCCGGTGCCGTACTCCTTGCCCGCCAGCACGCAGAGCCGGGTGCCCTCCTGCTGGTACCGCATCGCGGCGTCGTACAGGAACATCTTCTCGCCGCTGGGGAGGTGACGCGTCCACCCGCCCTCGACCTCGACGAGCAGGTTGCGCAACCGGATGTTTGCAAAGGTGCCGCGCGTCATCACGCGGTCGTTGCCGCGGCGTGCGCCGTACTGGTTGAAGTCTGCAGGCTGGACGCCGTTCTCCACCAGGTACCGGCCTGCGGGCGAGTCCTTCTTGATGTTGCCGGCGGGGGAGATGTGGTCGGTGGTCACCGAGTCGCCCAGCACCGCGAGCGCACGTGCGCCGTGCACCGCACCGATCGTGCCCACCTCGCGCGTCATGGTGGTGAAGAACGGCGGCTCCTGGATGTAGGTGCTGTTGGCGTCGAAGGTGTAGAGGTCGCTCTTCGTGGCCGTGATCTGGCGCCACATGGGCGGGCCCTGGTCGACGATGCCGTACTCGCGGCGGAACGCCTCGGGCGACATCGACGTGCGGATGGCCTCCTGGACCTCGGCCTGCGTGGGCCAGACGTCCTTGAGGAACACCGGCTTGCCGTCACTGCCGGCGCCGAGCGGCTCGGTGGCGAAGTCGATGTCGACGGTGCCGGCGAGGGCGTAGGCCACCACGAGGGGCGGCGAGGCGAGGTAGTTGGCCTTCACGTCGGGGTTGACGCGGCCCTCGAAGTTGCGGTTGCCCGAGAGCACTGCGGCGGCAACGAGGTTGCCCTGCTTGACGGCATCGGACACCGGCTGCGGCAGCGGGCCGCTGTTGCCGATGCAGGTCGTGCAGCCGTAGCCCACGACGTGGAAGCCGACCTGCTCCAGCGCACCCATCACGCCAGCCTGCTTGAGGTAGTCGGTGACCACGCGCGAGCCCGGCGCCAGGGAGGTCTTCACCCAGCTCCTGCTGCGCAGGCCGCGTGCAGCGGCCTTCTTCGCCAGCAGGCCCGCACCCAGCATCACCGACGGGTTGCTGGTGTTGGTGCACGACGTGATGGCTGCGATCACCACGGAGCCGTGGCGCAGCTGCGCGCCCGAGGCGTCGGCGACCGCTGCCGTGGCGCCTGCCTGCTCGGCGGTGAGGCCGAAGCCGCGTTCCTTCACGTCCTTGGTGAGGCCCTTGCGGAAGTCGTCGCGCATGGCGGACAGCGCCACGCGGTCCTGCGGGCGCTTGGGGCCGGCGAGGCTCGGCACCACCGTGGCGAGGTCGAGCTTCAGCTTCGAGCTGAACTCGGGCACCGGTGCGTCGGCGGTCCAGAACAGGCCCTGCGCCTTGTGGTAGGCGCGCACCAGTTCGACGAGCTTCGCGTCGCGGCCGGTGCGGAGGAGGAAGTTGCAGGTCTCCTCGTCGACCGGGAAGAAGCCCATCGTCGCGCCGTACTCGGGTGCCATGTTGGCGATCGTGGCACGGTCGGCCAGCGACATCTCGGCGACGCCGGTGCCGAAGAACTCGACGAACTTGTTCACCACGCCGTGCTTGCGCAGCAACTGCGTCACGGTGAGGACGAGGTCGGTTGCCGTGGCTCCCTCCGGCAGCTTGCCGGTCAGTTCCATGCCCACGACCTCGGGCAGCAGCATGTAGGTGGGCTGGCCCAGCATCACGGCCTCGGCCTCGATGCCGCCCACGCCCCAGCCCAGCACGCCGAGGCCGTTGATCATCGTGGTGTGGCTGTCGGTGCCCACGACGGTGTCTGGGTACACGACCGTCTCCGAGCCCTCCTTGCGGGTCAGCACGGCAGTCGCCAGGTACTCCAGGTTGACCTGGTGCACGATGCCGGCACCCGGGGGCACGGCGCGGAAGTTGGTGAGCGACTGCTGGCCCCACTTGAGGAACTGGTAGCGCTCGCGGTTGCGCTCGAACTCGAGGTCGAGGTTCTTCTGCTGTGCGTCGGCGGACCCGAAGTAGTCGACCTGCACCGAGTGGTCGATGACCAGGTCGCACGGGACCAGCGGGTTGATCCGCGACGGGTCGCCGCCGAGCCGCTTCATCGCGCTGCGCATGGCTGCGAGGTCCACGACGCAGGGCACGCCGGTGAAGTCCTGCAGCACCACGCGGCCCGGCAGGAACGGGATCTCGACCACACCAGCCGTGGCAGGGCCCCAGTTGGCGATGTTGCGGACGTCCTTCTCGGACACCACGTAGTCGTCGAGGTTGCGCAGCGCCTGTTCCAGCAGGATCCGGATCGAGTAGGGCAGGCGGGAGAGCTTGCCGTACCCGGCGCGCTCGAGCGCGGGCAGGGAGAACCAGGTGTGGGGAGTGCCGCCGACCGTCAGGGTCGAGCGCGTGCCGAGGGGATTGCGGGCCGTCATGGGGGGCAAAGGTTCTATCCGACCGCCCCCCGCGGGGCAAAACGCGGCACCGGGCTCAAGTGGCGGGCGGATCGTGCCGATGGCAGCGGGACCATGAAGGCGCTCCCCTCGCTGTTCCCCGTCCTGTTCCTGGCCGCCTGCGCGACCCACCAGAACGTGCCGGACCTGGCACTCAACGAGCGGATCTACGTCCCGGTCGAGTACGAGACCCGCGCGCCCGGCGACCGGGCCGTGTTCGTTGCGCCGACCCGTGACGAGCGCAACGTCGCCAACTACCCGGCCTCTGCCAACGGCTTCCCGATCAGCTACGAGGGCGACCGGCGGTGGAACCGCCCGGTGCCAGAGATGGTGGACGCGGTGCTGCTGGAGGAACTGGAGGCCAGCGAGCTCTTCACCGAGGTCCGTGCGACCGCCGCGCCCACCGACCTCGTCGTCCAGCCCACGCTTGTGACCTTCGTCACCGGCGTCATGGAGCAGGAGTACGGGGCCCGCAGCCTTGCCGAGGTGGGCATCCGCATCGAGGTGCTCGGCCCTGTCGGTGCCGACGGCAAGCGCCCCGTGCTGTTCGACCAGGTCTACGGCGAGCGCCAGGTCTCCAACCCGGACCGGCTGCCGCCCAGCACCTACCTGCTCACCGGCATGTGCATGCGCACCACGATGCAGCGCATGCTCACCGGGCTCGACGGCTCCAACGTGGGGCGTTCCACCGTGGGCCCGTCGACCGCGCCCGCCGCCCCGGCGAAGTGAGGCCGGGGGCGCAGGCGACGCGACCGCTCACTGGTCGCGGTACGGCTTGTGGCACTCCTTGCAGGTCTTGCCCAGCGACTGGAAGCGCAGTGCCGCTTCCTTGGCGTCGCCCGCGTCCACGGCCTTGGCGATGGCGTCGGCGTCCTCGATGGAACGGTTCAGCCACTGCTGGTAGTCGGCAGGGTACGCATTCGACTCGGCATCGTCGTGCAGGCCGCGGAACAGCGTGGCAGCGCGGCGCGCCTCCTTGGCGGGCACCAGGTCCGGGTGGTCCTTGGGGACCTGCCACTCGGCGCCGTTGAGCGCCTTGAGGTTGTCGAACACCACGTCCAGCTCGACCATGGTGGCGACCAGACCGCTCACCTTGGTGACCTCCGGCAGGGTGCTGGGGTCGATCCTCAGCGAGTCCTTGTCCATGGGCTTGGTTGCCTGGACGACTGCGTACAGACCGGAGTAGTTGGCCGTGGTGCCCGAGATCTCCTTCATGCGCCGGGTTGCTTCCTCGGGCGTGGTCCTGCCCGTCGCGATGCAGGCGACAGAAGCCGCTGCGGCACTGCGGTGCTTGCCGTGGTGGCAGTGCATGTAGACCGGGCCGTCCACGCTCGCGAGCGCCTGCGCCAGCGCCTTGGCGCGGTCCTCCGGCACGGTGTCGTAGCCGATGGGCAGGTGGATGTAGCGCATGCCGTGCTTCCTGGCCTCCGCGAGGTCCGGGGTCGCACCGTCCACCGAGATCACGGTCTTGATCCCCATGGCCGCCAGCGAGTCGAAACCCTTGGCGCCCTCGGGCACCGACCCCGAGAAGACGCCGGGTGCGTAGGCCACGATGTTGTGCACGCCAGGGACGTCGAGGGCCTTGGTGTCGGCCATGGTCGGCGCACGGAGTGCGGGCTTCACGGCCGCAGCCTCCGCGGGCTCACCCTTGGCAGTGGGGCCGGGGGAGGAGCAGGCGGCGATCGCAATCGAAACGGCGAGGAGGGCTAGGAAGGGGAGCCTGTGTTTCATGGCGCACGGCAATGTCAAATGCCGTGCCACGCCCCAAGTCCCTCCCTCGCAGGGGGATGTGCTGCCCGGACCGGGGAGTGTCACCGGCCGGGCACAGGCTGTTTCGCTGGCGTAACCAGCCGGTGCCTCACACCGAGCAGCCGGGGATCCCCTGACTCAGCCCGGTCTGCGAGATCACGCGCTTCTGCTGCCGCTGCTGCGCCAGCAGGGCCTGCATGGTCTGGAGGATCTGCTGGATGGCGGGCGTGATGTTCGGCGGGTGGGCGAGGTTGATGCGCTCGATGGGGTCGGACGTCAGGTCGTAGAGCTCCTGCTGGTCCGGCACCGCGGTCGTGCGGACCACGCCCTGGCAGGCCGTGGTCGGGTCACCGATCTCCGGGTAGACGAGGTCCTGCACGCACGGGGTCGACCAGAACTGCTGGTTGTCGAAGTAGCGCGAGTACTTCCACGTGCGCATGCCCTGCGGGCCGGGCAGGTCCACAACGATCATCTCGACGTGGTTCGGCTGCTGCACCGAGTTGTAGGTGTAGCCGGTGAAGTTCTGCTGGTTGAGTCCCGCCGTGACCTCGTCGTCGGTCATGAAGTAGATGCCCTCGCCCTTGCGGTCGAAGTCCTCGGCGCCACGGACCATGGGCGCGAGGTTGCGGCCCACGAGTGGCACGGCATCGGTGTGGGTGGCGGCAAGTCGCTGCCGTACGGCCTCTGCATCGATGCCGGCGAGCCCGAGGATCGTGGGCATCACGTCCACGTGGCTCGTGATCTCGTTGGTGGTGGTGGAGCGCGGGAACAGCACCGGGCTGTGCACGTAGAAGGGCACGTGGGTGACCTCCTCGTAGGCGCAGTGCCACTTCTGGAACAGGCCGCCGTGGGAGCCCAGCAACTCGCCGTGGTCCGAGGTGAAGATCACGATCGTGTCGCGGTACATGCGCGTCGACTGGAGCTTCTGCATGACGCGCAGGATCTGGTCGTCCACGCGCTTCATCAGGTCGTAGTACAGCCGGCGGTAGTTGGGCGTGCTGAAGGTCGGCTGGAACGCCTGCTGGTAGGTGTTGCGGTAGCTGGTCTGCGCCGTGGGCTTGTCGAGCAGCGTCTCGTTGTCGGTGGGCGAGGGCGGGATCTCGGGCGTCGAGGCATCGGGCGTGAAGTCGTAGCCGCCGCCGAGGTTGGAGAACGCGCCGTACAGCACGATGTCGTGCGGGTTCACGAAGGAGCACACGGTGAGCCACGGCTGGCTCGGGTCCTGGTCGAGCTCGTCCAGCAACTGGACCACCTGGTCCGCGTACACCACGTCGCGCCCACCGGTGCCGGTCAGGCAGACACCACCGCTGTTGCGCGCGTCCGACCCATGGGGCGTGGGGCCCACGTAGCCCGTGAACCCGAAGGCGTCCATGCGGTCGGCGTCGAGGTAGTCCTGTTCCTTCTGCAGGTCGGGGTTGCCGTCGGCGTCGTAGGTGTTGAGCGGGGTCTTGCTGCCGGGGATGAGGATGTCGACCTCGCTCACGTGCCACTTGCCCTTGTAGAAGGTGCGGTAGCCCGCGGCGCGGAAGTAGTTGCCCAGCGTCGGCACCGTGTTCTTGTCGAGCCAGTACATGCTGGAGTCGAACGCGGTCTTCGCCGCGCCGTCGGTCTGGCTGACGCCGTGGAGCGCGGGGTAGTGGCCGGTGAAGAAGGTCGTGCGCGCGGGCACGCAGGCCGAGGCTCCTGTGTAGTGGCGCAGGAACTCCATCGAGTTGCGGCGGATCAGGTTGCGTCCCTGCAGCTGGGACTCGCGCCAGGCCCGCACTGTCGGCGTCTCGTAGGGCGGCGGGAAGCGATCCTCGTCGGTCATGATGACGAGGATGTTGGGACGGCGGCGGCCGTTGCTGTTCGGCGTGGCGCGGCGCTGGGGGTCCTGGGCGGTGACGGGAACGGACCCTGCGGAGAGCGCTGCGGTCATGCCGGCGGCGTCACGCAGGAAGTCGCGACGGGAGGAAGAGTTGTCGTTCATGGGGTTCACGTGCGACGGGAACCTCCGTCGAGGACCGGACCCTAGTCGGTCTTGCCCACCGTGCACAGGTGTGTCGACTGAGATCTAGTCCGCTTCCGGCGCACCGGATCCGTGCGGGATGCCCAGCTCGCGGATGCGACGGTGCAGGTGGCCGCGGCTGAGGCCCGAGACGCGTGCAGCTTCGCTGACATTGCCGCCGCAACGCAGCAGCAAGGCGCGGAAGTACGCGTGCTCGAAGCGGTCCCGTGCACAGGCATAGTCCGCCTCCGTCGCGGAACCGGGACTCGCGGCACGGATCTCGTCGGGAAGGTCCTCGGGCTCGAGGGTCGGACGGGTGCCGCCGAGCACGGCCATGCGCTCGACGACGTTCTCCAGCTCGCGCACGTTGCCGGGCCATTCGTGGGCGACCAGTGCAGCCATCACCGCGGGGCTGCAGTGCTTCTGCTGCCAGCCCTCGCGCTCGGCGAGGCGGCGCAGCTGGGCGGTGACCAGTGCCATGATGTCGTCGCGCCGTTCGCGCAGCGGCGGCACGTGCAGCTGGACGACGGCAAGGCGCCACAGCAGGTCGGGACGGAACGTCCCTGCGGCCACCGCCTGCTGCAGGTCGCGGTTGGTGGCCGCAACCACCCGCACGTCGACCTTCACCGGACTCGTCGCTCCCACCGGCAGGAACTCCTTCTCCTGCAGGAACCGTTCGATCTTGGCCTGTGCCTGCGGGCTCATCTCGCTGACCTCGTCGAGGAACAGCGTGCCGCGGTGCGCCTTGGCAGCCAGGCCCTGCTTGGCGCTGCGGGCACCGGTGAATGCGCCTGCCTCGTGGCCGAAGAGCTCGCTCTCGAACAGGCTCTCGGGCACTGCCGGGCAGTGCACCGTCACGAACGGGCCGTCGGCGCGGTTCGACAGGTGGTGCAGGGCGCGTGCCACCCTGCCCTTGCCGACCCCGGACTCGCCCGTGAGCAGCACCGTCGAGGTGGAGTCACCCAGCAGCTCCAGCTGCTGGAGGAGGGCGCGCATCGGCAGGCTGCGGCCGAGCAGGCCGTGGGTCCCGCCCTCGCGTTCGAGCAGCCCGCGCAGCGTGCGGTTCTCCCCGGCGACACGCCGCTGGTCGAGGGCCTTGCCGAGGCGCAGCAGCACCTCCTCCGCCTCGAACGGCTTGGTGAGGAAGTCCGCTGCACCGAGGCGCATGGCCTCCACCGCTGCGGCAATGGTGCCGTGCGCGGTCATCATCAGGACCGTGGCTGCAGGGTCGAGTTCACGGATGCGCGCGAGCACCGTGAGGCCATCCATGCCCGGCATGCGCAGGTCCAGCAGCACGGCGTCGAACGGCCCGCGCCGGCACAGTTCGAGCGCCGCCTCGCCGCCGTCGGCGGGGAAGGGCTCGTGGCCGGCGCGGCGCAGCGCGAGCGACAGGAAGTGCCGCATCGACTCCTCGTCGTCGACGACGAGGACGCGGGCAGGCGGTCGAGCCCTTGCCGGTTCGATGCTGGTGGCGGGCTGGGTCATGGCGTGGGTGGGCTCGCGGTCGGTCCCTGCACGGGCAACTGCAGGGCAAAGGTCGTGCCGGTGCCGCGCTTGCTCTGCACCGCCATGGTCCCGCCGTGGGCGGAGACGATGCCGTACGAGACGCTGAGGCCGAGCCCGGAACCCGGTTCGGACCCGCTCTCGTTCTGGTCGCGCCGCGTGAAGAAGGGTTCGAACACGCGCGGCAGGTCGGCCGGGTCGATGCCGACGCCGGTGTCCGCGACCTCCACGTGCACCCTGCCCGCCTCGGTGTTGCCCCGCACGGTGAGCGTGCCGCCGCGCGGCATTGCCTGCAGCGCGTTGGTGAGCAGGTTGACGAACACCTGGTGCAGCGCGTCGCCGTCGCCGCGCAGCCGCAGCCCGGGTGCGTACGCCCGCGCCACGGCGACACTGCGGCGACGCGCCTCGGGCTCGACGAGCCGGCACGCGTCGTCGAGCACCGTCGCCACGTCGACGTCGTCGATGCGGTCGACGGACCGGCGCGAGAAACGTTGCAGCTGGCGCACGATGCCGGTGGCGCGGTCTGCGGCGCGCAGCACCACCTCGAGGGTCTCGCGCCGCAGCGGGTCGCGTTCGTCCTTGAGCACCTCCACGGTGCAGCCACGGATGCCACCCACGAGGTTGTGGAACTCGTGGGCGATGCCGCCGGCCAGCGTGCCGATCGATGCCATCTTGCCTGCCTGCAGCAACTGGTCGTGGGTGGCGCGGAGGTCGGCAAGTGCCTGCTCGAGGTGCGCGGTCTTGCGGGCGACCTCGTCCTCCAGCGAGCGGTTGAGGCGCGTCAGCTCGGCGCGGGCCTCGCGCAGCTGGGACACCATGGTGGCGAAGTCGGCAGCCAGCTGGCCGAGTTCGTCACCGCTGGCGCTGAGTGGCGGCGGCTGCAGGTCGCCGCTCGCCACGAGGCGGGTGGCCGAGCGCAGGGCGCGCGCGGGGCGCACCACGAACTGGTAGAGCCCGAGGCCCAGCACGAGGAGTGAGGCGGCGAGGGCTGCCCCGACCAACAGCATGTTCTGGGTGCGCAGTTCCTCGGCAAAGGCCTCCGTGAGCAGCTCCTGCTCGGCGCGCATGCGGTCCAGTTCGGCACGGATCTGGGCTGCCGCGCGGGTCTCCATCTCGCTGCCCAACACGCGCGCGTTGCTGCGCAACTGCTCGCGCCGGGCGGCGTCGGCCTCGAGGATCGCCTGCCGGATGCGGCCGATGTCGCCGCCGTAGACGTCCACCGGCAGGTCCTCGAGCATGCGGCTGCGGGCGTCGGTCGTGTGGTCCACGAGTGCCACGAGCACCTCGCGACTCGTCTCGTTGTCGCGGGTGGCGAGCTGCTCCATCGCGGTGGTCATGCGTCGCACGATCGAGTCGGACCGCTCCCGGAACGCGCGCAGGGTGGAGGGGGCGACGATGCCCAGCAGCATCGCCAGCAACAGTGCGGCGAGCACCAGCAGGGCGACCAGCAGCTTGGCCTGCAGCGGGAGCCCGCGCACCTCAGTTGTCCTTCCTCGGCACGGGGGCAGGAGCCGGGGTGGCGACCAGCTGGTCCGCAACGATGAGCAACGGCAGGGGCAGTTCGTATCCCTGCCTCCGCGCGGCCTCGGGGTTCACGACCACCTGGTAGCCGCGCATGGTGTCGACCGGGATGCTGCCGGGGTCGCGCTCCTTCCGCAGCACCTGCAGCGCGAGGGCCGCCGTGCGCCTCCCGAGCAGCTGGTAGTCGACCACCACTCCCACGGCGGCGCCCTCGCGCGCTGCCTTCATGGCAGTGGTCACCAGCGGCACGCCGCGACTGCCCAGTGCAGCCTGCACCGCCGGCATGTTGTCGTAGATCGTGATGTCGATGGGCACCCAGACGGCCTGCACCCCGGCTGCCACGAGTGCCTCGACCGCGGCGCCGATCCCGGCGGCGTCCGTCGCCGACTGCTCCACCAGCTCGACGCGCGGCCCGGCGAGCGTTGCAAGGTGTTCGCGCATGGTCCTTGCCTCTGCGTCGCTCACGGTGCCCGACTTGCTGGTGCGCAGCATGCCGAGCTTGCGCAGTCCGGGGACCGCCAGCTGGAACGCGCCCAGCACCGTGGCGGGGGGGATCCAGTTGGAGGCGCCGGCCACGTTGGTGCCAGAACCCTTCCAGTCCGGGACGATGCCGGAGACCACCGGGTTGGACACCGCGCCGTAGACGACGGGCAGGTCCTTCACCTCCGCGGCGGCCAGCTGCACGGCCTGCGTGCCGAGGGCGAAGACGAGCTCGACCCCGGCGGCACGGATCCGTCGCAGCTCGTCCCTGCCGCGCTGGGGGTCCGAGCCCGCATGGCCCTGCACGTACTCCACCTGCAGCCCCGAGGAAGCGAGGCCCGTGCGGATGCCCTCCAGGGTCGCGAGGTCGTTGGCCGAGTCGTGCCAGAGGAACACGCCGACCCTCCTGGGCTGCGGCTCCTGGGCCATGAGCCGTGCAGCCGGGCACAGCCCTGCAAGGGTGCAGGACAGGAGGAGTGCCGCCGTGCGTCCGCGCGCGGTGAGCGCCATGCACAGAGTCCAGCACAAGCGGTACCGCCGTGCCAGTGCCGGGTGCCGGGGCGGGGGGCAGGAACCTGCAGGCGACACCGCGACACCGGGCCCGGCAGCGGCTATAGGAGTCGCCCCCCATGGCGACTTCCGGCCTCCCGATCCTCGAGTTCCTCGCCCGCAACTACAAGAACTTCAACTCGCGCGCGACGCGCGACGCGACGTTCGCCTACTGGGACCATGTGCGCTCCGGCGGCCGCATGTACTGGGCCGTGGCCGGCGCCATGTCGTCCGCGCAGCTCGGCATCTCGATCGCCCCTGCCATCCGCGCCGGGTTGATCCACGGCCTGAGCGTCACCGGCGCAAACCTCGAGGAGTCGCTGTTCCGGCTGGTCGCGCACGACAGCTACAAGGACTTCCCCGAGTACCGCTACTTCACCAAGCAGGACGACACCAAGATCCTGCAGCAGCGCATGCGCCGCGTGACCGACACCTCGATCCCCGAGGACGATGCGTTCCGCGCGGTCGAGAAGTACCTGGTGCCCATGTGGAAGCGGGCCAGCGAGAAGGGCGAGCGCCGCTTCTGGCACGAGTACTTCTACGAGCTCGTGCAGGCCATCAGCCCGAAGCTGCACGAGGGCAACCCCGAGGAGTGCTGGCTGCTCGCCGCAGCGAAGGCGAAGCTGCCCATGGTGGTCCCGGGCCACGAGGACTCCACGTTCGGCAACATCTTCGCCTCGCACGTGAAGGTCGGCGAGTGCGGCGCCTCGATCGTCAAGTCGGGCATCGAGTACATGGCCAACCTGTACGACGACTACCGCGAGCTGTCGAAGGGCAAGGGCTGCGGCTTCTTCCAGATCGGTGGCGGCATCGCCGGCGACTTCCCGATCTGCGTGGTGCCGTCGATCAAGTACGACCTGCAGGAGAAGGTGAAGCCGTGGGCCTACTTCTGCCAGATCAGCGACTCGACCACGTCCTACGGCTCGTACTCGGGTGCCACTCCCAACGAGAAGATCACCTGGGACAAGCTGACCGAGGACACGCCCATGTTCGTCATCGAGTCGGACGCCACGATCGTGGTCCCGCTGATGCTGCAGGCGCTCCTCGAGTGCAAGGCGGACCCGAAGGCAGCCGACGCCATCATCAAGGCCTCCCGCGCCGAGCAGAAGAAGTCGCGCGCCCGCTGAGCAGCGTCTGCAACTGGGGCAAGTTGGCCCTTTCGCGACCCTGACGAAACACTAACATCCGTGGCCATGGGCGGCACGGCACTCGGTCAGGTTCGGGAGGTCCTCGCGTGGACCTGAGCACCTTCGTCACGCGGCTGCGGCGCAACGAGGCGGACGCGCCCGGCATGGTGGTGGCCTCGCACTCGACCGAGCCGCGGCCTGCGATGTCGCAGCCCTTCCCCGACTGGTTGCACCCGGACCTCGTCCGCACGCTGCAGGAGAAGGGCATCCTGGAGATGTACTCGCACCAGCGCGAGGCCGCGGACCTGCTGCACGCCCGCAAGCACACGGTGGTGGCCACGTCGACCGCCTCGGGCAAGTCGCTGTGCTACCACCTGCCCGTGCTCGACGCGCTGCTGCGCGAGGGCCTCGATGCGCGCGCCCTCTACCTCTACCCGACCAAGGCGCTGGCGCGGGACCAGATGGCGAGCCTGGAGGAGCTGCTCGAGGGCTGCGGCCGCACCGACATGACGGTGGCCGTGTACGACGGCGACACGCCGCCGCCGGTGCGGCAGGCGCTGCGCGAGCAGGGCAACCTCGTGCTCACCAACCCGCACATGCTGCACGCGGGCATCCTGCCGAACCACACCAAGTGGCAGGGGTTGTTCAGCGGCTTGCGCTACGTGGTGGTGGACGAGCTGCACACGCTCTCCGGCATCTACGGTTCGCACGTTGCCAACGTGCTGCGCCGGCTGAAGCGCATCTGCAGGCACTACGGCTCCGACCCGGTGTTCTGCGGCGCGAGCGCCACCATCAGCAACGCCGGCGAGCACGGCAGGCGGTTGTTCGAGACCAAGGTCGAGGTGGTGGACCGCGACGGCAGCCCGCGCGGGTCGAAGCACTTCCTGTTCCTCAACCCGGCGTTGCTGAGCGAGGCGCAGGGGTTGCGCGTGCCCGCCAGCGAGGCTGCCAGGCAGCTGGGCGGCCAGCTCCTGCCCTCGGGCCTGCAGTCGATCTTCTTCACCCGCTCGCGCAACGGCACCGAGGTGCTGCTCAAGTACCTGCGCGACGAGGCGGATGCGCGCAAGGTCGACCAGAAGTCGGTGGCCGGCTACCGCGGTGGTTACCTGCCCGAGCTGCGGCGCAGCATCGAACGGGGGCTGCGCGACGGCACCGTGCGCACGGTGGTGTCGACGAGCGCTCTCGAACTGGGCGTCGACATCGGCTCGCTGGACGTGTGCGTGCTGGTGGGCTACCCGGGCACCGTGTCGAGCACGTTCCAGCGCGCGGGGCGCGTGGGACGGCGCAACCAGCAGAGCGCCGTGGTGTTCGTGGCCAACAGCGCCGCGATGGACCAGTACCTGGTGCAGAACCCCGGCTACCTGTTCGACGCGCCCCGCGACGCGGTGGCCATCGACCCCGACAACCCGATCATCCTCACCAACCACGTGCGCTGCGGCGCCTTCGAGCTGCCCTTCGACAAGGACGAGGGCTTTGGCGGCGCGATGGGCGTGCCCGAGGTGCTGGAGTTCCTGGCCAAGGACCTGCAGGTGCTGCACGAGCAGGACGGCAGGTACCACTACGCGGACCAGACCTACCCGGCCGAGGGCGTGAGCCTGAGCGCCGTGGACATGGACAACGTCACCATCCAGGACGTGGAGAGCCGCAAGATCCTCGCCGAGATCGACCGGCCGTCGGCCATCGAAGAGGTGTACCAGGGCGCGATCTACGGCCACCAGGGCGAGACCTGGCTGGTGGAGCGCTTCGACTACCACGACCGGCGCGCGTTCGTGCGGCGCATCGATGCCGACCACTACACCGAGGCCGACACCGAGACCGAGGTGCGCGTGCTGCGCATCGACGAGTCGCACGACCACGGTGGCTACGTGGCCCACCGCGGCGAGGTGCACGTGAGCACCCTCGCCAAGGCCTACAAGAAGATCAAGTTCTACACGCGCGAGAACGTGGGCATCGGCGAGATCAGCCTGCCGCCCGAGGAGTTCGACACCGAGGCCTGCGCGCTCGTGCTCGGGCCCGAGCTCGCGAAGCAGCTGCAGTTGCAGCGCGGTGCCGAGGCCAGCTGCCTGCACGGCGTGGGCGAGTTGCTGCAGGGCCTCGTGCCGCTGTTCCTGCGCGTCGACCCGCGCGACGTGCGCGTGCTGGCCGAGGTGCTGCACCCGCACTTCGAGGCTCCCACGCTCGTGCTCTACGACCGCGTGCCCAACGGCGTCGGGTTGAGCGAGCGCATCTTCCGCATCCACCGGGAGATCCTGGCTGCCGCCCTCGGCGTGCTGCAGAAGTGCAGCTGCCGCAGCGGTTGTCCAGCATGCATCGGACCCGGCGCCACGATGGGTCCGCGCAGCAAGCAGACGGCAGCATCCATCCTCCGCGGCATGCTCCACGGCGTGGTTGCGTCGCGGACCGCGGTCGCCGGCACGGACGAGGCAGGGGCCTGATGGTTGCACCCGACCGCGACCGGCTGCGCCGTGCATTCCGGCTGAAGGAGGCTGCCGCCGCGCCCGCGGAGGCTGCTGCGGTTCCTGCGCGCCCCGAGGTGCGGGCCTTCCTGCAGGCGCGGCTGCGGCAGCTGGCACCGCGCCGCCCCGAGGTGGCGCTGCCGGAGGGACAGGACCTTGCCCTCGGCGGCGCCACGTGCTGGCAACGCCTGCTCCGCTACGGACTCGACCACGTGCACGGCCGCACGGAGTTGCGCCGGGTGCTCTCGGTCGACCCCGCGCTCGTCGCGCAGCGCGCCAAGCAGCCTGCGCTCGCCGACCTGAGGCTCGACCAGTGCCTGTTCCTCGACACCGAGACCACCGGTCTGAGCGGCGGCGCAGGCACCGTCGTGTTCCAGGTGGGCATGGGTTTCCTCGAGGGGGACCAGTTGGTGGTGGAGCAGCTGCTGCTGCGGCACTTCGACGAGGAGCCCGCGCTGTTGGCGCAGGTGGCCGAGCGGTTGCGCCAGCGCCCGCTCCTCGTGACCTACGTGGGCAAGAGCTTCGACCGCCACCGCATCGCGGCCCGGATGGCGCTCCACCGCGTCGGGTCCGACGTGCTCACCGAGCGCCACCTCGACCTGTACCACCTGTCGCGGCGCCACTGGGCGAGGCAACTGCCCGACTGCAGGCTGCGCACGGTCGAGGAACAGGTGCTGGGGCTGCACCGGGACCACGACCTGCCCGGCAGCGAGGCGCCGCGCGCGTTCCTCGACTGGGTGCGCGACCGGTCCGGGCCGCTCGACCGGGTGCTGGAGCACAACCGGCTCGACGTGCTGTCCGTGGTTGCCCTGCTCGGCGTGCTCGGTTGTCCCGACCGGTAACTCTGCGGAAATCCACCAACGCGTGCAGCTCCGGTCCGTAGCATCCCGGTGCCGCACGGTGCGGCACGTACCAACCGAGAGGTGACCCATGCGATGGAACTGCATGGTGGCCCTGCTGGCCTCGTTGCTCCCGGCGCTCCACGCGCAGGACACGAAGGCCGATGCCAAGGCTGCCTATGAGGCGTTTGTGGCCGAGTTCAAGGCCGCAGACAAGGCGTCCCGCACTGCGATGCAGGCGATGATGCAGACGGACGAGTGGAAGGCCGCAGTCGCGGCCAAGGACCAGGCGAAGATCAACCAGTTGCGCAGCGCGCAGCCGATGGTCGACCGCCCTGCCATGGCCCGCAAGGCTCTGGAACTGGCGGCTTCCCACGAGGGAGACGGCCGCGTGCCGTTCTACTGCTGGGCGATCGTCTACTCCCCCGACAAGGAGCTGGCCGCGAGCGCGATCGACGCGATCCTCGAGGACCACGTCGAGAGTCCTGCCGTGGTCGAGTTGATGGAGAAGGCCATGGTGGTCAGTCGTGCCGTGGGCAACGAGAAGGGCAAGCAGGTCCTCGATGCCGTGATCGCACGCAACCCGAGCAAGGAAGCCAAGGCCTGGGCGATGTACTGGTCGTCCATCAGCGTGACGCGCGACAAGAACAGCACCGAGGAGCAGAGGGCTGCTGCCAAGCAGCTCATGGTCGATGCCGCCAAGCTCGCGGAGGGCACCATCCTCGGCGACCGCATCGCGGCGCCAGAGTTCGAGAAGTCGAGCCTGCAGATCGGGATGGAGTCACCCGACATCGTCGGCGAGGACCTCGACGGCGTGACGTTCAAGTTGTCGGACTACCGCGGCAAGGTGGTCGTCCTCGACTTCTGGGGATTCTGGTGAGGGCCCTGCCGGGCCATGATCCCGCACGAGCGGTCGCTCGTGGAACGTCTGAAGGACAAGCCTTTCGCACTGCTCGGCGTCAACAGTGACGACGACAAGGACTACTACTTCGCCGAGGCAAAGGCCAACGGCGTGAGCTGGCGCTCGTTCTGGAACGGACCCAAGGGCACCAGTGGCCCGATCTCCGCCAAGTGGAACGTGAGTGGGTGGCCCACCATCTACGTCATCGACCACAAGGGCGTGATCCGCTTCAAGAACGTCCGTGGCGAGAAGATGGACGAGGCCGTGGACCAGCTCCTCGCGGAGATGGAATCCGGCAAGTGACCGTGGGGCACGGGGCCGTGGCATGATGCGCGCATGCGCCTTGCCTTGGTCCCGTGCCTGCTGATCTCATGCGCGCTCGCCCCGGCCCGTGCCCAGCAACCTGCGGCACCAGACC
>JBEGVB010000076.1:0-9980 GCA_041178545.1 Planctomycetota bacterium
CCCAGCTGGTCGAGGGCGCGCAGCAGCTCGCGCTTCGCGAAGTCGAGGCGCGTGGGAAGCTTGTCCGGGATCTCGGACGCATTGGTGGCCTTGACCGGCATGGTGGCCGTCATCGAGCCCGACAGGTCGAGCACGAACACCACGCGCGTGCCCTGCACCGGGATGCCGCAGAAGCCGCCTGCGACGGTGATCTCGTCGCCTGCCTTCGCAGGGCGCACGAAGCTCACCTTCATGGTGGCCTTCTCCTTCTCCCAGAGCTCGCGCCACTGGTCGGGGCGGTCCGCTGGGAACACGGCACCCGTGAGGCTCACGAGGACGTCGTGGGAGCGGTGCAGGAGCAGGCCCGAGGTCTTGCCAGAGAGCACGTCCTGCGGGTTGTCCTTGAACTTCTGAAGCACGGCCACGAGGGCAGGCACCGTCTCGGTCGAGCGGTAGTCCTCGAGGAAGCCCACCAACGCGAGGTCGGCGCGCCAGCTGGTGCGCCCGAGCGCGCCGATCGCGGCACGGATGGCGAGGCGCGACGATTCCGGCGGTGCTGGTGGTTCGGCACCGCCTGCCGGCGCCGCCGCGTACTTCGCCAGCGAGGCGCGCAGTGCCGACACGAGGGCCTCCAGCACCTTGTCGTCCGTCTCGCGTTCGACGCAGCCTGCCAGTGCGGTCACCGCGGCCTCGTCGGCTGCTGCAGCGAGACCGTCTGCAGCGGCCATGCGCACGACGGGCTCTGCCGCCGCGAGGCCGGCCTCCAGCAGCGCGCGCTTCTGCGGCTCGGCGCTGCGCCCGAGGGCGCGCAATGCAGCCGCGCGGAGGCCCTGGACCCTGCCCTTGGGTGCCTTCGCCTCGCCCCTTGCCGTCTGCACGAGGCGCTCGGCCGCAGCAGGGGTTGCGAACTTCGGCGTCCACTTCTCGCCGAGTGCGCGGACGAGGAAGGGCGCCATGTCGCGCGTGTACTTCCCGTCGTCGAGACCGATGGACGCGACTTCGAGTGCCATTGCCATGGCCTCGGCCGAGCCGTCCGCTGCCGCGCGTTCGAGCAGGACCTCCAGCTCGCGCTCGCGGGTCAGCTCACCCACGAAGTCCTTGGGCAGCTGGCCGAACTTGTCCGCCACCGAGTCCTTGCGCGCGATGCCCTTGTTGTTCCAGGCGATCTTGCCGTCGCGGTACAGCTTGAGCCACGCCTCCAGTGCCTTGACGACCTTTTCGTCCGCGACGGCCAATGTTGCGGGGGACGCAGGCCCAGCGCATGCGACGTGGGGTGCGGCGAACAACGACAGCACGAGGCAGAGGAGGCCGATCATGGGCGTGGGATTCCACGGCCATGGTAGTGCGTCGCGTCGCGAGGCGGACGGGGGTTTCCCCTGCTCTCAGCGCGGCGGCTGCGAGGTGCCTGCGCGGTCGGCTGTCCCGGTTGCGGCCTCGGGAGCCGGCTGCATGCCGAGACGGAGCAGCGTGGCCGGGTTGGCCACCGTGCTGCGCGGCGCGACCAGGTTGGTCCCGCAGTCGTCCTGGAACACGAAGATGCGACCCTGGAGCTGGGGGTCGACCACCGGCACATCCTTGCCGGGGAAGGGCTGGCCTGGCATCACGTAGAACAGCCGGCCGATCACCTGCGGACGGTCGATGCTGATGCGCATCAGCACCTGCTGACGTTCGGCAGGCGTCCAGATGCCGCGCACACGCAGGTCCTCGGGCAGTGCCGCGATCCGGTGCACGCGCCGCAGGGCGGGTGCGACCACCGTGCGCACCGTGTCCATGTCGCCGCGACTGAGGCGTTCCTCGTCCAGCAGCTGCACCATCATGCGCAGCTCGGCGTCGACCTGCGGGTTGGAGAACGTGACGTGCTCGTCCTCGCGCAGGCGCAGCAGCACCGAGCCGAGGTCGTGCATCTGCACCGCGTGGTCGCAGACCGAGCGGACGATGGGCTCGGCACCCTGCGCCGTGGACCCGGCCTGCCGTCCCTCGAGCGCGGCCAGCTGGCTGCTGGCCTGCACGTAGTTGTTGCGGAACTGGAGTGCTGCCTCGCGCGCCAGCAGGTCTGGCGTGAGCGGGGCGAGACTGGCATAGGATGCGGTGGGCTGCGTGTTGCCGGGCGTCGCGTCACCGCGGGCGACGAGGCGAGGCTGCAAGACGCCCTCGGTCGCACTGCGCGACTTCTCGGGCGCGGGCTGCAGCGCGTCGAGCGCGAGCAGCACTGCTGCGGCAGCGGCAGCGCCAGCCAGCACGTAGCGCACCTTCGACACGAGCGGCACCGGTTCGCGGAACACGGCCTCCGGCGTGCCTTCGCCCGACTGGATCCGCTGCCAGAGCTGGTCGCGGAAACCACTGCTCACGCGCTGCCTCGGCATGCGCAACGCGAGCGACTGGGCGGCCTGGAGCTCCTTCCAGAGCGTGGCACACGGGCCACAGCCGTCCACGTGCTCCATCAGCATCGCAAGCCGACCCGACGGCAGCCTGCCGTCGAGGTTGAGCGACAACTCGTAGTGCGCAGTGCGGCAGTTCATGGGTGCATCAGACCTTGATCAGGCGGCTCACGAGGGACTGGAAGCGTTTGCGGGCGCGGAACAGCCGGGTGGACACGGTCTTCACCGGACAACCGAGCACCGCTGCTGCGTCCTCGTAGCTGAGGCCCTCCATCTCACAGAGGAGGAAGGCCTCGCGGAACTTGGGGGGAATCTGCTCGATGGCCGACTCGATGGCGGCATTGGCCTCGCGCGACTCGGCCAGCTGGTCGGGTGCGTGCGCGGTCGGGTCCTCCGCGGTGAAGGACTGGTCGTCGTCGCGCTGCAGGTCGCGGAACAGGCTCAGCTTGAACTTGCGCCGGCGCAGTTGGTCGAGGCAGAGGTTGCGGGCGACGCGGTAGAGCCACGGCCGGAAGGCCGATGATGGCACCTGGTGCAGGTGCCGGTACAGCGCGAGGAAGGCATCCTGCGCCACGTCTTCCGCGGCCGTCGAGTCACCCAGCATCCGCGCCGCGTACGCCTTCAACCCGTCGGCGTGTTCCGCCAGGGCGCGGTTGAAGGCCACCAGGGTGACCGGGTCAGGCTGCTCGACGGTGCGGACGGTCATGGTCAGCGGACGCGGTCAGACGTCCTCCCCGCGGCGGAACTCCACGTTCCTGCCCCGGCCGTCCCGACCCCGGCGTTCGCCCTGCCCCTCCATCTCGCGGAGACGGCGCTGGGCCTCCTCGATGCGGGCGCGCATGCGCTCCATGACCTGGCGGCGCATCTCGGGATCCATGGACTGGGCCTCCCAAGGGGCTTGGCGGCCCTCTGCCATGGGCGGCATGGGCATGCCCATGCGGCGCTGCTGGTCCACCTTGTCACCGGGCGCGCCCGGGTAGGACCGGATCTGGATGCGGTCCTGCTGGGGATTGCCCATGGGCTCGTGGTGCTGCGGTGCGTGCGGCTGGTTGCCGCGGTGCTGGCGGCAGCAGTCGCAGCTGCAGTTGCAACCGCCCTCGTCGCCGCGCTGCGGCTGCTCGGTGCGGGTCTCGGCACGGAACACGCGGATGCCACCCTTCTCGGCCTGCATGCGCAGGTCCTGTTCGATCCGGCGGTCGAAGGCCTCAGGGGCCATCTCGATCACCATCGGCTGTTCGGTGCCCTCATCGCTGCGCAGGACCATCATCCGGCGCGGCTGTTGCCTCGGCGGTTCGGCCTGCTGCTCCTCGGGTGCAGGCGCCACCACCTTGCTGCGTTCCTGCCGGCGCTGGGTCGCGCGTTCCTGGGGCTGTGGCGCTGCGGGCGTCGGCTCGGCAGCTGGCTTCTTCGCAGGCTCCTGCTTCCGGTCCCCTGCGATCGCGCGCTCGATCTCCGACTGGATCTGTGCGAGCTCGGCCTCGAGCTCGGCCATGACCTCTTCCTGGCTCTTGCCACCGGCTGCAGGCGGCTTGGCCGGGCCCTCGGCCCGCTGCGGCTCCTGCTTCGGGGCCGCGGGGTCCTGACGCTGTTGCATCGCGCGCACGCGGATCGGCCGGGCAGGCGCCGACTCGGTTGCGGGCGGC
Source organism: Planctomycetota bacterium (assembly GCA_041178545.1). Taxonomy (GTDB): domain Bacteria; phylum Planctomycetota; class UBA1135; order UBA1135; family UBA2386; genus JBEATZ01. The sequence goes on from JBEGVB010000076.1 coordinate 4,001, forward strand.
TTGGCCGCCTCCGGCGGTGTCACCAAGGCCACCTGCGGTGCACCTGCGGGCATCTCGGCAGCGGGCTTGTCCTTCGCAACCGGGGCAGCCTTCGGCTTCGCGTCCTGGTCCTTTGCCGCAGCGGTCCTGCCCTCGGCAGCCTTGGCCTCGGCCGCGCGCATCTCCCGCAGGGCAGCGCGCAGTTCCTCGCGCACGATCTTGCGGATGTCCTCGCGGGGGTCCTGCGCCTTGGGCTCCTGCACCGGTGCCGGCTCCTGCTTCGGCTCGGTGCGAGGTGCTTCCTGCTGCGCCGCCGCAGGGCGACGGATCATGACGCCCTGGGCCATCGCAGGAACTGCGGACAGGGTGAGGAGGGCGGAGGTGACGACGAGGGACGAGAGGCGCATTGCGCGGACCTTTGTGGAAAGGGAGGATCGGACCAACGGGTCCGATCCGCGAAGACTCCAGCTTGCCCCCATGGGTTCGCTGGCATCGATTTTTCGGCTGTCGGGCGGATCCGCCTGACCCAAAAAGGCTCCCCATGTCTCGCTCCCGTGGCCAGTCCCTCCCGTGCGTATCCCCCGTCGCGGCGGTGGCGTCCCTGTTGCTCTTGACCGCATGCGGTGGGGCCTTGGGGGAACGGCACCTCGAGCCGATGCAGGGCGAGATCGCCCTCCCCGAGGGGGTCCGCACCGTGCGGTTCGAGGGGGCCACGGCCAGCTTCAAGGTGCTGAGTCGCGACGAGAAAGGCCAGCCTGTCATCGACCGCAAGATCTTGTACCGAGGCAAGTTGCGTCTGGCCGCCGACACCCCGGAGCAGCTCCACGCACTGCGGGCAGTGACCGCCCGGCTGGAGGTCGCGGCCGGTGCGGGGTCTGCGGACACACTGGTGGTGCAGGCACCCTCGATGCCCCCGGGTGCGGACCCCATGCACAGCGTGCTGGGCGCGGAGATCACCGTGTGGCTGCCGGCAGAGCTGTCGCTCGAGCTCGAGGCGCGGGACGGCGGCTACCTGGAGGTGGAGGACCGGGTGGGCACGGTGCGGATGGCCACTGGGCGCGGCGACCTGAGACTGTCGCGCAACCGCGGCGACGCCGTGTTGCGCACCGGCGCCGGCGTGACGATCGTCGACCGCCACGAGGGCAACCTCGAGGTGCAGTCCAAGGCCGGCGAGGTCCAGGCCTGGGTGCGCAAGCCCGGGGAGACGCTGCGCATCGTCACCGGCAAGGGCAACATCCAGTGCCTGGTCCCGGGGGAGACGTCGCTGCGAGCGGACGTGCGCTGCGAGCAGGGCAAGATCGCCAACGGGTTCGGGTTCCCGGTGGAGCGCGTGCTGGAGTTCGGTGCCGCGATGACGGGCCAGCGCGGCGACGGACGGACCGAGGTCGTGCTGCGCTCGGGCAAGGGCGTGCTCTCGCTCAGTCACCACGCATTCGACTAGTGGCACGGCAGTCCGCCGCGGCGGTTCTGCCGGTGGCACGGCGGCACACGGCGCCTCGGCTTCTCGCACTACTGCGTAGCACGGTTCTCGCGCGGTTCTGGCAACTTGGTGTCGTGCGGCAGATAGCCCACAACTGTCCAAGGACCACGACCATGGCCACCTCCAAGAAGTTCCTCCTCTACTCTGCCAAGGACACCAAGGCGGAATCCCTCGCGGCCTCCGTGCTCGCGCCCACTGCTTCCTCCACGGTCTGTGCCTCGCTCGACGAACTGCGGGGCAGGATCGAGGGCGGCGACTACGACGCGCTGCTGGTCGAGCCGGCGGCGGCCCTCAAGAAGCTGCTCGGCGCGACGGGCGACGAGTCCGACTTGCGCGTGCCGCTCGCCGAGATCGAGAAGCGCCACATCCTGCGGGTCCTCGCCTCCACGGGCGGCAACAAGACCCAGGCTGCGCGCATCCTCGGCATCGACACCAAGACGCTCTACAACAAGATCAAGGCGTACCAGAACGCCGAGCAGCTCGCGCGCAAGCGCGCGCTGATCAACGGCGGGCTGACGACGACGGTCTGACGGAGGGTCGTTCTCGGCGCGGTGGGACGGCGCGTGTGCGCAGGGGCTGTGGTTCTGCCTGAGCGCGCGCCGAAACGGGAACAGGGACCTGTTGTCGGGTCCCTGCCCGCGACAGGACGGTTTCACCTGCTTTGACCTTTCCTCAGCGCCTGTCGCGGGCCGTCTCTCCTCCCCGCCGCGGTGGACGGGGAAGCGCTGCTGGAAACGGCGGTGCGATGGCGTAGAACGTTTGCCCAACATGGGCCTGAACGACCATCGCCAGCAGTTGAAGCAGACCGAGCTCCGCGTGGACCAGCTCAAGGTGAGTCTTTGACTACGCTCGCAAGCACCGTGAGCTGGCCGAGATCGAGCACCGCATGACGCAGCCTGGCTTCTGGGACAACCAGGAGCAGGCGCGGAAGCTGATGGAGCAGAAGAAGGTCTGCCTGCAGGCCGTCGACCCCATCGACCGGCTCGCGCAGCAGCTCGACGACTGTCGCGTGCTGCTGGAGCTGGGTGAGGACGACCCGGGCGCGGTCGAACAGGACCTGGTCGACACCGAGCAGAAGATGGCCCAGACGCTGGAGACCATCGAGTTCCAGCTGATGCTGGGGGCGGAGCACGACCCGATGAACGCGATCGTCACGATCGTGCCGGGTGCCGGTGGCGTCGACGCCTCCGACTGGGCGGAGATGCTGTTCCGCATGTACGTGAAGTGGGCGACGAAGATGGGCTACGAGGTGGAACAAATGGACCACCAGGCCGCGGAGGAGGCGGGCATCCGCAACGCCACGATCCTCGTCAAGGGCGCGTTCGCCTACGGCCGCCTCAAGGCAGAGCAGGGCGTCCACCGGCTCGTCCGCATCTCCCCGTTCGACGGGCAGGCGCGCCGCCAGACTTCGTTTGCCTCGGTCGAGGTGGTGCCAGAGCTCGACGACACCATCGAGGTGAAGATCTCGCCCGAGGACCTGAGGGTCGACACGTTCCGCAGCTCGGGCGCAGGTGGCCAGCACGTCAACAAGACGGAGTCCGCCATCCGCATCACGCACATCCCCTCGGGCATCGTGGTGAGCTGCCAGCAGGAGCGCAGCCAGCACAAGAACCGCGAGACGGCGATGAAGGCGCTGCGTTCGAAGCTGTACCAGCTCGAGCTCGCCAAGCGCGAGGCAGAGCTTGCGAAGTTCTACGGTGACCGCGGCTCGGTCTCCTGGGGCAACCAGATCCGCAGCTACGTGATGCAGCCCTACCAGATGGTGAAGGACCTGCGCACCGACGTGGAGACGTCGGACGTGCACGGCGTGCTCGACGGCGACCTGAACCGGTTCATCGAGGGGTACCTGAAGCAGAAGAAGGCGGAGAAGAAGGAATGAAGCGCGCGCTGATCTCGGTTACCGACAAGACGGGCGTGGTGGAGTTCGCACGCGGCCTCGTGCAGCTCGGCTACCAGGTGCTCTCCACCGGCGGCACGCGCAAGGCGCTGGTCGACGGCGGTGTCCCCGCGGTCGAGGTGGCCGAGTACACCGGTTCGCCCGAGATGCTCGACGGCCGCGTCAAGACGCTGCACCCCAAGGTGCACGGCGGCCTCCTCGGGCGTCGCGACGACCCTGCGCACGTGGCGGCCATGGCGCAGCACGGGATCGGCACGATCGACGTGCTCTGCGTCAACCTTTACCGCTTCCGCGAGACCCTGCGCAAACCCGGCGTCACGCGCGACGAGGTCGTCGAGAACATCGACATCGGCGGCCCGGCCATGATCCGCAGCGCGGCCAAGAACCACTCGCACGTGGCCGTGGTGGTGGACCCTGCCGACTACGCCCGCGTGCTCGAGGGCCTGTGCTCCGGCTCCCCGTCGCAGGCGCTGCTGCGTTCCCTCGCGGCCAAGGCCTATGCGCACACTGCTGCCTACGACTCCGCGATCGCTGCCTGGCTCGACGGCGAGCGGCGCGAGGTCGCAGGCGAGCCGCGCTTCCCGACGCGCTTCAGCACCAGTGGGGAGAAGCTGCAGGACCTGCGCTACGGCGAGAACCCGCACCAGGGTGCGGCGTTCTACACGTGTGGCGAGCCTGGCCCCACGCTCGCGGGTGCAAGGCAGCTGTGTGGCAAGGAGCTGAGCTACAACAACATCCTCGATGCCGACGGTGCGCTCGCGCTCGCGTGCGAGTTCCGCGAGCCGGTGTGCATCGTGGTGAAGCACAACAACCCCTGCGGTGCCGCGACTGCGCCCACGCTGCAGCGTGCTTGGGAGCTGGCGCTCGCCAGCGACCCGGTGAGTGCGTTCGGCGGCATCCTCGCGGTCAACCGCCCGCTCGACGTTGCGACGGCACAGGCCATCGTGAGGAGCGGCAACTTCCTCGAGGTGCTGGTGGCTCCCGAGGTGCCTGCGGACGCGCTGGCGGCACTGCAACAGGCCAAGTGGGGCCAGAGCGTGCGCGTGCTCGCCCTCGGCGGCATGCCGGTGCCATCCGCCAACCGCACGGTCGTGAGGCAGGTGAGCGGCGGGCTGCTGTTGCAGGACGCCGATGCTCCCGTGGACGCACCGCGGTGCGACCCGATGACCAAGCGCGCCCCGACGGCAGTGGAGCACGCGGCCATCGACTTCGCATGGCTCGTGTGCAAGCACGTGAAGTCCAATGCCATCGTGCTCGCCCGCGCGGACGCGGACGGCGCCCGCTACACCGTCGGCATCGGCGCGGGCCAGATGAGCCGCGTCGACTCCTCGACCATCGCCTGCGCCAAGGCAGGTGAGCGGGCGCGGGGTGCCGTGGTGGCCAGCGACGCCTTCTTCCCCTTCCCCGACGGTCTCGAGGTCTGTGCCCGCGCCGGCGTCACGGCAGCGGTCCAGCCCGGCGGCTCCAAGCGCGACGCCGAGGTCGTGGCCGCTGCCGAGGCACACGGCATGGCCATGGTCGCCACCGGTCGCCGTCACTTCCGCCACTGAGATGGACTCCCTCGCACGCGAGCTCACGCTGCTCCTCGGCGCCGACCACCCGGCGTTCGGCGTGGTGGAGACGCGTGGCCAGGCGGCAGGCCGCAGCGCTCTCGCCATCAGCGCAGGTGCGGCCGGGCCCGACGGTGCCGAGGCGCGCAAGCAGGGCGTTGCCGTCCCCAACGAGGACGCGGTCCTCGTCGTCGACGAGGGGCCGCGCACCCTGATCGCGGTGGCGGACAGCCACCACGGTCACGATGCGGCTTGTGACCTCCTGGCCCAGCTGGCGCAGCGCTTCGCGCCGGGTGCGGGTGCTGCTGTTCCAGCCCCGTTGCCGCGCGACCCGCTTGCCGTGCTCGACCTGCTGCGCCGCCTCGACCGGGGTACCGAGCGGCCCGACACGGCATCGCGCGCAGCCCTGCTGGTGGCCGTCCTCGACCGCGCACGCGGCCAGGGCTTCGGTGCCAGCTTTGGGGACTGTTCCCTCGCCGTGGTGGGCCGCGCCACCCAGCCCGTGGTGGTGACGCGCAAGAACCGCGCCTTCGTCAGCCCGTGGCTGCCCGGCAGCCTGCACCCCCGCCTCGCCACGGAGTTCGCCCTGCGGCTCCAGCCCGACGACCTCGTGCTCGCGTTCACGGACGGCATCGACGAGTGCCACTACGGCAACCCGCAGGCCTCGATCCGTCCTGCCCACCTGTGGAACGTGCTGATGGAGAGCGGGCCGGACCCGCTCGCGTACGCGCAGTCCCTCGCCAAGTTGGCCCTCGGCGGGGTGGGCGGCAATGCGGGTGGCCAAGACAACCTTGCCATCGGCGTCTCGCGCGCCTGAGTGCGCCGCAACCGCAGCCGTCCGGTCCCATCGGCTATGCTGTGTCCGACCGCATCGTGCACCTCAAAACTTTCCACAAAACGCGTTAAGAACCATCCCCGCCCGCGGCGAAACTGACAGTTGGCCAACCCGCCGACGGCATGGGGAAACCCATGCCATTCCAAGGGTTGCCACGACGGTCGTGCCCGCTCGGCACGGCGTCGCGCCCCACGAATCGCAGTGCAATGACCAACCTATCGCTCGAACCCAACCAGGCC
>JBEGVB010000077.1:0-18149 GCA_041178545.1 Planctomycetota bacterium
ACCACTCCCGCGCACCCCGCGCGTTCCCCGTTCCACCTCCCGCCGCGCCATCCGCCTGGTCCACCGCTCCCGCTCCCCGGCCTCTCTTCCAGCATCCGTCTCGGCGCGCGTTCCTCGCCCACGCCGCCCACCTCCTCATCTCCCGCGCCACGTCCGCGCGCCCTCATCCCCGTCACAGGTTCTCCTCTCCGTCCCCGTCCCCGCTCCACCTCCCGCCGCGCCATCCGCCTTGTCCACCGCTCCCGTTCCCCGGCTCTCTCTTCCAGCCTCCGTCTCAGCGCGCGTTCCATCTTCCGCCGCGCCCTCCGCCTCGACCACCGCTCCTCTTCCCCGCGCCTCTCCTCCCCCGCTCCAAATCCCTGGCCTCTCCTCAGCCGAGCAGTTCGCGCGCCGCGGCACGCGGGTCGGCGGCTTGCGTGAGCATGCGGAAGGTCTCTGCCAGGTCGGTGCCGCCCGTGCGTTCCTTCAGCTGTGCCCAGGTGCCGCAGGCAACCAGCTGGCCTTGTTGCAGGACTGCGATGCGGTCCGCCAGTCCCTGCACGACGTCGAGCAGGTGGTCGCAGTAGAGCACGGCACCACCGCGCGCGGCGAACTCGCGCATGGTCTCCTTGAGCACCATCGTGGTCTGGACGTCGAGGCCGGCGAACGGTTCGTCGAGCACGAGCAGTCTTGGCTTGGTGAGCAGGGCGCTCGCGAGGCCGACCTTCTGCAGCATGCCCTTGCTGAAGGAGACCATGGGCTCGTCGAGACGCGACTCAAGGCCGAGGGCGCGCAGCATGCGGGTCGCGGCCGGGACGATCGCGGCGTCCTCCATGCCGAAGAGGCGGCCCTTGAGGAGGAGGTGCTCGCGCGGCGTGAGTGGCTCGTGCAGGCGGGCGACCTCGGGCAGGTAGCCGATGCGCCGCTTGGCATCCGCGGGTTGGGCCAGGGCATCGATGCCGTCGACTGCGATGCTCCCTGCATCGGGTGGCTGGAGTCCCAGCACGCAGCGGACGGTGGTTGACTTGCCCGCGCCGTTGGGGCCGAGGAGGGCGACGATCTCGCCCGCTGCGACGGCAAGGTCGAGCCCGGCCAGCGCCTGCTGGCTGCCATAGGACTTGCGCAGGCCCTGCAGGACGAGCATGGGACTGGTGTAGCTCCTCGGTGGCTGTCGGGCCAGCGCGAGCCTCGCGCCGAGAGCGGAGGGCATCCGCGCCTGCCTGCGAGGCGAAGGAATCGGCCCTTGCCCGCAACAGCCCGAGGCCCACTAATGCCCGCGTCCATGCCGAACCCGCTCCCGTCGTTGCTCCTTGCCGCCGCCCTTGTTGCCGCCCCGCTTTTCGCGCAGGAGGCAGCTCCTGCCGCAGCCGAGCTCAAGTGCGTCGACGCCTTCCCCGGACAGGCCAAGTTCGAGCGCCCGCTGTTCGTCGCCTACCACGCGACGGACGCGGACGGTGCCTACGTGGTGACGCAGCCTGGCAACGTGTTCCGCATCCCGCGCGACGGCAGCAAGGGCGACCGTCATGTGTTCCTCGACCTGACCAAGACGGTCCTGACCGACAACTGGGAAGAGGGCCTGCTGGGCTTCGACTTCGACCCCGACTACGCGACCAACGGCTTCGTCTACGTCTACTGGTCCGAGAAGGTGCCGATGCGCGAGGGCGACGTGGGTGGCCGCAAGGCGCGCTCGTCGCGCCAGAGCGTGATCAGCCGCTTCGGCACCAAGGCTGCAGACGGGCTGCGCGTCGTCGACCCAGCCAGCGAACTGCGCGTGATGGAGATCTTCCAGCCGTTCGGCAACCACAATGGCGGCACGATCTGCTTCGGTCCCGACCGCATGCTGTACGTGGGCCTTGGCGACGGCGGCTCGGCAAACGACCCGTTTGGCGCGGGGCAGAACAAGGCGACGCTGCTGGGCAAGGTGCTGCGCATCGACGTGCGCGGCGCGACTGCAGAGAAGCCCTATGCCATTCCCGAGGACAACCCCTTCGTGAAGGAGCAGGGTGCCCGCGGCGAGATCTGGACCTGGGGCATGCGCAACCCGTGGCGCATCAGCTTCGACCGCAAGACCGGCGACCTGTGGTGCGGCGACGTGGGCCAGAACGCCATCGAGGAGGTCAACCGGCTGGTGAAGGGCGGCAACTACGGCTGGAACTTCATGGAGGCCGAGGAGGAGTTCTCGCTGCGCCGCCAGAAGGGCGAGATGCCGAAGGACCTGCTCCCGCCAGTGGCCTCCTACCCGCACAAGGACGGCTTGAGCGTCACCGGCGGCTACGTGTACCGAGGCACCAAGCTCGCTGACCTCGACGGCTGCTATGTCTACGGCGACTTCGCGACCTTCCGCCTCTGGGCCGTGAAGGAGGACCGCAAGGGCGGCAACCACGAGGTGCGTGCGCTCGGCAAGGTGCCAGGCCAGCTGTCGAGCTTTGCCGAGGAGCCGGACGGCGAGCTGCTCGTCACCTGCTTCGACGGCAGGATCTACCGCCTGACGCGCTGAACCGCCTGCACGGCGCGGTGGTGCGCCCTTGCGTGCTCGCACAGTGTGTCGAAGCGCGCGTGCATCCGCGGCCACTCGAAGTGGGTCCGTACCCAAGCTGCTGCACGTGCACCCACTGCTGCGGCCTGCTGCGGCATGTCCATCAGCTGGACCACCGCGGCTGCCATGGCCTCTGCGCCCTCGCGCACCAGCAGTGTGTCGTCGGGCACCGTTCCGAGTCCCTGGGCTGCCTGCGGAGTGCTGACCACGGGCAGGCCCATGCTCATTGCCTCGAGGACCTTGTTCTGCACGCCGCGCGCAAGGCGCAGCGGTGCGATGGCGATTGCGCTGCGCTCGAACCACGGCACGGTCTGGGGCACTCGACCGGTGACCTCGATGCCATCTTGCCCGTGCAGTGAGCGCACTGCCGCTGTGGGGGAGCTGCCGACCACGAGGAAGCGCGCATCGGCATGACGTGCGCGGACAGCCGGCCAGCACGACTGCACGAACCAAGTGACTGCGTCGACGTTGGGTTCGTAGTCCATCACGCCCGTGAAGATCACGGTGTGCGGCTCGCGCTGCGCGGTGTCGACTGGCGCGAAGTGCTGTGTGTCGACACCGTTGGGCAGGACGTGTGCGGTCACGCGCGGGATGCGCTGCTCGAACAGCTGCTTCTCGACATCGCTCACGACCACCGAGACGTCGAACGCCTGCGCCACCCTGCGCTCGAACTCCAGCAGCAGCCTCGCCTCGCGCCGGTAGACCCATGCGCCTACGCCGCTTCGCGTCGCGGCCACCTGGGCCCACTTGTCGGAGTCGAGTTCGGCGAACTGCATCAGGCGCGGGGACCCGGGTCGGTCGAGCACGTACTGCGCCATCGAGGACGAGTAGACGTAGACGAGGTCCGGGGGTGCCGGACGATGGGCCGCCTCCACCGCCCGGACGAGGGCGCGGTGCCGGAAGAAGGGCAGAGTGAGGGCTTCGCCCGTGAGCAGCCCTCGCAGCGAGGTGACCTTGCGGAGGCCTCGGTGGATCCTCGGAGCGGCGACACTGCGGCAACGGGTCCTCAGGTGCTCCACGCCAGCCGCGTCCGCATCGGTCTCGGCAAAGCAGCACACGTCGACTTCGTGCCCTTGGTCGAGCAGGTGGGCGAGGAAGTGCCACGTGGTGATGCGGTCACCGCGGTCGGGGGGCCATGGCACCCGCTGGCACAGGAACAGGATCCTCACGTGGGATTCTTCGGCTGGTGGAACGAGCAGGTTGAACTCAAGTCCGTGGGCCGAACGTCCGATACCACGGGATCCTGAGTTTGCCGTGACGCGATGAACCAAAGCCAGCAGATCCAGCTGAACGACCTCGTCGAGGGCACCGTCGAGCTGCCGACCATGCCCGTGATGCTCGCACAGCTCAACAAGGTGGCAGCCGACCCGAACAGCACGCCCGCGGACCTCGCTGCCGTGGTCGCACGCGACCCTGCAGTGGCCGCAAACGTGCTGCGCATCGTCAACTCGTCCTACTACGGGCTGCCGGGGCAGGTGGGATCGCTCGAGATCGCCGCCTCCATCGTGGGCGGCAACATGCTCAAGAAGATCGCGTTGCGCGCAGGGCTGCAGTCGACCTTCGCCCCCGGTCGCGAGCGCATCCCGCACTTCGACCTCGAGGCCTTCTGGTCCCACGCCATGTACGTGGGCGTTGCCAGCCAGGTGCTCGGCACCGCCTCGCCGGTCGCCATCGAGGCATCGTCCGACGACCTGCATGCCGCCGGCCTGATGCACGAGATCGGCAAGCTCGTGTTGCTGGAGAGCTGCCGCGGTGCCTACCTCGCTGTGCTGCAACTCGCCTCGCGTTCGGCGCTGCCGGAAGCAGAGGTGGAACAACACCTGCTCGGTTTCACCCATGGTGAGGTCGGCGCAGCGCTCATCGCCAAGTGGCAGCTGCCTTGGGACATGGGCATCGGCATCCGCTACCATCACCGCCCGTCGCGCGATCCTTCGCAGGGTCCGCTCAGCGCCATCCTCCACCTTGCGGACCAACTCGCATGGAACTCCGGTCGTCCGTCGACGATCGGACCGCCCAAACCGCGGCTCGACCCCGAGGCCCATGCGCGCACCAAGCTCCTGCCCGAGCAGGTGGATGCGCTTGTTCCCGCGATCGAGGACGAGTTCCGCAGGCTCCGCACTCCCTGAACCCGGGCGGCCCGACCCGCTGCCCGCTCCCCACCTCCCCACCCCACCCCCGACCCAGCAAGGCGCATCGTGTTGAACTTCCGCCGCTGGGTCGTGTTCACCTTCCTCGTCCACCTGATGGTGATCGCGGTGGACAAGGGTGGCGGCCTGCTGCTGTACCTGCTCACCCGCAACGAGGTCGACCAGCACGGTCGCGCGAGCCTGCTCGCCTCGCTGCCGTTCATCCTCATGTCCGCGGCCAATCTCGGCCTTGCGACCTCCCTCGTCTACCTGTTGCGTCGCAACCGATTCGGCGTGCAGAAGGTCTTCGAGACCACGATGACCGTGGCGCTCGTGTGGGGAACCCTTGTCGGTGCCCTCGCAGCGGTTCTCGTGCTGGGACTGCTGCCGCTCGTACGTCCCGACTGGGCCTTCGACCCGTGGCTGGTCATCCCCATGTGCGGCGCGGTGCCGCTGCTGCTCGTCGCCAGCTACGGCAACTCGATCCAGCTGGCCACTGAGCGCATCAAGGACTACGGCGCGGTCCACCTGGTGAGCTCGCTTGCCTACCTGCCCGCCTTCTTCGCCATCTTCGTGGTGCTCGGCGCCAACGTTGCCGAGGGCGACGTGCCGATGGCCGTCTCGTGGGGCCGACTCGTCACCGCGGCATTCGTCGCCATGGTGGTGCTCACGATGCTCCGCAACATCGTCAAGGTGCGGCTCGGCTTCGACCGGTTGTTCTTCCGTGCAGGCTGTTCCTACGGCTGGCGTGCAAACCTCAACAGCACCATCACCTACCTGAACCACCGCCTCGACCTGCTGATCGTGGGCGCGCTGTACGTCGCGCCTGCGACGACCGGCAGCAACTCGACCGACTTGGTGCTGGAACAGGTCGCCTTCTACAGCATGGCCGTGACGTGGGCCGAGCTCGTGTGGCACTTCCCGGAGGCCATGCGCGACCTGTTCTTCAGCAAGGTGGCCGGCTCGACGCACGAGCAGGCCAAGCTGCTGACCCCCGTGTTCTCACGCATCGGCTTGTTCGTCTCGCTCGTGGGCGGACTACTGGTGATGCAGCTCGTCGACCCGGTGATGGGCACCATCACGTCCCTCGTCCAGTCCGGCAGCAACCCATGGTACGAGCACTGGAGCGATCCCGTTGGCCAGTCGCTGCTCGTGCTGCTACCGGGAACGGTTGCCTTCACCGTCAGCAAGCTGCTGCAGGCAGACCTTGCTGCGCGCGACAAGCTCCAGCAGTGCGTGAACGCCCAGCTCATGGTGCTTGCCGTGATGCTCGCAGCGGACGCGGCGCTGGTCCCCGACTACGGTGCGGTGGGCGCCGCTGCGGCCTCGACGGTTGCATACGTCGTCGCAACGATCTACACCCTCTGGGTCTACTCGCGTGAGACGGGCACCTCGAGCTGGAAGTGCCTGTTCGTCCACGGAGACGACTTCCACTACCTTGGTGACGTGGTGAGGACCGTGTGGCGCAAGATCCGTAGGGGCAAGCTGTGAGCGACCGCATCGCGGTCGTGGTTCCTGCATTCAACGCGAGCCGGTTCCTCGGCGTCACCCTCGACTCGCTGCGCAACCAGACCCTGCCGCCCACCGAGGTCGTGGTGGTGGACGACGGCAGCACCGACGACACCGTGGCCATTGCCCGCCGTATGGGCGCAAAGGTGGTGAGCCAGGCGCAGCGCGGTCCCGGTGCGGCCCGCAACCGCGGCATCGCCGAGACCAGTGCCACGTGGATCGCCTTCTGCGACGCGGACGACTGGTTCGCGCCCAACAAGCTCGAGCGCCAGTTCCACACCGTGAAGCACCTTGGGGCACAGTGCATCTCCACCGATGCATGGCTTGTCGAGGCCGACAAGGTGGTGCGCTGCAAGAACTCGAAGAAGGTGGTGCCTGCGGCCGTCACCATGGAGGCGATGCTGCGCAGCAACCCGGTCATCTGCAGCACGGTGTTGGCGCGCCGCGAAGCCATTGACCAGGCAGGCATGTTCGACGAGAGCCCCGAGCTCGTCGCCACCGAGGACTACGACCTCTGGCTGCGCATGGCCTTCCGCGAGCCCATTGCCTACCTCGACGAGCCGCTCACCTTCTACCGTTCCCACGCGGGCAGCCTCGGCTCCAACGCCCGCTTCCTCGCGGGCATCGACCGGATCATGGAGAAGGTGGCTGCGGCCCACGGCGACCAGTCCCACTACCGCCAGCTCATGGACCAGCACCGGGCCAAGGCCCGCCTGCAGGTCGCCTGGGACCTGTTGTGTGCCGGCCAGCGGCAGGACTGCCGGGCGATGGTGGCGGAGGCGCGAGGGCTGACCGGCTGGACCGGTCCGGTCTTCCGCATGTGGCTGCGCAGCTACCTAGGGGCCGGCTCCCGTGCGGCGGCCCGGGGCCGTGCCACCCTGCCCAGCTGACCATGGGCAACGTTCTCCTTCCCAAGGCCCCTTCCGCTGGGGTTTTCCACATTGGCGCGCATGAACAGCCGGTGCACCGACCCGGGCGTGGATCGCACGCAGCCCACTGCCTATAGTGCTTCGCCGATTTCTCCGACCGAGGCCCAAACTTGGCAGAAACGCTGCAGATCACCGACATCCCTGTCCCTGGCTACGAGCGGGTGGTCCGTGCCGTCGACCCGGCTTCCGGGCTCCACGCCATCATCTCCGTGCACGACACCACCATGGGGCCGTCCCTCGGCGGCTTGCGCATGTGGCCCTACGCGTCGGAGAAGGAGGCGCTGTTCGATGTCGAGCGCCTCTCGCGCGGCATGACCTACAAGTCGGCCGTGGCCAAGACCGGCCTGGGTGGCGGCAAGGCCGTCATCCTCGGTGACCCCCTCAAGGTGAAGTCCGAGAAGCTGTACCTCGCCATGGGCCGGTTCATCGACGCCCTCGGCGGCAAGTACATCACTGCCGAGGACGTCAACACCTCCATCGGCGACCTGGAGATCATCCGCCGCGCGACCAAGTGGGTGACGGGCCTCAGCCGAGAGGACGGCGGCAGCGGCAACCCCTCGCCCTACACCGCCTACGGCGTGTTCCTCGGCCTCAAGGCCGCGCTCGCCTGGCAGTTCGGTTCCGACGACGTGAAGGGCCGCACGGTCGCCATCCAAGGCGTGGGTGCCGTCGGCTCCTCGCTCGCGAAGCGGCTGGTGGAGGCAGGTGCGAAGGTGTTCGCCGCCGACCGCCACGCCGAGCGCCTCGCCAAGCTGGCGAAGGAGATCGGCTTCACGCCGGTGGGTGAGGAGCAGATCCTCACCATGGAATGCGACGTGCTCGCGCCCTGCGCCCTCGGCGCCGTGTTCAACGACCACACCATCCCGGCCCTGAAGTGCAAGGTGATCGCAGGCGCAGCCAACAACCTGCTCCTCGCGCCCAAGCACGGCAAGGACCTGCAGGATCGCGGCATCCTCTATGCCCCCGACTACGTCATCAACGCAGGCGGCATCATCAACGTGGGCATGGAGTTCGCCGAGGGCGGCTACAACGAGAAGAACGCGCTGCACCACATCGAGCGCATCCCCGAGGCCCTCAAGGAGGTCTGGACGATCGCGCGCGACGAGCGCATGCCGCCCAGCGACGCCGCCGACAAGCTCGCGGAGCGCATCCTTGCCGATGCCCGCGGCGCCAAGAAGGGTGCCTCCTGTGGCATCCCGCCAGCCGGCAAGCCGCGCCGCACCGGCGGTGGTTGATAGTCCACCCTCGCCGCGCGTGCCGCGGCGACCACGAGCGAGCGATCAGGAAGCGGGTTTGTCGGCCTCGGCCACGACCCGCTTCTGCATTCCCGCGAGGCTGCGCCACTCCAGCAGCACCAGCAGCAGTGGCCACATGCCTGCAATGGCGTAGTTCCAGACCTGGTGTGCCGGTCCGAACGTGCGGAACGCGAGGTACGGCAGGTAGGCAAGCGGCCCGAGCCAGCCGAGCAGTTCCGCGGCACGGCTCACCACCGGCGCGCGGCTGAGTGCCACGAACGGCAGCCACCAGAGGTGGTACCACGGCGAGAAGTTGGGCATCGCGAGCAGCAGGAAGGCGGCCATCGCGAGTACGCACCAGTGGGCCAGCTGCGCCGGCTCTGCAACGCGGCGCAGGCCTGCAGCGACGACACCGAGCACGGCAAGTGCGCCGCACGCGAACACGGCCGAGCCGGCGGCGTGGCCGAACAGCTCGGTGGCAGCTGCAATCAGGCTCGAGCGGCGGATCCCGGGCTGGTCGACCAGGAACTGCAGCGCGCCGGGCTCGAGGAAGTAGCGCCAGGTGAACAGCGCCAGCAACCCGAGCACGGCAAGGGCACCCAGGCAGAAGCTCATGGTCTTGCCGCGCAGCACGGCATGGGCGAGCAGCAGCGGCCCGGTCGGCAGCAGCCCGTGCTTGACCAGCACTGCGGTGCCGAACGCCCTGGTGGCCCTGCCGATGCTGGCAAGGGCGACCCCCAGCAGCGCAGACGCGAGCAGGGCGGCGAGGATCGCGTCGTTGTGGCCCGAGCTGGCGCACTCCAGGACGAGGAGCGGGTTCCAGACCCAGAGCGCGAGCCCGCGGTGTGCCTCGCGCTCGCCCTGCAGCTGTCGCAGGGCCAGGAAGACCAGCCAGCCTGCGGAGAGGTGGCACAGCGCGCAGAGCAGCTTGAAGGCGTAGACGGCGCCCCAGCCGCCGGCGCCGGTTGCGGCGCCGAACGACACGCACAGCCAGGCGACCAGCGAGTTGACCGGTCCGTAGGGCGAGTAGCTCTGCTGCCACTCGGCACGCTCGTGCCAGCCGACCATCGCGCCCGCGGTGGCCGGGTCGGCGGCCATGGCCGCGGTGGTGACGAGGTAGGGGTTCTGGCCGAGGTGCTCGACGCGTCCACGCGCGACGTAGTCGAACACGTCGCTGCTGAGGAAGGGCGGCTGCAGCCAGGCGATGGCCGTGACGAGCGCGCCCGCGCCGAGGATCCAGCCGGGCGGGAGGCTGGTGGCCTGTCGCAGGCACTGCGCGTAGGCGGCGCCGCCGAACCCCACGGCGACCAGCAGGCCCAGTGCCTCGCCAGCGTGCAGCCACTCGGCCCACTCGCCGCCCCAGAAGAACACGTGGCGGACGGCCACCAGCAGCAGCACCAGCTGGGCGAATGCGCCGTACGCGAGGATGCGGCGCCGCGACCAGTCACTGGGCAGGCCGAGGTCTGGTGCAGGGCTCATCGGGCGGCATCCTCGTAGGCCGCCAGCACGCTCTGTGCGGTGCGAGCCCAGGTGAAGCTGCGCGCGTGGGCAACCGCCTCGGCGCGCAGCGGAGCGAACTCGCCAAGGGTCGCGAGCGTGTGCTCCAGACCGTTGGCCATGGAGTCGAGGTCCGCGGGGTCGAAGTAGCGTGCGAATCGCCCGCCTGCCTCCGGCATGGCGCTCGTGTTGCTCGTGAGCACGGGCGTTCCCATGGCCAGCGACTCGACCACCGGGATGCCCCAGCCCTCGACGAGGCTCGGGTACACCGTGAGGTCGGCACCGGCGTAGAGGGAGCGCAGTTCCTCGCGCGGCACGTAGGGCAGCAGCCGCACCCGGTCCGCGGCACCACAGCGTGCTGCCACCTCGGCGAACTGCGCTGCCGCCGCGCCGAGACCGGAGACCAGCAGCAGGTGGGGGAGTTCGCGCTGCCGTGCCACGGCGCGACCCCATGCCTCGATGAGCCGTGCGGTGTTCTTGCGCCGCAGTGGGGCGCCGACGCTGAACACGTACGGACGGCCGTCGGACCAGCGCGTGCGCATTGCGGCGCCGCTGCCCGCAGGCGGGTCCACGAGGAAGTCAGGGTGGATGCCGTTGAGGGAGATGCGGACCCTGGCCGGGTCGACGTGGTGCCGCTCGAGGATGTCCTTGCGGCTCCACTCGCTCACCGTCAGCACGATGTCCGCGTCGCGAAGCACGCGTGGCGTCACGGCGCGGCAGTAGCGCACGTAGCTGTCCTGCAGGTCGTCCTCGTGCCAGGTGACGATCAGGTCGTGCACGGTCACGACCATCGGGGTGCGGCGCAGCAGCGGCCAGCGCGGTGGCAGCGTGTTGTAGGTGCCGTGGTAGACGGACAGTGCGTCGCGTGCGGTGCGCAGCGGGACACCAACGCGCTCCCAGGAGTGGAATCGGTCGCCGGGCGGGTCGATGCGGACGCTGCGCGTGCGCGGCGGCTGCTCGAAGGTCTCGCCCTGCGCCAGCTGGTGGTAGAGCAGGTACTCGTGCTGCGGCGCTGCCTGCGCGAACTCGCGCAGCAGGTGCCTTACGTAGAGACCGATGCCGCGGGGCTGCTGCCGGAACGCCTCGCGTGCATCGAGCCCGACGCGCACCCGGTCAGGCCTCCGGCAGGCGCGTGAGGACCTCCGCGCCCGTCTCCGAGATGAAGATGGTGTGCTCGGTCTGCGCGATGCGCGTACCGGGCTTCTCGCACAGCGGCGGGTAGTCCTCGATGAGTCCCTTGCGGGTGAGGATGCGGATCGCCTCCTCGACCTTCTTGGCGCTGCCCAGCCGCGGGAGCAGCTGGCGCCGGGCGAAGGGCAGGCCCTCGGTGACGGCAACGGCCTCGATCACGTCCTGCGGCACGCCGTCCTTCTCGCGGATGTCGCGCTTCAGCATGAACACCTCGGCCACGCCGCTCTCCTGGATGTAGCCCTTGCCGTCGGTGACGAAGGGCTCACAGGCGATGGTCATGTTGGCGCGCAGGTGTCCGGCCTTGCGGTCGGGGAAGTTCGGGATCGAGGGCGCGCAGTGGATGATGTAGCGCGCGACACCGTGCCCGGTGAGGTTGTAGACCGGGCTGAAGCCGAGCGCCTTGATGGTGCTCTCGATCTGCTCGCCGATGGCCGTGATCGAGGCGCCCGGGCCCATCACGCTGATGGCGTTGTCCAGCGCCATGCGGGAGGCCGCCACGAGGAGCGAGTCGGGCCCGTCCCGCAGGTCCACGGTCACGGCATTGTCCGTCACGTAGCCGTCCACCTGCGTGCCCAGGTCCAGCTTGACGATGTCGTCGGCCTGGATGCGGGTCTGGTCGTCCGGCGCGGAGCAGTAGTGCGCGGCAATGTGGTTGCGCGACAGCTGGGCCGGGAAGGCCGGCTTGCCGCCCATGTCGTGGATCACCTGCTCGACCTCGCACGCGATGTCCGCGACCTTGGCACCCGGCTTGATGAGTTTCTTGCCGTGCTCGCGTGCCGTGGCGGAGATGAACCCCGAGCGGCGCAGTTTCTCAAGGTCAGGCGGTTTCATCGGTCGTCCTCAGGAGATCACGCCCATCTGGCGCGCCACCTTGGTGAAGGCGGCCACGGCGAACTCCAGGTCGGACAGTTCGTGGGCGGCGCTGATCTGGACGCGGATGCGCGCCTTGCCCTTGGGAACGACGGGATAGCTGAAGCCGATCACGTACACGCCCTCGTCGAGCATCCTGCGCGCCATCTCCACGGCCACGGTGGCCTCGCCCAGCATGATGGGGCAGATCGGGTGCACGCCCGGCACGATCGCGAAGCCCGCCTTGGTCATGGCTTCGCGGAACCACTTGGTGTTGCGCTCCAGCTTGTCGCGGAGGGCCGTGGAGCTCGACAGCCGGTCGATGCAGGCGATGGTCGCGCCCACGACTGCTGGCGGGATCGTGTTGCTGAACAGGTAGGGGCGCGAACGGTTGCGCAGGAGCTGGATGATCTCCTTCTTGCCCGTCGTGAAGCCGCCTGCTGCCCCGCCGAGCGCCTTGCCGAAGGTCGACGTGACGATGTCGACGCGCTGCATCACGCCGAAGTGCTCCGGCGTGCCGCGGCCGGTGGGGCCGAAGAAACCGGTGGCGTGGCTGTCGTCGACCATGACCATGGCGCCGTACTTCTCCGCGAGGTCGCAGATCTCCGGCAGCTTGGCCACGTAGCCGTCCATGCTGAACGCGCCGTCGGTGGCGATGAGGCGCGAGCGCGCGCCCTGCGCCTCCTTGAGGCACTTCTCAAGCTCCACCATGTCGCCGTTGGCGTACCGGAAGCGCTGTGCCTTGCTCAGGCGGATGCCGTCGATGATCGACGCGTGGTTGAGTGCGTCACTGATGATGGCGTCCTTTTCGCCCATCAGGGTCTCGAACAAGCCGCCGTTCGCGTCGAAGCACGACGTGTAGAGGATCGTGTCCTCGGTGCCGAGGAAGCCCGAGATGCGGCACTCGAGTTCCTTGTGCAGGTCCTGTGTGCCGCAGATGAAGCGCACGGAGGCGAGGCCGAGGCCGTGGGTGTCGATGGCGGACTTGGCGGCAGCGCGCAGGCCCGGGTCGTTGGCGAGGCCCAGGTAGTTGTTCGCGCACATGCAGAGCACGTCCTTGCCGCGCACGCGGATGCGGGCGCCCTGCGGGCTCTCCAGCACGCGCTCCTCCTTCCAGAGGCCGGCGTTGCGGATGTCGTCGAGTTCGGCCTGGAAGCGTGCGCGGTCCTGTTCGTACATGGCTTCGTTGCGTGTGCTGGTCTCTTCGGGTCCGCTCAGGTCACTTCGGCTTGCCTGCGGGGTACATGACGACCTTGGCCTCCAGGCCCTTGCCGAAGCGCTCGACGCCCGTGCCGAAGTCCTCGAGCCGCATCTCCGCGGTCACCAGGGCGCTGATGTCGAGGCCCTTGTCCAGCAGGTCGAGCATCTGCTCCCACGTGCGCATCATCTCGCGCCCGATCACCGCATGGAGCGTGAGGCCCTTGAAGATGAAGTTCTTGCTGAACTTCTCGATCAGCACCGACTCTGCCTTGGGGATGCCCAGGTGCACCACGTGACCGGCGGCGCGCGTCATCTGGATCGCGTTGTTGATGCCGACCGGGTGGCCGCTGATCTCCAGCGCCACGTCGACGCCGCCGCCCGTGGCGGAAACCACCGTGTCGACCGGGCCAGGCTTGGACTGGCGGGCATCCACCACGGTCACCTTGCCGTCGAGCTTCCGGCCGGCGACCCAGGCCTTCGCGCGGTCGAGGGCGAGGTCCGACACGTCGAGCACGAACACGTGCTTGGCACCGAGGAACACGGCGATCTCGGCGCACATCGCGCCGATCGGGCCGTAGCCGACCACCGACACCGTCCTGCCCTGCACCGGCACCTTCATGGTCGTGTGCACGGCGTTGCCGAGCGGGTCGAGGATGGCTGCGACCTTCACCGGCAGCTTGGCGGGGAGCTTCACCACGTTGCTCGCGGACACGACCACGAACTCGGCGAACGCGCCGTTGAGGTTGATGCCACGGATCTTCGAGCTCATGCACGCGTGGTACGCGTGGTTGAGGCACGCCGGGCAGGTGCCGCAGATCTCGTGCATCTCGGCGCTCACGTAGTCGCCGGGCCTGAAGCCCTGCACCTCGGCGCCGACGGCGTCCACGTGGCCGCAGAACTCGTGTCCCAGGGTCACCGGCGGGGCGATGAGGTGGTTCATCGACGGGTCGCCCGCGCAGATGTGCACGTCGGTGCCGCAGATGCCCGCGGCCGCCACCCGGATGCGGACCTCCTTGGGGCCCGGCTGCGGGAGCTCGAGGTCGTTGCGCAGGCGGTACTGGCCGGGCGCGAGGAGCTGGATGCCTTTCATCAGGGTCATGGTTCTGGCTGGGCTGTGTGGCCCTTGCTGGCGAGGGGCGGCATCATCGGGTCCGAGCCTCCCCGCCGCCACACCCGCATGCTGCGTTGTCCCGCGATTCCCCTGACCCTCCTCGTGCTGTGCTGTGCCGCCTCGTGCACCAGCACGACCGTCGAGCGCAAGGACGCGATCGTGCCGCGCAAGGTCACCGAGCTGCGGCGCTGGCAGGTCGTGCAGGGTGCCACGCTCGCGGGCCACGTCGTCGAACTGCGGGTCGAGGAGCCCATGTACGTGCCTGCGGGCGGCGAGTCGGCACCGCCGACGTCCTTCACCTACTACCGCGTCCTCGACCTGCGTGGGCAGTGGGTCGGCCATGCCACCGACATCGGGCGCTTCAGCCGGCGCGTGCCGTTCCAGGAGGAGGAACAGGACCTCGGCGTGTGGCCGATGGTGCAGGGCGTGGCGCAGCTGCTGGGCCTGCCACCAGAACCCTTGCCGAAACTCGTGCTCGAGCCCAAGTCGGATCCCGCGGCCGCCGAGGCCACGACGCCCCGTACCGATCGCTGACACCATGACCCAGCCCGACCTCACCCCGCGTCCCGTGTCCGCCTCGCGCGTCGAGATGACGGAGATCGTGTTCCCCAACGACGCCAACCCGCTGGGCAACGTGATGGGTGGCCGCGTCATGCACTGGGTCGACATCTGCGCCGCGGTCGCAGCCGGCCGCCACGCCCGCACCCCGGTCGTCACCGCTTCCGTGGACCGCATCGATTTCCACAACCCGGTGCCCGTGGGCGGGGTCGTGGTGCTGCTCGCCTCCGTCAACTTCGCCGGGCGCACCTCGATGGAGGTGGGCGTGAAGGTCTGGCACGAGCGCAGGGACACGGGTGCCCGCCGTCACGTCGTCTCTGCCTACCTGACCTTCGTCTCGCTCGACATGGCCAACGCCACCCCCATGCCGGTGCCGCCAGTGGTCCCCGAGACCGAGGACGAGAAGCGTCGCTACGCCGACGCCCAACAGCGCCGCGCCGTACGCCTCGCCAACCGCAAACCGGGCAACTGAGGGCGGCCACGTGCCCGGCAGGCCCGGGCCCCAGGGGCCGCGGCGGCCTTAAGGTCGGCACCCAGCTGCCCCAGCACCCGGAAAAGACCCTACGGAGCTTCCCGCCCGCGCCACGCTGGGTAGATTCCTCGCCCCCATGTTCGAGGATTTCGCCGAGAAGACGGTTCAGGCCGTGGAGCGCGCCAAGCAGCTGGCTGTCCAGCTGCAGGACGAGTCGGTGGCCACCGGGCACCTGATCTACGGCCTCACGGCCGACAAGAGCGTGTGCCTGCACCACATCTTCCTCGACCTGAACGTCGACCCCGACATGTTCTCGGACTACGTGGCCAAGCTCCCGCACCGCGAGCCGCCGGTGATGCAGAACGCACCGTTCAACCGCCACGTCATGACGGCCTTCCACCGTGCGCGCGAGGCGCGCGACGAGCTGGGTGGTGCCAAGGTCGAGCCCGAGCACCTCGCGCTGGCCCTGATGTCGATCAAGGCGGGCACCTGCTACGAGACCCTCAAGGAGTTCTCGATCGAGCCCGACTACGTGAGCGGACTGGTCCTGCAGGCGATGGGGCTCGACCCCGAGCGCAAGCCCGACTGGTTCTGACCGTCAGTCGCGCGGCCGCCGCGCCGGCCGCACGCGGCCCTTGAGCAGGCCGTGGCGCTTCCAGCCCGAGGCGAGCAGCCAGGTGTGCGGCTGGATCACCGGCTTGTGCATCCGCTCGGACTCCGGCGTCGTCACCGGCTCCTCGAAACCGTCGCACCACGGGGCCGAGCTGTATTCGTGCGTCTCCGGGTCTGCGTCGAGCATCGACTGCAGCACCTCGTGCACCTCGTGCGTCTTCTCCAGCACGCGTTCGTGGTAGCGGTCCGCGAACACGCGCCCCTTGCGGCCCCACATGCGGTTCAGGTTGCGGGCGATGCGGATCATCAGGCCCTGCATGCCGAAGGTCATCGCGTGGCGCGTCTCCGGCTCCACGACGAACTGCATCTCGTCTGCACGGATCGTGAAGTGGGCGATGCGGAAGCCGCCTCGGTGCTTGTTGTGGTACAGGCAGTCGAGCAGCAGCGCCCTCGTCTCGGGCGTGCGCAGCGAGGGCAGGCCCTTGTCGATCTTCACGGTGGCCAGCACCGGCTTGTCCTCGGGGATCTCGAGGCGGGTCAGGTGCGTGTGCATCGCCACCTCGCCCTTGGGCTTGCGGCCTGCGCCCTTGCGTGCCCCGCCGCGGCCGGGGCCCGGGCGCCGCACCGGCAGGG
Organism: Planctomycetota bacterium; assembly: GCA_041178545.1. Taxonomy (GTDB): domain Bacteria; phylum Planctomycetota; class UBA1135; order UBA1135; family UBA2386; genus JBEATZ01. Next base: position 16,438 of record JBEGVB010000077.1, read on the forward strand.
AGAGGTCGACCTCGACACCCTCGAACACGATGCGCGATCCGGTCGTCACGGTGTCGTGGCGCTCCCGGCTCAGGACTTCTCGTCCTCGTCGGGGAGGATGCGGAAGCGGCTGCGGTCGGAGCGCTTCGGCTGCACGGCCTCCTCGGCCACGCCCTTGGGGGCCGGGGTGAACGCGAGCCGCGGGGCATCTGCCCACATCGTCTCCAGGTCGTAGAAGGTGCGCGCCTCCGCCTGCAGCAGGTGCACCACGATGTCGTGGTAGTCGAGCAGGATCCACGCGCTCTCCTCGGCATCGAGGGCACCGGGGTTGCGGCGGCGACGGCCGGTCTCGGCCTTCACGAGTGCATCCACGTCGCGGGCGATGGCGTGCGCCTGCCGCGTGTTCCTCACGGTGCCGACCACGAAGTAGTCGGTGATGGCCAGCGCCTTCGACACGTCGAGGATCACGACGCCCTCGGCTTGCTTGCCGTCGAGGAGTTGCGCAATGGCCTGTGCGCGCGCGGTGGTGGCGGCGTCGGCGCGGTTCTCGCGGGTGGGTGCCGGGGCGGGGGGACGGACGGGTGCGGTCTTCTTGGGGCTCAAAGCTGGCCGAACGATAGCGCCAAGCCCCGGGTCTCAAAGCCCTCTCCCCCGGGAGAACGGGCAAAGGGCTCCCGCAGGGTGTTCCCGGGGCAGGCGACCCCGCAGCGCGGGGTCGCGGGTGGGCGGGCCAGCGCAAGGCGCCGAGGCCCGCCCGGGCGGCTCACTTGAAGAGCGGCAGCGCCAGCAGGGCGGCGATGGTCATCAGCTTCATCAGGATGTTGATGGCCGGACCCGCCGTGTCCTTGAAGGGGTCGCCGACGGTGTCGCCGATGACCGCAGCCTTGTGCACGTCGCTGCCCTTGCCACCCAGGTGGCCGGCCTCGATGTACTTCTTGGCGTTGTCCCACGCGCCACCGGCGTTGGCCATGAACAGGGCCATCATCACGCCCGAGGCGGTCGCGCCGGCCAGCAGGCCGCCGCACGCGGCCTTGCCGAAGATCATGCCCACGGCGAGCGGGGCGACGATCGCCAGCAGGCCCGGCACCACCATCTCGCGCAGCGCGCCCTTGGTGGAGATGTCGACGCAGCGGGCGTAGTCGGCCTCGGCGGTGCCCTCCATCAGTCCCTTGATCTCACGGAACTGGCGGCGCACCTCCTCGACCATCGCGTTCGCGGCCTTGCCCACGGCCTTCATGGCCATCGACGAGAACAGGAACGGCAGCATGGCGCCGATCAGAAGGCCCATGACCACGTCGGCGTTGGCGAGCGACAGGTCGACCACCGTGCCCGCCTTCTTGGCGAAGCCGTCGGCCTGCGTCTTGTAGGCGCTGAACAGGGCCAGTGCGGTGAGGGCGGCCGAACCGATGGCGAAGCCCTTGCCGATCGCCGCGGTGGTGTTGCCGGTGGCGTCCAGCGAGTCGGTGCGCTTGCGCACCGAGGGGTCCTGGTGCGACATCTCGGCGATGCCGCCTGCGTTGTCGGCCACCGGGCCGTAGGCGTCCACGCCCAGCGAGATGCCCAGCGTGCTGAGCATGCCCACTGCCGCGACGCAGATGCCGTACATGCCGGCGATCTGGTTGCAGCCCCACACGCCGACGGCGAGCAGCAGCACGGGCAGCCAGGTCGAGGCCATGCCGGTGGCGAGACCGTGGATGATGTTGGTGGCCGCGCCGGTCTTGGACTGCTCGGCG
>JBEGVB010000078.1:0-4384 GCA_041178545.1 Planctomycetota bacterium
ACCTTGCCAGCACACTCGGAACACTTCAGTAGCACCATGGCGATCTTCATCGGTGCTTTCGCGCTCGGTTCTTGAGCGCCGGACACTCCTGCTGCGGCAACAGCCATGTGATCGTCAGCCGAGTGAAGATCCTTGTTTCCGGTCGGCTGGTTGCTGCCGCCCAAGGTCGCTCATGCTTGGTATCACGGGCACGCCGTGCAAGTCGAACTCGTTTGGTGTTGGAAGCCCGCCTTGCGTGGCTGCACTGGCGCCCTGCGACAGGGTTGTCGCCGTCACGGTCCGGCAGTGAGGCGCGCGCGCAAGGTTTCGTGACGGGCGGACGCCGCCCGCCCGTACCCTGCGCACATGGCCTCTCGTACGCCACTGCTCGCGTCCTTCCTGGCTCCCGTGCTCGCTCCACTGGCAGTGGCCCAGGAGGGGCAGATGGACGGCTACCTCGGCGCCCCGCAGGAACGCGTGGATGCTGCCCACGGCGGCGGCTTCTCCATGCACGTCGCGGCCTGGCCGCTGCTCGCAGAGCATCCGGGCAGCCGGTTCCAGACCGGGTTGTTCGGCACCTGGATGTTCGCGAACCTCGGCGAGGACAAGCCGAAGGAGAAGATCTACTCCGACATCGAGGGCGGGCTCGGCTGGTGGCGCGACACGCGCTTCGCCACGCCCACGCCGAAGTTCATCATGGGCGGCGTCGCACTCAACTTCTCGATGTGGGCGAACGGGCCCGGTGCCGGCAAGGGCCGCGACTGGAGCCGCCCCCTCGGCAAGTACGGTGTCGCGCAGCTCAGCCCCTGGGTGCTGTGGCCGCCGGATGGCCTCAACCTCGCGCAGGGCACGAGCGGCCAGCTGTTCGGCTACGGCTACCTGCCGCTGCCGCTCACCGAACCCAAGGCCAAGACCGCCGGTGCCGACGTGCCCACCGGCAACCAGTGCTGGACGCTGTTCCTCGACACGGCCACGTTCCGTGGCCCGGTGGCGTTCTTCACGCCCTACTTCTTCTCCTCGGCATCGGTCGAGAAGCCCGAGTTCGCGGGCATGTTCCTCGACAGCCGGCCTGCGGACCCCAACCGGGCCCTGCAGATGGAGACGCAGTACGTGCCTGCGGTGGTCGCGGCGGGCAGTGACGGCACGCAGCTCGCGCGCGTCGCGGCCACGCGTTTCCCTGCCGATGCAGAAGGCCGTTCCGCCCTCGTCCACCGCATCCGTTCCTACCGCCGTGATGCGGTCTGGGACGCGGTGGATGCATGGTTCCGCGGTGGTCCGGTTGCCCCATCCGCGGTCGACGAGGACAAGGGCGTGCTGCACCGCTTCACGGGCAAGGGCTGGTCGACGTGGCGCATCCACACCCCGGAGGTGCAGAAGGAGAACCGGGTTGCCTTGGACTGGGCCCGCCTCGCCAAGCCCCTTGCGGGGGACGGGCACACGTTCGGGTTCCAGTGGGACCGCAGCCACGTGGCAGTCGGAAGCGACGGCCTCGCGGTCCTGCCCGAACGGTACCGCGTGGTCCCTTCCGGCAAGTCGCCGCAGTGGCAGCCGGTCACTGGCGAGTCCGCAGGGGAGCCCGACGCGTTGCGCACGGCGCGCTTCGCCCCGGCACGACGCGAGGTGCCCGAGCCCTACGTGACCCCGGAGGACGGTTGCTGGGCGACGCCTGGTCCTGCAGCCGGACCGTTCCGTGCCGAGCTGGGGGACGGCAGCATCGTCACGTACAGCTGGTACCGCTTTGCCGACCAGCCCGCGTTGCAGAACGCGGACCTGACCGTCGAGGAGCGCGAGCGCATGCAGGCGCGGGTGGAACTGCTGCACCGGCACTGGACCCGCGAGTTGCGCTACCTGCCGCCGCCTGCGAGCGGTCCGCTCGCAGAGCTGGACCCCGCCGTGCTGGTCAATCCCCCGAAGGGACTCGAGGTCGGGTACGTGCCCATCGTCACGCGCCAGGAGGCCGGTCCGCGGTTGCAGGCACCGGCGGACGCAGGGCGCTGACCCGCCTGCGCGGCCACCCAACCCGTCTCAGTGGGCTGCCAGCCAGGAGCGTCCGTGCCCCATGCTCACCTCGAGCGGCACGGACAGCTCGGCCGCGCCCGTCATTGCGTCCTTGAGCAGGATCTCGACCTCGCGCAGTTCGTCCTCCGGCACGTCGAGCACCAGTTCGTCGTGGACCTGGAGGATGAGCTTGGCCCGCAGCTTCCTCTTCGCGAGCTGGGCGTGCACCCGCAGCATGGCGCGCTTGACGATGTCTGCAGCCGCGCCCTGGATCGGCGTGTTGACGGCCATGTTCTCGGCGGCGATGCGGATCATGGCGTTGTCGGCATCGATGTCGGGCAATGGCCGCTTGCGGCCGAACATCGTGACCGTCTGCTTGGTCCTGCGTGCCTGGTCGAGACTCTCGTCGAGGTAGCGCTTCACCCCTGGCAGTGCGCGGAAGTACGCGTCGATGAACTTGCGTGCCTCCGGCGGGGTGAGGCCCGTCTCGCTCGCGAGCCGGCTCGCACCCATGCCGTAGACGAGCCCGTAGTTGATCACCTTGGCCTGGTTGCGCAGTTCCGGGGTGACGAGCTCCGGCATCATGCCGTGCACGAGCGCGGCGGTGCGCCGGTGGATGTCCTCGCCCTTGCGGAACGAGTCCACCAGCGCCTTGTCGCCTGAGAGGTGCGCGAGGATGCGCAGCTCGATCTGGCTGTAGTCGGCGGACAGCAGCACCCAGTCCCTTGCGCGCGACACGAACGCGCTGCGCACCTTCTGCCCCTCCGGGGTGCGGATGGGGATGTTCTGCAGGTTGGGGTTGTCGGAGCTGAGGCGCCCGGTGGCGGCAACCGCCTGGTTGAAGCTCGTGTGGATGCGACCGGTGCCGGGGTCGATCATCTCCGGCAGGCTGTCGACGTAGGTGCCCTTCAGCTTGGTGAGCATGCGCCACTCGAGCACCAGTTGCGGCACCTCGTGGAAGGGGGCGAGCTTCTCCAGCACCTCGGCATCGGTCTTGTACTGGCCGGTCTTGGTGCGCTTGGGCCTGCTGATGTCCGCTGCCCGGTGCACCTCCAGCTTGTCGAACAACACCTCGCCCAGCTGCGCCGGGCTGCCGATGTTGAACTCGCCGCCAGCGCGCTCGTGCACGCGGCGTTCCAGCTCGACGATGCGCTTGCCGAGGTCGCGGCCGAGGCGCTCGAGGTGCTCCCGGTCGACGGCTATGCCTTCCCACTCCATGTCGAGGATCACCGGCACCAGCGGCATCTCCAGGTCGTGGAACAACGACTCGACGCCGTTGGCCGCCAGCTCGGGCGCGAGCACGGAGCGCAGCCGCCACGTGTAGTCGGCGTCCTCGCACGCGTACTCGGCCGCACTCTGCAGGTCGACCTGGTCGAAGGTCTTCTGCTGCTTGCCCGTGCCCAGCAGCTGCTTGGTGGGGATCTTGACGTGGCCGAAGTGGCGCAGCGTCATCTCGTCGAGCCCGTGGGACACGATGCCGGGTGCGATGCAGTACGAGGCCAGCATGGTGTCGAACTCCAGCCCGCGCACCTCGATGCCCGCGCCGCGCAGCACTGCCATGTCGTACTTCGCGTTCTGGCCGGTCTTGCGCAGCAGAGGGTCCTCCAGCACGCCGCGCAGTGCCGCGAGCACGGCCTCGGCCCCGCCGGCCAGTACGGGCGGCTGTGCGTTGAGGGGCACGTAGTGGGCCCGGCCCGGCTCGAAGGAGAAGGAGAGTCCCACCAGCCTCGCCTGCCGGACGTCCAGGCTCGTGGTCTCCGTGTCGAAGGCAAAGCTCCCTGCCTTGCGCAAGCCGTGCACGAGGTCGTGCAACTGCTGCTCGGTGCGCACGCACACGTAGTGCTTCTCGACGTCGTCGGCCTTCTTCACCGAGGGCAGCGAGCGGAGCAGCGACTCGAACTCGAGACGCGTGAACAGTTCGCGCAGCTTGTCCGGGTGCGGCTCGGCAGGGCCGATCGCGGCCAGGTCGACGGGCAGTTCCAGCGTGGTCTGCAGCGTCACGAGGCGGCGCGACAGCTCTGCGAGTTCGCGGTTCTCCAGCAGGGACTGCCGGATCGAGGGCTTCTTGACCTCCTCTGCGCGGGCGAGCACCGCGTCCAGCGAGCCGAACTGCTGGATCAGCTCGACGGCTGTCTTCTCGCCGACCTTGGGCACGCCGGGCACGTTGTCGGAGCTGTCGCCCATGAGCGCGAGCAGGTCGACGATCTGCGACGGCTTCACGCCCCACTTCGCCTCCACCTCCGCGGGGCCCATGACCTCGGGCTTGGTGGTGGAGGAGCGCAGGTTCCACAGGTGGATGTGCGGACCGACCAGCTGCAGGAAGTCCTTGTCGCCCGTGACGATGTAGACCTCCATGCCGGCCTCGCGGCCCTGCACGGCAAGCGTGCCGATCACGTCGTCTGCCTCG